>DATMQV010000310.1:0-9140 GCA_035566615.1 Xanthobacteraceae bacterium
CTGCACGCCCCCTCCACCATGCTTCGCATGGTCCCCCTCCCCCGCTGCGCTTTGCTCCGCGGTGGAGGATGAAGCCAATCAATGCGCCATCAGCACCGGGAGGTTCGCATTCGTGAGGATATGACGCGTGGTGCCGCCGAAGATCATCTGCCGCAAGCGGCTCTGCGTATAGGCGCCTTTGACGATGAGATCGCAGTCGAGCTCAGCCGCCTTCCGCAAGATCGCTTCGCCCGCATTGGCCTTGCTGGCGGGAAGCGTCATGGTGGCGGCGGCGATACCGTGAGCGGCGAGCGAACGGGCCAGCTCCTCGCCGCTCGGCCCGGCGACGGTCGCGCCTTCGACCGTCAGGATGGTCACGCGCTCGGCGCGCTTGAGGAGCGGCATGGCAAAGGCGGTAGCGCGCGCCTGCTCGGTCGAGCGGTTCCAGGCGATCATGATATTGGTCGCGAGCGAGCGCGGCGAAGCCGGGGGCGCGATCAGCACCGGCCGTCCGCTTTCGAACAAGGCGGATTCGAGCGTGACCATCGAGGGGCTCTGCCATTCCTCGCCCGGCCGCGCCAGCACAATGATGTCGAACACCCGGCCGTAGCTGCCGACAAAATCGTGGCCGCTCGGGGCATCGGCATTCCAGGCCCGAGTAACAGCGGATGCTGCGGTTGCGGGCGAGGGCGCAGCCTCGCCGGATTGCTGCGGCACGTTGCGCCGCTCCATGAAGGCGCGGAACAGTTCCTCGGCCTGCCGGACCATATCGGCGTCATTTTCCTTCACCGCCACCATGGTCATGCCGGCGTCGGGGTCCATGGCGACCATCTCGGCGACCGCCGGCCGCAGCGCAAACCCTTCGACCCGGCCGCCGAATTTTTCCGCAAGCAACAGCGCGCAATTCAAAGCCGATTCCATCGCGCTTGTTTGCTCGGTGGGAACCAGAATGGTCTTCATGCGTCGGCGCCCCGCTTATCTGCCGTCTTGCTCGGGCAGTTGCGGCGATCATACCGCGACCTACTTGGGCCCGATAGAGCGGCTTGGCATCGATCGGCTTCTCGCGCAGCGTGTTCGCTCGCCATCTTGACGGCGGCACGTGCCCCGGGTTAGCCGCCACGATGCTGGAGACTTTATAATGGCTGTCTACACCGATGTCGCGGCGGAAGATCTCGCCCTCTTCCTCGCCGGCTACGACATCGGCGAACTCCTCTCGTACAAGGGAATCGCCGAGGGCGTCGAGAACTCGAACTTCTTGGTTCACACCAGCCGCGGCTATTTCATCCTGACGCTCTACGAGCGGCGGGTGGCCGAGCGCGACTTGCCGTTCTTTCTCGCGCTGATGGAGCATCTGGCAAGCCGCGGCATCACCTGCCCGCAGCCGGTCAAGAACCGCGCGGGCGAGACCCTGGGCCGGCTCGCGGGGCGGCCGGCGGCGATGGTCACCTTCCTGGAGGGCATGTGGATCCGCCGTCCGAGCGCGCAGCATTGCGCCGCCCTGGGTGAGGCGCTGGCGCGGCTTCATCTCGCCGGCGCGGATTTCCCGATGCGCCGCGAGAATGCGCTTTCGGTCGCCGGCTGGCAGCAGCTTTATGCCGCCTGCCACCATCGCGCCAACGAGGTGCAACGCGACTTGGACGGTTTGCTCGCCCGCGAGCTCGCAGCACTCGAAGGCGAATGGCCGCGAGGGCTGCCGCAGGGCGTCATTCACGCCGACCTTTTCCCCGACAATGTCTTCTTCCTCGGCGGCACATTGTCGGGGCTGATCGACTTCTATTTCGCCTCCACCGACACGCTGGTCTATGACGTCGCCATCTGCCTGAACGCCTGGTGTTTCGAGGCGGACCATTCCTATAACGTGACCAAGGGGCGCGCGCTGCTCGCGAGCTACGCCAAGACCCGGCATTTGTCGAAGGCCGAATGGGAGAAATTGCCGCTCCTTTCGCGCGGCGCGGCCCTGCGCTTTCTGCTCACGCGGCTGGTCGATTGGCTCAATGTGCCGCCGGGCGCGCTGGTGCGGCCAAAGGATCCGATCGAATATCTGCGCAAGCTCCGTTTCCACCAGAAAGTCGAGAGCGTGCGCGACTATGGAGTAGCCGCCCCGTGAGTTCGGCCTTGCCGCACGTCGTCGTGCACACTGACGGCGCCTGCTCGGGCAATCCGGGTCCCGGCGGCTGGGGCGCCATCCTCACGTTCGGCGACCGCGAAAAGGAGCTTAAAGGCGGCGAGCTCAATACCACCAACAACCGCATGGAGCTGATGGCTGCGATCTCGGCGCTCGAGGCGCTCAAGCGGCCGTGCCGGGTCGATATCCACACCGACAGCCAGTATCTGCGCAACGGTATCATGTCGTGGATCGCCAACTGGAAGCGCAACGGCTGGCGCACGGCGGACAAGAAGCCGGTCAAGAATGTAGACCTGTGGCAGCGCCTGGACGCCGCGCTCGGCGAGCACGAGGTGCATTGGCATTGGGTGCGCGGCCATGCCGGGCACGACATGAACGAGCGCGCCGACGAATTGGCGCGGCAGGCGATTTCGGAGATCCGCAATGCGGGCCGCGCCGCCCGTTAACGTCCGAAAATCGCGCCGTGTTGGTGAATGCGTTTACGCATTCACGGTTAATTTAAGTGCTCGTTCACTTATCGTCGCTTTTCTGGGAATGAAGGCGGATGATTGAATCGCTGATGTTGTGCGGCATCGGTCTCCTCGCCGGCTGCCTCCTGATGCTGCTTTTCTTCCCGGCCGTTCACCAGCGAGCGGTGCGGTTGACCCGTCGCGATCTGGTCGATGCGACGCCACTGACGGCTAAGGAGATTCAAGCCGAAAAGGATCAGTTGCGGGCGCAGTACGCCGTTTCGGTGCGTCGGCTCGAGCTCAATATGGAGCAGATGCGCCTGAAAGCGACGGAGCGCGCCGCCGACCGGCAGAATGCGGAACGGGCGCGCCTGCAAGTCGAACTCGACCGGAAGAGCGCGCTGATCCTGGCGTTGCGCGCACGCGAGGAGGTGCGCAAACGCACCTTCAAACGCGTCGCCAAGCTTCTTCTCTATCTTTTTGCGCGATCGAACCGCCGGGCCAAAGCGCCGCAATCCTATGTGCCGCCGCCGCAGCGCGTCTGGGAATTCGAGCGCGAGCCCGATGCGGGCGAGCTCGCCTCGACCGCGGCAGCGATTGCCGCAGTCAGCCTGAAGCGGCGGCAGGCAGGCACGCGCAGGTAATTTTGCCTACTGCGGGCGCTGCACTGTTCCGCCGCCAAGGTCGTCTTATATCTGCTTGAGCAGAGCATCCGCGCCGGAGGTTTCTGCTTTACCGGCAACGTCCTCGACATTCAGCTTCTTTACGACGCCGTCTTCGACCAGCATGGCGTAGCGTTTGGAGCGGGTGCCGAGACCGAAACCCGAACCGTCCAGCGTCAAGTCGAGCGCCTTGGCGAAGTCGCCGTTGCCGTCCGACAGGAATTCGATCTTGCCGCCCGCGCCGGTCGCCTTTTTCCAGGCGTCGAACACGAACACGTCGTTGATGCCGGTGACGGCGATCGTGTCGACGCCCTTGCTCTTGAAGGCGTCGGCATTGGCCAGAAAGCCGGGCAGGTGGTTGTTGTTGCAGGTCGGCGTGAAGGCGCCGGGTACGGCGAACAGCACGACCTTCTTGCCCTTGAAGACCTCCTCGACGGTTTTCACCGCTGGGCCTTCCGGTCCCATGACGCGGAATTTGATGTCGGGCGGCAAACGATCGCCAACCTTGATCGGCATGGTGTCTAATCCTTTCGTTATCCCAATGGGGGTTAGTTGGGAGGGGTAAATTAACGCAACCGGCAAATTAGTCGAGACGCGCTTCCACCTCGATCGCGTCGGTCGGCGAAACGGCGGTGATCTTGAGCGTCGCGCCTTCGGCCTTGGCGCCGGGCGGCAGCCCGTCGAGGTCGAAAACATAGCGCCGCATTCCGTCCGGGCTCGCGAGAGCATTGCTCTCGGGCTGAGGAAGCGGCAGAGCCCATTCCGGCGTCGGGCCTTCAGCAAAAAGATCGACGACAACGCCGTCGGGCGCTCCGACAAGAACTACAACGCGCGCGCGCTTGCCGGAGGTTTCGCGATGGACCGAAGCGATGGTCAAACTGCCTTGCGCGCCGAGCGCGACACGGCGCGGCACGCGCGCTTCAGCTGCTGCCAATGCCGGCTCTTCGGCACCCGGCTTGCCGGAAAGCGACAGGGTATGCCGCGCCTCGGCCGGCACGCACAGCTTTCCGCAGACCGCGTAGCCGAGCTTGACGTGCAGCAACGATGGCTTGGCGGCATCGTTTGGAATGATTTGCAGCGGCAACACCACATCGCCGTGATAGCCGATCGAGTAACCGCCGGCGCCGTCGGCAAACCGCTCGGGCGCCGGCCACAGTGTGCTCACCGATTTCACATTTTCCGAACCGGCAAAATCGAGTGTCGGCGGCACGCCGGAATCGCCTGGATAGCGCCAGTAAGTCTTCCAGCCCGGATCAAGGCGGATTTCGATACCGGCGCGCGCGAGCTTCTTGTCGCCGGTGTTGTGCGCCGCGCCGGCGATCAAGCGTGACGAGCCGTGCGGCTCCCCGTCCCACGACGAAGCGTCTTGCGCGCGCGCGTTGGGCACATAGCCGGCGCACGTCAGTGCGACGGTCGCTATCATTAACGGATGGGCAAGAACGTTACGCATGATGACGGTCCTTAAGGCGAAGCGGTCCACACGTGCTACTGACATCATCGTGACCGCCATGATCATGACTTCTCATGCTCGTGAATACCTATGCCTGACTGTCGCGGCGGGGCCCACTGCTACGGCAAGATTGCGTGAACTTTTGCCGCGGCCATTCGTTTGCAAATGCGAAACGATGGGCTAACCTTTGGGTATGAAATTGCCGCGCGGCGCGTCCGTCAAGAATACTGGTCGGGGCAGGGGCTATCTGGACGGCCAGATGCTGATCGCCATGCCGGCGATGCTGGACGATCGATTTGCCCGTTCGCTCATTTATATCTGCGCGCATTCGTCCGAAGGTGCGATGGGCATCGTCGTCAATCATCCGGCGCCGAATATCAACTTCTCTGATCTGTTGGTGAAACTTGATGTCATCCCGGCCGCGGATGTGATCCGGCTGCCGTCGCGCGCCGGCGTCGTGAAAGTCATGCGCGGTGGTCCGGTTGAGACCGAGCGCGGCTTTGTGCTGCACAGCGCCGACTTTTTCATCGAGAATTCGACGCTGCCGATCGACGACGGCATTTGCCTGACTGCAACGCTCGACATTCTCAAGGCGATTGCGCGCGGCGATGGTCCGGCGAGCGCAATACTCGCGCTCGGTTATGCCGGCTGGGCGCCGGGCCAGCTCGAAAGCGAGATCCAGGGCAACGGTTGGCTGCATTGCGCGCCCGACTCGGACTTGATCTTCGGCACCGACGTCGGCGGCAAGTACGAGCGGGCGCTGAAGAAGATCGGCATCGATCTTGGGATGCTCTCGAGCGAAGCCGGGCACGCGTAGCAGCTCTCGGCGCTACTTGGTGGCGACGGCGGGCACCGCGTGTCGCGCCGACTTGCTCTCTCTGGCTTGCGCTTGAATGAGGTCGCGGGCGCGCTCGGCCGTCATCGGCTCGCCGAAGACGAAGCCTTGCGCATATTCGCAGCCGAGTTGAGACAACTCCACCGCGTCCGAGTCGGTCTCGGCGCCTTCGGCGACCACGTCCATGCCGAGATCGTGGGCGAGCGCAATGATCGAGCGGAGGATGACCGGGCGCGTGCCCTTGGCCGTTGTCTGTACGAAGGATTTGTCGATCTTGATCGTGTCGAACGGAAAGCGCTGCAGATAGGCGAGCGAAGAATAGCCGGTGCCGAAATCGTCAAGCGCGAGGCCGGCGCCAAGCTCGCGAATCCGGTGCAGCATTTGCGCAGCGTGTTCCGGATTTTCCATCACCACCGACTCGGTGATTTCAAGCTTGAGCGAACCGCGAGTGACCGGTGCGCGCGCCAGCACCGTGCGAAGATCCTGCATCAGATCGTGCCGAAGCAGCTGCCGGGAGGAAACATTGACGCTGGCGAACAGCGGCTCGCGCGGACGCAACGTGCGCTGCCAGGTGCTCAATTGCCGCGCAGTGCGCTCGAGAACGAACAGGCCTAGCTCGACGATCAGTCCGCTTTCCTCGGCGATGTTGATGAATTCGTGCGGCGACATGCGGCCGAGCTTCGGATGGTTCCAGCGGGCCAGCGCCTCGAAGCCCGCGACCACGCGATCCTCGAGCCGCACGATCGGCTGGTAGAGGATATTGATCTCTTCGCGCTCGATCGCGCGGCGCAGATCGGAGGCGATCGTGAGGCGATCGGATTTGCGCGCCCGCATTGCCGGCTTGTACACATCGATGCGATCGCCGCCGTTGCGCTTGGCATGATACATCGCAAGCTCGGCGTCCTTCAGTCTTTCGTCGGCGCTCTGCGGCTCGCTGTCGCCGAGCGCCAATCCGACCGAGCCGGTGAGGAAGATTTCGCGATCGTTGAAGGTGATGGGCGCGCGCACCGTGCGGCGGACGGTTTCAGCAAGCGCAGTGATGCGCGCGGAATCGCGCTCCGACAGAACGATGAGACCGAACTGATCGCCTGAGATGCGGGCGAGCGTGTCGTGCGGCTTGATGAGCCGGCCGAGCCGGCGCGAGAGCGTGAGCAAGATGGAGTCGGCGAGCGCCATGCCGACGGAATCGTTGATCTGCTTGAAGCGGTCGACGTCGATGACCATGACCGTCGGTTTGATCGCGGTATCGGCCTTGGCGAGCCCAAGCACCGCTTCGAGCCGGTCAAGGAACAGTTCGCGATTGGGAAGCCCGGTGAGGTTGTCATGCACCGCGTCGTGCAGCAGGCGCTCTTCGGCAGTCTTGAACTCGGTCACGTCGGTGAGCGTGCCGACCAAGCGGATCACTTCACCATCCGAGCCGACGACCGGACGCGCGCGCAAGGTGAACCACAGATAATGGCCGTCGGTGGTGCGCATGCGGAAATCCTGCGCGATGCGTCCGCGCCGCTGCTCGACGATGCCGTCAAGGGTTGCGCGGAAGCGGTCGCGATCGAGCGGATGCAGGACTTCGAGCCAGTTGGCCGCTGCGCCGTCGAGCGATCCGCTCTTGAGGCCGAGCATCGCTTCGGTTTCGGGACTAGTGAAGACGCGATCGGCGGCAACGTCCCAGTCCCAGATCATGTCGCCGGCGCCGGTCAGCGCCAGCGCCCGGCGTTCCACATCCGACACGATGCCTTGGGCCATGCCGCCCGCGAAGGCGTGTTGCATCACAGTGAAGCCGATCAGCATGACGATCAAGACAAGGCCGCCGAGCAGCGCCGGTCCGACGATATCGTTTGTGACGAGGCCCAACACTGTGAGCGCAGCGCCGAAGACCCAGGCGACCAAAAGGAGCCAGGTCGGGATCAGCATCACGGCGCGGTCGAAGCCGTGAGTTGACAGATAAAGCACCAGCGCGAAGCCAAGCACGGCGATGAAGAACAACGAGATGCGGGCAATGCCGGAAGCAACCTGCGGCGAGTAGAGCGCGACCGCGACAAGCGCGCCAAGAAACGCGAGCCAGCCCACGGTGATATGCGCGTAGCGCACATGCCAGCGGTTCAGATTCAAATAAGCGAACAGAAACACCAGAAGCGTCGCGACCAGAATTGCTTCGCCGGAGGCGCGCCAGATGCGTTCGGAGCCCGACGACATGTCGAACACTTTGCCCCAGAAGCCGAAATCGACCCCAATATAGATGAGAACCGCCCAGCCGAGCGCGGCGGCGGCGGGAAACATAACGCTGCCTTTCACCACGAATAGGATCGTGAGGAACAGCGCGAGCAGGCCGGCGATGCCGATGACGATGCCCTGATAAAGCGTCAGCGAGTTGACCTTGTCCTTGAACGCATCCGGCTCCCACAAATAGAGCTGCGGCAAATTCGATCCGCGCAGCTCAGCCACGAAGGTGATGACCGTCCCGGGATCGAGCGTGACACGAAAGACGTCGGCGGTGGGGTTTTCTATTCGCTCAGGCGGATCGCCCGACGACGGCGTGATGTTGGCGATGCGTGACATGCCGAGATCGGGCCAAAGCAGTCCGGATCCGACCATGCGGTAGTGCGGCGCGACGATCAGCCGGTCGATCTGCTCTTCGCCATTATTGGCGAGCGCGAACACGGCCCAGTCGTTTCCAGCCTCGCGCCCGCGCACCTCGATGCGGCGAACGATGCCGTCAGCGCCGGGCGTGGTGGAAACTTGTATGCGGTCGGTATCAGTGCGCTGAACTTCGACCGCGTCGGTAAGGTCGATTGCAGACGCGTCGACACGGATATTGACCGCCTCGACGGCGGCGGCGCCGGAGACGCCGAGCGCGGCTGCAAATACGAAGGCCGCGAACACGGTGGCGGCGCGAAGAAATGACAACAGAGCACTCCGAGCAGCCGGCGCAGATCGCGCCCCAGAATAGTAGAATTTCCCCACGCGGAACTAGCCAATCATAGCTGATTTTGCGCCGGATTCGCGGCTTTCGTCACGGTGGCCGTCTTGGCAAATCGCGGTGCCTGCTGATCAGTAGCCTTTGGTGCGCGCAAGCGCAAGAAATTTCCCCTTTCTTATCAAAGGGTCAGGACGGTTTTGGGGTCAGGACGATTTTGCCGATGTGCTCGCTGCGCTCCATGCGGGCATGCGCAGCGGCGGCATCGTGGAGCTTGAAGATGGAATCGATCGCCGGCTTGACCTTTCCGGCGGCAATCAGCGGCAGCACCTTGGTCTCGACTGCACGGGCGATCGCCGCTTTATCGGCGATCGAGCGGGCCCGCAGCGTCGAGCCGGTATGGGTGAGCCGTTTGAACATCAGGCGGCGGAAATCGACACTGGCGCGAGGCGACGCTTGAAAGGCGATTTGTACGATGCGTCCTTCGACGGCGGCTGCGTCGTAGTTGCGATCGATATATTCGCCGCCGATCATGTCGAGGATGACATCGGCGCCGCGGTCGCCGGTCAGCTTCTTGGTCGCAGCGACGAAATCTTCGCTCCTGTAGTTAACGGCGATTTCGGCGCCGAGCCCCACGCATGCGGCGCATTTTTCCGGCGATCCGGCCGTCGTGATGACGCGTGCGCCGGAAGCCTTGGCAAGCTGGATGGCGGTCGTACCGATGCC
>DATMQV010000311.1:0-11764 GCA_035566615.1 Xanthobacteraceae bacterium
GTTTCCGGATCAGAACACCAAGTCGCCGCGCGTCACCGGCAAGGGCGCCAGCACCACCATCGCCTTCCGCGCCAGCAAAGCCGGCGATTTCATCTATTTCTGCAGCGTCCCGGGCCACCAGCTCGCCGGCATGCAGGGCCAATTCATTGTCACGACACGGCCGGCGCCGCAGACGCTGGTCGAGGCCGACATCTCGCGCGAACCGACCGACCTGCCACCACCGGTCGGCAAGCGCGAACCGCAGACCGTGCGGGTCGATCTCGTCAGCGTCGAAGTCGAAGGGCGTTTGGCCGAGGGCACGACTTTCGGTACTGGACGTTCAACGGCAAGGTGCCTGGGCCGTTCATCCGCGTGCGGGTCGGCGACACAATCGACATTCATCTGAAGAACTCGGCCGACAGTGCGATGATTCACTCGGTCGACTTCCACGCCGCAACCGGGCCGGGCGGCGGCGCCGCCGCGCTGCAGGTCGATCCGGGCCATGAGAAATCGATGACCTGGAAGGCGCTGGTGCCTGGGCTCTACGTTTATCATTGCGCCACACCGATGGTCTCCGAACACATCGCCAACGGCATGTACGGACTCATTCTGGTCGAACCGGAGGAAGGACTGCCGCCGGCCGATCATGAGTTCTATGTCATGCAAGGCGAGATCTACACCGATGTGCCCTACGGGCAGCACGGCAGCGCCGAGTTCAGCGTCGAAAAGCTTCTGAACGAGCGCCCGGAATATTTCGTCTTCAACGGCTCGGTCGGCGCGCTGTCGAAACTGCATCCGCTGCAGGCCAAGGTCGGCGACACCGTGCGCATCTTCTTCGGCGTCGGCGGCCCGAATTTCACGTCGTCCTTCCATGTGATCGGCGAAATCTTCGACAAGGTCTATGCGCTTGGCGGCGTGCTTTCTCAGCCGATCGAGGGCATCCAGACCGTCAGCGTTGCGCCGGGCGGCGCGGCGATCACCGAGTTCAAGACCAAAGTGCCGGGCAACTACACCTTGGTCGATCACGCGCTCGCGCGTGCCGAACGCGGCCTGCTCGGCGTGCTGCATGTTGAGGGTCCGCCCAACCCGGAGATCTTCAACGGTCAGGTCATGTCGGCCATGGGGTATTAGCAGTGAGCATGAATGCCCCCGCAGCACTGCGGCGTCGGCTCGAATATGCCGGCCCCGCTCTTTTCTCCTATGGCTTCCGCCCGTTCTTTCTCGGTGCGGCGGTGTGGGCCGCGCTCGCGATCGCATTATGGCTGCCGCAATATTTCGGCCATCTGAAACTGCCGACCGCGTTCGGACCGCTCGACTGGCACATCCATGAGATGATCTACGGCTATGTCGCGGCGGCCGTCGCGGGGTTTCTTCTGACGGCGATCCCCAACTGGACTGGACGACTGCCCGTCAACGGCTATCCGCTGGCGGCGCTGTTGGCGCTCTGGCTGCTCGGACGCATTGCCATTGCGGGCTCCGCGATCTGCGGCGTTCTGTTCGCGGCGGTGGTCGATGTTTCCTTTCTTCTGGTTTTCGCAGCCGTCGCATTCGGCGAGATCGTCGCCGGCCGCAATTGGCGCAATTTGCGCGTCCTCATCGTGCTCGGGGTGCTGATCGCCGGCAACATCGTTTTCCACGCGGAGGTCATTTGCAGCGGCAGCGCCGACTACGGCATCCGCATCGGCATTGGCGCATTGATCGGACTGATCATGCTGGTCGGCGGACGGATCGTGCCGAGCTTTACGCGCAATTGGCTGGTGCGAAACAATCCCGGACGCCTGCCGCGACCATTCTCCCGCTTCGACGGAGCAGCGATCGGCGCGAGCGCGCTTGCGCTTATTTGTTGGATCGCGGTTCCCCAATTCATCGTCTCAGGCGTCCTGCTGATCATCGCCGGATTGTTGCAGACCGTTCGGCATGGGCGCTGGGCGGGCGACCGGACGCTCCCCGATCGTCTGGTGCTGGTGCTGCATGTCGCCTACGCCTTCGTCCCGCTCGGCTTCCTGTTGATGGGCGGGGCGGTTCTTTGGCCCGCAATCTTTCCAACGAGCGCAGGCTTACACGCCTGGATGGCGGGAGCGGTCGCTCTGATGACGCTCGCGGTTATGACGCGCGCAAGCCTCGGCAACACCGGCCAGGAGCTTGTTGCATCGCTGCCGACTCAATTGATTTACCTCTGCGTATTCATCGCCGCGCTGGCCCGCATCGTCGCGGCATTCGAGCCGTCGCGCGCGCTTCTTCACATCGCCGCGGCGGCCTGGATCCTTGGCTTCGGCGGCTTTGCCGTGTTCTTTGGTCCCCTCCTGATGGGACGGCCGCCGGTATGGAGCGGAAGAACTTAGCGGCCGAGGTTTTCCGTGTTACCGCCCCATACCAAAGATCACGGATAAAGGCTTATGGCGGCCTGTTGATTTCAATTCAATTGAATTTCGAGTTTGCGGGGCCACATTTGATGTATCGCGTCGCGCTCGGCAGAGTATGCCCCTTATGACCGACACCACCCTTGCCAGCGTCCCCGCCAGCACCACCGCCAAGCCGCGCAAACGCATCCGCGCGCTCCTCCTGAGCGACCGCATCGACACGTCCAATCTCGAGCATGACGGCGTCGTCTCGACCGCCCCCCTCACCTTCAAATACGGCAACGGCGGGTTCGTGACGCTGTTCCGGTACGGGGTTGCCGTGCTCATGGGACTGACCGCCGCCGAAGAGGATCAGATCCTGCGCAGCCTGCGGCTGCGGCTGGTGCGGCCGGTCGCGCCGTCCGAGGAGGAATCCGCGCTGATTGAGATCGTGCCCGACAAGGACGATCAAATTCTACCCGGCGGCCCGATCACGCTGAAAACCATGACGCCGGAGCACCTGATCGTCATCGCCGACGCACTGTCGAAAAGCGTCGTGCTGGCGCGCGACGAGCGCGAAGTGGCGAGCGTGTTCGATCTGGTCGAGCCGTTCGCGCGGCAGCTTGCCGACCACGGTCGCGTGGTCGCCGGGCGCAGCGCCATTCTCAAGATCATCGGCAATGCGCTGATCGTTCAGCACCGGGTCTCCGGGCGCGTGGCGGTGACCGAGAAACCCGATGCGGTCTGGGATCGCCCGGACCTCGACCGGCTCTACGCACGCCTGGAGGACGAGTATGAACTCCGAGAGCGGACCGAAACCCTGACGCGCAAACTTGCGGTGATCGCCGATACCGCCGAAGTGCTCACCGACATTATCGACACGCGGCGGTCGCTGCGGTTGGAAATCATCATCGTGGCGCTGATCGCGATCGAGTTGGTCGTCGCCGGCATTCAGGCCGGCTATCAGGCGCTGCACTAGCATCTCGATTCCGAAGTTCGCGCCGACGCGCCCGGTTCGCAGTTTTCCGAGGATCGCGTCGCAGCCTCGCAGCGTGTCGCCATTTCTTTGATTTGACTCGCGCTTTCCGCCCGCTCTCGCATGTGCAGCAAAAAGGCCGTTGGATAAAAGTTAAACAAATATTGACTCGGGACTCTCGACAAATCGATTCGCATCGATTCTTATGTCCATGATTCGGAACGAGATGCGGCAACTCTTCCGATCGCGGGTACGGGGAACAAGCCCAAGCGGAGGCAGGCATGGCGCGCGCCGAGACGGCGAGTGCGTCTCTACGTTCGGATTCCATCCAGGGTCTGGCGAAGTCAATCGCCAAGCCGGCCTACCGCCGCCTTCTCAGCGCAGAACCGCTTTTGCGACGCGCCGTGCCGGCGCTCATCATCGCCTTTCTGTTGACGATCTGCGTCGGGGCGGTGGTGCAGGTGCTCGAGCAGCGCCGGCAGGTCGTGCGCGACGCGCGCCAGGCGATCGAGGCCCTGGCCGATCAGATAACGTTCGGGCTTGAATATACCGGCCGTGACTTGCGCGGAAATCCCAATCGCAATTCCGCTGCGCTCGAACGCATCATGCCCGCCTGGGCGGCGACAGCCGACCGCGTGGTTCTGCTGGCCGACGCCGATGGTGCGATCATCGCGAGCTATCCGAACGATCCGCAAAAGCTTGGCCGGCCCATTCTCGACTTGCTCGGCCCCACCCAGCCTTTGACCACGTTCGGCGCCGCGGCCGGAACGCTCGAGATCACGCTGCCCGACGGCGTCACCGCCTTGGCCACGGTGCGCGGCCTGCGCAATCCGCTCGGCGCGGTCGCGGTCGTGCAGACGGCAGGCGACGCGCTCGCCAATTGGCGCGCCAGCACCGCGCTGACCATCACGCTTTCGGCCACGACCGGCTTCGTCGTGCTGATCCTCGGTTTTGCATTTCACTGGCAGGCGACACGCGCGCGCGAAGCCGATTTGATTCATGATACCGTGCGCGGCCGCATCGATACCGCGCTCAACCGCGGACGCTGCGGCTTGTGGGACTGGGACCTGGCGCGCGGCCGGGTGTTCTGGTCGCGCTCCATGTTCGACCTGCTCGGCCTGCCGGCGCGCAACGATCTCCTGAGCTTCGGCGAACTCAACGCGCTCGTGCATCCCGACGACATCGATCTTTACGGGCTCGCCCGACAGCTCGCCGACTCCGAAGTGCAATCGATCGATCATGCGTTTCGCATGCGGCATGCCGACGGCCACTGGCTCTGGCTGCGGGTGCGCTGCGAATTGGCGCGTCAGGAAGGCGAAACCGGGCCGCATCTGATCGGCATTGCGGTCGACGTATCGGAGCAGAAGCATCTGGTGGAGCGCACGACCGCCGCCGACCTGCGGCTGCGCGACGCCATCGAAACGATTCCGGAAGCCTTCGTCCTGTGGGACGCCGATAATCGGCTGGTGCTGTGCAACTCGATCTTCCAGGAACTGCACCGCCTGCCCGATTCCGCCGTCGAGGCCGGCACGCCCTACGAAACGGTGGTGGCGACGGGCACGCGGCCGATCGTGCGCACCACCAACGTCAACGAGGACGGCCAGCCGCAAGGCGCGCGCACCTTCGAGGCGCAACTCACCGACGGCCGCTGGATGCATATCAGCGAGCGGCGCACCAAGGACGGCGGCTACGTTTCGGTCGGCACCGACATCACCAAGATCAAGCAGCATGAGCAAAAGCTGATCGAAGGCGAAAAAAGGCGGATCGCCACCATCAACGACTTGCGTCATTCGCAGCAGGCGCTCGAGCGGCAGACCGACGAACTCGCCGATCTCGCCGAAAAATACGCCGAGGAAAAAACCCGCGCCGAGGAAGCCAACCAGGCCAAGTCGAAATTCCTCGCCAACATGAGCCACGAGCTGCGCACCCCGCTCAATGCCATCATCGGCTTTTCCGAAATCATGGAATCGGGGATGTTCGGCCCGCTCGGCGCAGCCAAATACATCGAGTATTCACGCGATATCCGCGCCAGCGGCCAATATCTGCTCGACGTCATCAACGACATCCTCGACATGTCGAAGATCGAGGCTGGCAGCGTCCACTTCAATCCTGAAACAGTCGAGCTCGACGAGATTCTCGCCGACAGCCTGCGGGTCGTCAACGGCCGCGCCAGCGAAAAGCAGCTCACGCTCAATTCCAATGTCGCCCCCGGTATCGTGCTCCATGCCGACCGACGCGCAATCAAACAAATCGCGCTCAATCTGTTGTCGAACGCGGTCAAATTCACCCCGGACGGCGGCGCCGTCAGCGTCCATGGCCGCATCCGCCGCGGCATGGTCACCATTGCGATCCGTGACAACGGCATCGGCATTCCGAAGGATGCACTGCACAAGCTCGGCCGGCCTTTCGAGCAAGTCGAGAGCCAGCTCACCAAACGGTATCAGGGTTCGGGCCTCGGCCTCGCCATCGCCAAGTCGCTGGTCGAGATGCACGGCGGCGCCATGCGCATCCGCTCGGTCCTGGGCAGCGGAACGACGGTGGTGGTGCGCTTACCGCTGCAATCGCCGGCGATCCAGGCTGCCGACATCGACCAAGACAATAGCCACGAAGGCCCCGATCCCGAGCGCCCGGCTCCGTGGCAAGCTTCGGGTGGCGGAAGCGTCATGCCGCGGACCTCGTTTGCCGCCATCGCCATGGCTTAGAGCGGGGTGACTTTTCTTCGAATCGTCATCCCGCTCTAAGTCATTTGTTTTGGGCATGATCTTTTCCGAAAATCGGGTTCCACTTTTCGGGATCATGCTTTAATAGCCGCATGGCTTTGGCACCCGCCCGCTGCCATGCTACGCGTGATCTTGCCGCTGCGCGGTCAAGGACAGTGTGAGCCGATCGATGCCGCAGAAAATTAGTACGGGATTTCGCGCGCTGGTCGACGCCGCCGAACGCGAGATCGAGACCTTGCCGGTCGAAAAAGCGATCGCGCAGCACGGTCGCGACGACGTGACCTTTATCGATCTGCGCGACGTTCGCGAGCTTGAGCGCGAAGGCCGCATCCCCGGCGCCTTTCACTGTCCGCGCGGCATGCTCGAATTCTGGATCGATCCGGAAAGCCCATATCACAAGCCGATCTTCGCGGAAGACAAAAGCTTCGTGTTCTTCTGCGGCGGCGGCTGGCGTTCAGCGCTCGCCGCGCAAACCGCGCAGCGCATGGGCCTTCGTCCGGTCGCCCATATCGGCGGCGGTTTCGGCGCCTGGCGCAAAGCCGGCGGGCCGATCGAAGCGCCGCCGCCGAAACCGAAATAGTCAAGCGCCTTCCAGAATGCGCTGGAAGCACGCGCGCACTTGGCGTTCGGTTTCAACCACGTGCGCTTGCAGCGCCGGAAAATCCGGCAAGTCGGCAGCACGCGCCAAGAGGGCGAGCACGCCCGCGTTCGCCGTCTTCGCATCGAACGCGGTCGGCAAGCAAAGCCGCAGGATTTGGATGAGGCTGTGAAACAGCGCCACCGCCGGCCGCAGAATGTCGGCGTCTTCCGCTTTCAGGATGCCGGCGCGCGCAGCCTTCTCCAGCGTCCGCGCCGTCGACGTGTCAAGGATCTCCGGCTGCACGGCGGCGTGTACGAGCTGCAGATATTGCGCGACGAACTCGATATCGATCAGCCCACCGGCGGCATATTTGAAGTCCCACACATCGGCATCGCCCTTTTCGTTCGCAATCGCGGTGCGCATTTCCACGACATCGCCGGCAACCGCATGCGCATCGCGCGGACGCCGCAGCACTTCGGCAATCGCCGCTTCGATCCGCACCTTGAAGGCGGGCGGCGCAGAGACGACGCGCGCGCGCGTCAGCGCCATATGCTCCCAGGTCCAGGCTTCGCGCCGCTGGTAATCGACAAAGCCGTCGATATGGGTGGCAAGCGGACCCGAGCGTCCTGATGGGCGCAGCCGCATGTCGACTTCGTAGAGCACGCCGTAGTTGGTCCGGGCCGTCAGCGCGCTGATCAGCCGTTGTGTCAGCCGCGCGAAATACTGGGCGCCGTAGAGCGGGCGCTTGCCGTCCGAATTCGGATGCTCGGCGTTGAAGTCATAGACAACGATGAGATCAAGATCTGAGCTCGCCGTCATCTCGCGGGCGCCGAGCCGGCCGAGCGCAAGGATCGCGGTCTGCTGGCCGCGGACGCGGCCATGGACGCCGGCAAAATCGGCTTGGACGCGGGCATGCAAGGCGCGGATCAGAACGTCGGCAAGGTCGGCGAAAACGTCGCCCGCCTGCTCGGCCGAGAGCGAGCCGGACAGAATGCGCGCGCCGATCAGAAACATGTGCTCCTGGCCGAACAGACGGATGGCATCGAGCATGTCTTCGTAACCGCGCGAAGAGTCGAGCGCCTGCGCCAGCCCCGTTTCCAGACGCGCGGCGTCGGGAAGCGCGCCGAAGAAAGTCGGATCGATCAATGGATCGATGACATGCGGATGCTGCGCCAGAATATCCGCAAGCCGCGGCGCGACGCCGAGAATGAGCGCGACAAAGCGAATGAGCTCCGGATTTTGCCGCAGCAGCGGCAGCAAGCGGCTGCCCGGGCGTAAGCCGGCGAGGAACCGGTCGAACGAGGCGAGGGAGGCATCCGGATTTTCCGATTGCGCGAATTGGTCGACGATAATCGGTACGAGCTCAATGAGAATTGCGCGCACCTGCTCGCTGCGCAGCGCGCGATAAGTGCCCTCCTGCCAGCGCTGCACGGCGGCAGCGACCTCGCGCGGTTGACGAAAGCCCAGTTCCGCCAGCCGGTCCAGCGTCTCGCGCCCGGCCTCGCCGTCAACAAGAGCGAACGATAAATTTTGCTGCTGCGCCAGGAGGCTCGGCGCGCTTTCAAATAGTTTCACGTAGTGCTTCTCGACCGCGCGCAGATGCGAAAGCAGAATGGCGGCAAATTCGTCGCGATTCTTGAAACCGAGGAAGCGGGCGAAAGTTTCCAACGCCCCGCGCTCAGCCGGCAAGGTGTGGGTCTGCTCGTCCGCCATCATTTGCAGGCGATGTTCGACGCGGCGCAGGAAGTCGTAAGCCGCTGTGAGATCGTCGCGCACCGCGGCGTCGATCCAGCCGCCGGCGGCGAGCGCGGCCAGCGTGGCGACGGTCTGGCGGCCGCGCAGATCGGCGTGGCGTCCGCCGGCAATGAGTTGCTGGGTCTGCACGAAGAACTCGATCTCGCGGATGCCGCCGCGGCCGAGCTTGATATTGTGGCCCTCGACCGCGATTTCGCCGTGGCCGCGATAGGCGTGAATCTGCTGCTTCATCGCGTGCACGTCGGCGACGGCAGCGTAGTCGAGATATTTGCGCCAGATGAAGGGCGACAGCTCGCGCAGCAAGCGTTCGCCGGCGGCAAGATCGCCCGCGCATGGGCGCGCCTTGATCAGCGCGGCGCGCTCCCAATTCTGCCCGCGCATTTCGTAATAATCGAGCGCGGCTTCGGTCGCGATCGCAATCTGCGTCGAGGCCGGATCGGGACGAAGCCGCAGATCGACGCGAAACACGTAACCGTCTTCCGTGCGCTCCTGGAGAAGCTTCACCAGTTCGCGCGTGATGCGCACGAAAAACGCCGCCGGCTCCACGTCGGGCGCGAGCGCGCGGGTCGCCGGATCGAAGAAGACGATGAGATCGATGTCGCTGGAAAAATTCAGCTCGTAGCCGCCCATCTTTCCCATGGCGAGCACGATGTAGCCGGAGCCCGCAGCGGGATCGTCGGGGTCGCTCGGCGTCAGCTTGCCGAGCTTGGCGGCTTCGCCGAGAAGATGACGGACGGAAGCAGCCAACGCGTTGTCGGCGACTTCCGTGAGGGCCGCGGTCACACGCGCGACCGGCCAAACGCCGCCGATATCGGCAAGCGCGATCAGCAGCGCCGCCTCCGCTTTGGCGCGGCGGAGCACGCGCATGAGCGGCGCGGCGCCCTTGGCCGCAGCAGCTGCTTTGCGTAGGCCAGCGAGCAGCGCCGCCCATTCGGTTTCGGGATCGTTGGTCAGAAGCCGCAGCAGGCGTGCCGGATCGGCGCAGGTGAGATCCCAGAGATAGGGCGCGGAACCGGCTATGCCGCCGAGCGCTTTGGCCACCGCCGGATGCCCGGCGACAAGCGAGCCGAGCGCCTTGCCTGATGCCGTGCGCCCGATGTTCGACAGCCATTCGGCGACCTGCGCGCGGCCCTGCCGCGACGCGCGCGGTAGCGTGCCGGCCATGCGCCCGGCCAAAGAGGCTAGTTCGACGCTGCGCTTCATGCTTTTGCCGGATGCGGGCCGCCGCATTACGCACGCGCCGGGCCGGCGCGCGGCAAAGCGAGCACCGTCCGCAGTCCCGGATGGTTATCTTCCAATTTCAGTTCGCCGCCGTGCAGGCGCGCCACCGCCGACGCGAGACTGAGCCCCAGGCCCGAGCCCGGCAGCGAGCGGCTTTGCTCAAGCCGCACGAAACGCTCGACCACGCGGCCGCGCTCGGCGTCGGGAATGCCTGGCCCGTGATCGGCGACAGACAACGAAATGCGGTCGCCCTGGGCGTCAGCACCCAGCACGATCTCGGCGGCCGCGCCATTGACCTTGCTCGCCTCCGGCCCGGCATATTTGATCGCGTTATCGACCAAATTCGCCAGCGCCTGGCTCACCAGCTCGCGATTGCCGCGCACCGGCGCCGTGAGCGGGGCTTGGACTTTGATCGAAAGGCCCTTCTCATCCGCCAGCGGTTCGTAGAGCTCGCAAACGTCGCGCGCGATTTCGGCGGCGTCGAACTCGATCATATTGTCGCGCGCCTGCCCGGATTCCGCGCGCGCGATCATCAACAGCGCATCGAAGGTGCGGATCAGCTCGTCGGACTCGGCGATGGTGGATTCGAGCGCGGCGCGGTAGTCGGCTTCGCCGTTGGCGGTGCGCAAAGCTTGCTCGCAGCGATTGCGCATGCGGGTGAGCGGCGTTTTCAGATCGTGGGCGATATTGTCCGAGACTTCTTTGAGCCCGCGCATCAACGCCTCGATGCGCTCGAGCATGGCGTTGACTTTTTCCGCAAGCCGATCGAGCTCGTCGCCGGTGCCGGCGATCGGCAGCCGCCCCGAAAGATCGCCGGCCATGATCGTGTTGGCCGTGCCGGTCATCGCGTCGATGCGCTTGAGCACGCGGCTGCTGACAAAGAATCCGCCGGCAAGCCCGAGGACGACGACCAGCGCAAATGACCAGCGGCCGGCATTGGCGATGATGCCGTAAATGCGCTCGCGCTCCTCCAGATCGCGCCCGACCAGGAGGCGGAAACCGCCGGGCAATTCCACCACTTGCACCAGCGCGCGATGATCGACGTCGTCGGTGGCTTCGATACGGCGGTAGGACGTTTCCATCCAGCCGGGATGGTCGAGCACGCCCGGCTCGAGCGAACCGACATTGCCCGCAAGCCCCTCCCCGCTCGGCGTGGTGACGAGATAAAGGCTCGATCCCGGGCGGCGCGAACGCAGATCGATGAACAGCACCAGGCCGCGGATGCCGGCTTGCGTGTATTGGTCGCGGAGACGGTTGATTTCACCGGTGACGGTGCGGGTAATCTGCTCGTTGATCAGCCTGCGCGTATTCAGCGCGAAATAGCCGAGCAGCGACGCAGCGAACACAACGAAGATGAAAAGATAAACGAGCGTCAGCTGGAACGCTGTCGTGCGCAGCAATTTTCCCAGCGCGGCCACTGCTTACACTCTCTCGTGCTGCGGTCGCAGCTCGTTCTCGGAGAAATCTTCCTCCCAGAATTCAAACACCGCGCGCTTGCCTTGATCGCGATTGGCCGCTTCCGCCCGACGCAACTCCACGCGCCGGATTTTGCCCGAAATCGTCTTCGGCAGATCGGCAAATTCCAGCCGCCGCACACGCTTGAACGGCGCCAGCGCCTGCCGGCAATGACGGAAGATCGAGAGCGCCGTGTCGCGATTGGCCGCCTGTCCGCCGGCGAGCGCGACAAAGGCCTTTGGCACCGCAAGCCGCATCGGATCGGGCGACGGCACGATGGCTGCTTCGGCGACGGCCGGATGCTCGATCAACACGCTTTCGAGCTCAAACGGGCTGATCCGATAGTCGGAGGATTTGAACACGTCGTCGGCCCGGCCGACATAGGTCAGATAGCCGTCGTCATCGAGCGAAGCCACATCGCCGGTGCGATAGACCGTGCCGCCGATCGCAACGACTTCGCCGCCACCGCCCTGGTAGCCTTGCATCAACCCGGTCGGCCGCGGCGCGAGATCGAGACAAATCTCGCCCTCCCTGTGCGCCGCCCCGTCGGGATCCAGCAAAGCGACGCGATAGCCCGGGAGCGGCCGGCCCAACGAGCCTGGTTTGATTTTTTGGCCGGGCGTATTGCCGGCGAGCGCGGTAGTTTCGGTCTGGCCGTAGCCGTCGCGGATGGTAAGCCGCCACGCTGCCTTTACCTGCCCGATCACTTCCGGATTGAGCGGCTCGCCGGCGCTGATGA
>DATMQV010000312.1:0-16893 GCA_035566615.1 Xanthobacteraceae bacterium
AGCGCGTTCACGTGCCTGCGATCAGCACCGCCAGAATCATCAACACCGCCACGGCCACGATCCCCTGCATCAGCGTGCCGGCGGTGAGCGTAGCGAGCGCGCGCAGCGGGCGAATGCCGCTCGTGACTGAAACGAGCCAGAAATACTCGTCGTTGATGTGGGAGACCGTCATGGCGCCGGCGCCGACGGCAAGCGCGGCGAGCGCGCGGGCGTTCGCAGCGTCGAGTCCCAGCGGGATCAACAGCGGCTGCGCGATGCCGGCGGCGGTGATGGCGGCGACGAGCGAGGAGCCCTGCAAGGTCTTGATGGTCGCAGCGACCAGAAAAACGATCAGCAGGCCGCCGGCGCCGGAAAGATGCCACGTTGAAACATGCTCGCCGAGCAATTCGGCCATGCCGGTCTCCTGGCAGAGCCGCTGCAGGCCGCCCGCCGCGCCGACAGCGAGGAGGGCGCCCGCGACATTGCTGAAGACGCGCAGATTCCACGCGTCATCGGCGAGGCGCTTGCCGGCAAGCCGCGCATTGCCGATCACCATGATGCCGATGGCGACCACGAGCAGCACCAGCGGACGGCCGAGGCCGATCACCATCTCGCGCGCGGTGCCGCCGCCGAGTGGTTCGCTCGGAATGTCGCCGAGCGATTGGAAGATCAGGAGCGCGAGCGGAACGGCGGTCGCGACCACAAGCACCGCAGCGGACCAGCCGCTGGCCGTTGGCTTCGTTGGCGCGTCCTGCGCCGGCGCTTGCGGCGCTGCGTCGGCCACGGCAAGCCAGCGCGACCAAGCCGCGCCGAGGCCGGCCACGAGGACAGCCAGCGGCACCCCGAACAGTGCGACCCGGCTCCAAGGCGCGTCGAGGATGGAAGCGGCGGCGATCGGAACGGGCGAGATGAGCGCAAGCCCGTGGCTTGCTGAAATCGCGAGCGCCAGCGCCGCCGGCGCGGCGCCGCGCTTTTTCGGCTCCGCGCCGCCGGTCACGGCGCGCAGGAGCGGCGTCAGCAGCGCGAACGCGGTCGAGGGCGAAGCCGCGAGCCCGGCGACAAGCCCGCACAGTGCCGGCAATCGCGTCGCGCCGGCCCAACGCCACGAGGCGATTTGGGCGGCGAGCCAGCCGGCGGCGCCGGTTGCCTCCGCAAGCCCGGCCACGAATCCCGCGGCCACAATGACCAGCCCGGGCGAATAGATCGCCTGGGCAAAGCCTGCGCCGAAGGCTTTGCCGACAAAGGCGGTGGAGAAGCCGGCCGCAAGCCCGAAGGCCGCAGCGACCATCACGATCGCCAGAAACGCGTGCAGCAGCCGCACCTGGGTCAGCGCGATGAGAGCGATGAGGGAGGCAAGCAGCAGAAGCGCCTGGACGAGCGGCATGCCGGACATTGCGGTGAGGTGACCTTAGCTATAGCGCTATGCGCGCAGGCCTTTCGGAGAATTCATTGGCGAGGGTCTTTTTAGTTTAGAATTTTCCCAGGGCAACCGGCTTGATAGCCCGCCGGAACAAACGCCGCGACGCGCCTTGATCTTGGTAACCCAATGAAACTGCGGTTTTTCTGCTGCGGCGTTATTGCGCTTCTCCTCACGCTCGTCTTCGCAACCGCGCCGGGCCGCGCCGCGCCGAATTTCATCCATGCCGACGGCACGCAGCTTGTCGATGTGCAGGGCGAGCGGTTCGCGGTGAAGGGGATCAATCTCGGCAACTGGCTGGTGCCCGAAGGCTATATGTTCAGGTTCGCGCGCAAGCGCGCCCCGTCGGAAATCGCGGAAGTGATCGAGGCGCTGGTCGGGCCGCAAGAGGCCGCGCGCTTCTGGGCGGCGTTCCGCGAGGACTATGTCACGCAGGCCGACATCCGTTTCATCAAGGCGGCCGGCTTCAACACCGTGCGGGTGCCGCTGCACTGGCGGCTGTTCGTCGAGCCGGGCGCGGCCGACGACGGCAGCGCCGACAAATTCGAAGGGCAGGGCTGGACGCTGCTCGACCGGCTGGTGGGCTGGTGCCGCGACGCGGGTCTGCGCGTGATCGTCGACCTGCACGCCGCGCCGGGCGGACAGACCGGCGTCAATCACGACGACGGCACGGGCTTTCCGCTGACCTTCTATGTGCCGCGCTACCGGGCGCTCACGGTCGCGCTGTGGAAGGCGATCGCCGCGCATTATCGCGACGAGCCCGCGGTGCTCGGCTATGACCTTCTGAACGAGCCGATCTCGCCCTACAGCGACGAAGCGTATCTCAATCCGCGGCTCGAGCCGCTCTATCGCGAGATCGTCGCCGCCATCCGCAGCGTCGACGCCCATCACGTCGTGCTGCTCGCGGGCGGACAGTGGAGCACGAGCTTTGCGATGTTCGGCCGGCCGTTCGACGCCAATGCGGTCTACACCTATCATAAATTCTGGGCCAAGCCGACGCGCGACGCGCTGCAGAGCTATCTGAATTTCAGCAAAAGCTGGAAAGTGCCGATCCTGATCGGCGAGACCGGCGAGATGAACAATCAGTGGAATGCGCGCTTTCGCGAATTGCACGAGCGGTTCGGCATCGGCTGGGTGTTCTGGCCCTACAAGAGTCTCGATACCGAAACCGCCGTGGTGTCGATCGCCAAACCGGCCGGCTGGGACTTGATCGCGCAAGCCGGCTCTGCCGACACCATCGATCCGGCCGCGCTGCCGCCGCGCACACAGGCGCTGAAGATCCTCAACGCCTATCTGGAAGCGGCGAAGTTTCAGAATGTGCGCGTCAACGGCGCCTATTTGAATTCGCTCGGGCTGACTGCGCCGTGATTTTCGCTCTGCGGCAGAACGGGATGATTTTTGGTCGAGTCGTGATCCCGCCCTGGCATTTTGTTTGGGCATGATCTTTTCCAAAAGCCGCTTCCCACTTTTCGGGATCATGCCGTAGGGCAACAACAATCACGCCGCGGCGAAGCCGTGTGAGAACGGCTTCGCCGTTTCAAGAAAAAACCAAGCGATCTATTCGCCTAGTAACAGGGCACGCAGCGGCAGCACCGCGGCGCGCATGCGCTGATCCAGCCCGGTCCGCAACCGCAATAGCCCGTGCCGCCGTTACACGCGGCCGGTCTGACAATCGGTGTGGCGTTCTTGAGCGCATGAATGCTGGCGGCACCGCGCTGCTCGTTTTGCGCACTCGCCGGCAACGCCAAAGCCCCCAACACAAGAACCGCCGCGCTCAATGCCAGTGAAAGCTTCCTCATAAGACCTTCCTCCTTGATGGCAGGACTGCCCGGAAAGAGAAACCCAGCGCGCAGAGTTTACGCGACGTTTGTTGCATTGTCTTTACGAGCGTTTGCATCCGGAAATTGCCGGTAGCGTAACCGCACGATCTTCGAATCGCCGAAAATTTTCGCGCATTGCGATGGATGCCGGTGCTGCGCTTCGTCCAGCGGCTATCGGCTAATCGCCGAAAATCGCCTCCGGCAGCAGCGCCGAGACGACATAGTTCGGCACGTCGACCACGTTGGAGACGCGCAGATCCACGGCCACGCTGCAGATGATGTAAGCCTGCTCGCGGGAGAAGCCGCGCTCCTGCAACAGATCGATCATGTTGAGCACGGCGTTGCGCGCGGCAAGCGTAAGATTCTCGCTCTCGATATCGCCCTTGGCATTGATCGGCATGCCCATCACGGCGATGAAATTCTGCGGGGCGGCGAATTTCGGATCCTGGAAATAGCCGGGATGCGCGAAGACCGGGCCGGCGAATGTCCGCTTGGTGGCGAGGCCTTTGTGCACTTTGAAGCGCACCACGGCGGTTGCGCCCATTTCGACCGCGGTGACGCAGACCTCGCCGTCGCCTTGGGCGAAATGGCCGTCGCCGGTCGAGAACAGCGCACCCTTGGCGAAGACCGGCAGGAACAGCCTGGCGCCCTTGGTCAATTGCTTGACGTCGAAATTGCCGCCGTTCTCGCGCGGCGGCAGGGTGCGCAAGCCTTGCAGGCCGCAGGGGCCGCCCGGCACGGCGCCGTCTGGGCTCGGCGGCAGCACGAAGCCGCCGGCATCGAGCGCGCGCTGCTCGCGCTCGGTCCATTCCTTGAGCTTCTGTGCCGACGGCGCAGTGGCGGAAATGCCCATGAACGATGCGCCGGGGATGCGCACGCCGGGAAGCTCGGCCGCGGTGGCGAAGCCGTCACGGATTTTCCACTGCACGACAAACGGCGTGGCCATCACATCGCGCAGAAAGCCCAAGCCCGGCACGATGGCGCTGAATGCGGTCGGCTGCGGAAGGATGTCGACGAATTCGACCTCGAGCATGTCGCCCGGCTCGGCGCCCTTGACGAAGACCGGCCCGGTCAAGGGATGGACGCGGCCCGCATCGAAGGTGGCGAGATCGGCAACGGTCGCATCCGGGCCGAGCTGGCCGTCGATGCCGTCGCGCGTTTCGAGACTGACGTCCTCGCCCTCGCCGACTTCGAGAATGGGCGCGATGTCGGGATGATAGCGGTTATGGCCGGTCTTCGGTTCGGCGGCGAGCGGCTTGGTGCGGTCGATGCGGACGGCGTGCATGACTGATCCTTGAGGCTGAAGACACCGGCGCGTGGAGCCTACACTGCCGTGCGTTTGCGGTTCAACGGAGTTTGCAGGGTGGGTTGAGCAAGCGAAACCCACCGCCGGTGGTGAAGGTGCTTGATGGGTTTCCCGGCACGGCTTGGTTTCCCGGACGCGGCGCAGCGCTGTCGTGCTGCGCCGCGCCCGGGAAATCAGCCCGTCTTCACCGCGGCATAGATGCCGCGCTCGAATTGGCGATAGACGCGCAGCGCGCGCTCGTCGGCGAACGGCAGCACTTGGGTCATGAACACCGCGGCGACGCGTCTCTTCGGATCGATCCAGTAGTAAGTGTTGAACAGGCCGGCCCAGGTCATGCTGCCGGCGCTGCGCGCGTCCGGCAGCGGCTGCATGTTGATCATGTGGCCGAAGCCCCATTTCAAGCTGATGCCGTGGAAGAAATCGACGTCGTTGGAAACCCGCGGCGCCGTGGTTTTCAGGATGCCGGCTTCGACCGGGCCGATCTGGTTCTGGCCCATGAGCGCGACGGTTTCAGGCCGCAGGATGCGCACGCCCTCGAACGAGCCGCCATGCATGAGCATGCGGATGAGCGTCAGATAATCCGGCGCGGTCGAATAGATGCCGCCGCCGCCGGAATGGTGGCGGGGCGCGGCCTGCGGCTTGGGCGCGGGCTCCATCGGCTCGGGCTTGAGCGATCCGTCCGGCTGGCGGTGATGCCCGCTTGCTTCGCGCGTTCGCTGCGCCGCCGTGATCTCGAAGGTGGTGTCCTTCATGCCGAGCGGCTCGAAAACGTGCTTCTTGAAATGGGTCTCGAGCGGCTCGCCGCTGATCGATTCCACGATGCGGCCCACCCAATCGATGCTGGTGCCGTACTGCCAGCGCTCGCCTGGATCGAACATCAGCGGCGTGCGCGGGAGCTTCGGCCGTTCCGCCGCAGGCGCCTTCTCGATGGCGTTGATGTATTTGATCGCTTCGGCGTCCCAGAGCCGGTACGTGAAGCCCGAGGTGTGGGTGAGGAGATGGCGAAGCGCAATCGGCCGCTTCGGCGGACGAAGAAGCGGCGCGCCCTTGGCGTCGAAGCCATCCAGCACTTGCGGGTCGGCGACGGCCGGGTCGATCTCCGGCAGCGGGCCGTCGAGCGAGAGCTTGCCTTCCTCGACCAGCCGTAGCGCGGCGACGGACGTGATCAGCTTCACCATCGAGGCGATGCGGAACACCGTGTCGCGGGTCATCGCGGCGTCTTTGGCCGGACCGCCGCTCAGCCGGCGGCTGCCGAACACGCCCTCATAGAGGATGCCGTTCTCGGTGGCGGCGATCGCCACAACGCCCGGCACTTCCTGCGCGCCGACGGCCGAGCGCAAGCTCGCGTCGATGTGGGGGAAAGCGGCGGTGCGCGACGGCTCATGCGGGAGCGCGCCGGCGCGTGCCGGAAGCGCGCCCGTCGCGGCGAGCGCCATCGTGGTTTTCAGGATCTGGCGGCGGTTTGGACGGCGGATGATGCCCATCGTGCGTTCTGGTCGCCTTATGCTCTCCAACAGGCGGAACAGATTGGACGCTTACAGCTTCACGCCCAGATTCTTTGTTTTGAGCATGATCTTGTCCGAAAACCGGTTTCCACTTTTCGGGATCATGCTGCAGCTTCACCTCTTCGCGCCTTAAAGCTTCACTTCGTGAGCATAGTACACGATCTCGTGGTCGCGCCATGCGGCGGGATGACCGGCAAAGCCGTCTCTTATGCTGATCGACGTTTTGTTGACCGAACCGGCCTGGATCACATCGGGCCCTTCGGCGGCAATTTGTTCCGTAGTCTTGTTGCCCGGGCGCACGATGGCGATGTGGCCGGGGCGATCGTCATGGTGATTGTGGTAGCTTGCCACCACGAGCAGCCCGCGATTGGCGGCGGCCTGCGCTTCGCCGGCATTGGCGAGCTTGACCCAGCCGCGCGCCGCCCCTTCCTCGGCGAGCCATTCGTTCTGCGCATTCGCCAGCAGTTTTTGGCCGTGCTCCGGCGGGCGCAAAATATAGACGCCGAGGTTCTTCGCCGCGGCGGCGACGAACGCGCTGCAATGGGTATGTTTGCCAGGCGACGTTTCCGGCACGCCGGTCGGCAAGCCAGTCTCCCAATAAACGTGTTCGCCGGCGATCCATTTGCCCTCGACGTCCATGGCATCGAGCACCTTCATCAGCGCCTGCGCCTGCGGCGTGATGGTGTCGGCCGGGCGCGCCGCGCCGGCAAAAACGACAAGAACAACAAAGGTGCAAAATGCCGTGGCAGCGCGCAATGGGGCGGTCATGGGATCCTTCGGAATGAGTTTTCCCTCTCCTGCAAGGGGCGAGGGTTACAATCACGCATCCACGAGATTACGCCGTAACGAGATGGCCAAATCGTTTCAGATTTTCTTTCTGTTTCGCGTTGCGCGGCGCGAGCTTGAAGAGGCGCGCGGCAGTGCCGCCGAGGATGTTGTGCTTGCCCTTCTCCGACAAGAACGGCAAGTCCCAGATGGTGGACGGCAGGTCGAAATCCCAGTGCGGATAGTCGGATGAGTAGAGAAGCTGCGTCTCCGCATTGATCATGCGGAAGGTCGTCTGCATCGCGTCGTAATCCTGGATCTCCATCGGCTGCGACGAGTAGAACATCTCGCGCATATAGTCCGACGGCTTCTTTTTCAGGAGCGGCGCTTCCGACGGCCGCAGCATGTATTCGTGATCGAGCCGCTGCATCAGGAACGGAATCCAGGCGAGCCCCGATTCCATCCAGATCACCGGCAATTTGGGAAAGCGCTCCGACAGGCCGTTGATCACCCAATTGGTGCAATTGAGCACGTTGTACCAGGTGAAGCCGAGCGCATGCGCGGAGAGGAAGCGGTTGCAGCTTGCGAAGGCAGGCTCGCCCCAGTTCACGCCGGAATGGAAGGCGATGGTGAGGCCGCGCTCTTCCATGGCGCGATAGACTTTCATGTAGGCATTGTCGTGCACACCCATGCCGGAGCGCACGGTGGTGACCATGAAGCCACCGACATGTTTCCTTTCCCCGAAGGTCTCGACATGGCGCAGCGCCGCGGCCGGATCGGAGAACGGCAGGCAGAGCAGCGAGAAGAAACGGCCGCCCGCTTCAGGCATCACTTTTTCCGTGAGCCAGCGGTTATAGGCCCAGCAGAGATCGACCTCCATTTCCTTTTGGGGATGCAGCCCGATATTGAGCATGCCGGTCGGGAACAGGCAGGAGTAATCGACGCCCATGGCGTCCATCCAGCGATGGCCGAGCTGCACGTCGCGGATCTTGCCGTCGTCGGTCTTCTCGCTCGAGCGCATCGGATAGCGCGTGACGCGGCCGCCCATGTCCTGATAGCCGGTCGGGATCGGCACGATGCCGGGCTGCTGCTTCTTGTTGCGGCCCGACATGGTGAGCTGGCGCAGCACGTCGTTTTCCATGAACGGCAGAAATTCGTCGTAGTGCTCGTTCTCGTAATGATGCGCATCGACATCGACGATCAGGATGTCGTCGAAGCCGCGCTGATGAGCCTGCTTGCGCGCATGCGCGAGGAGCCGCGTGGTGTTGAGCTCTTCGATGGTGACGCGGCGGTCGCGGTCGGAGATCAGGTCCATGACGTTTCCTCGGATCTACAAACCGCTCGTCCCCGCGAAGGCGCGGAGCCATATCGTTGCTCCCGCCTCTGGATTCCGGCTTGCGCGGGAACGAGCGGAGTCGGTGTCGGTCGCATCACCGCCCGGTCCAGCCTTGCCACATGCCGAGCTCGAAAGCGGCGAGATCGGCGGCGCGCAAGAGCCCGCTTGCCGTCACCATCACGTCGGTGGCGGCGAGTGCATTGTGCGCAACCGGTGTGAACTGCTCGCCGGCCTCGCGGCGCGCGGCGTAGAGCCGGCACGCGGCGGCGATCAGCGCCTGCAAGGTCTCGGCGGGAAGTATGTCGAGCTTGCCGTCGGCGATGCTGCGCTCGATCGCGGCGCTGACGCGCTTGGCGTCGGCGACGGCGATCTTGGTGCTCGTCTTCTCTGTCGGTACTGCGGGCCGCGAGCCGCGCGCCGCTTTGGCGGCGCGCTCGAGCGCGTCCTTGGCCGCGCGTCTAGGCGAGGACATAGACCTCGTCTCCCTTCTGCACGACCTGATATTTTTTCAGCTTGAGGCGCCGGTCGGCGACGCATTCGCCAGTCTTCATATCGTATTCCATGCCGTGCCAGGGGCAGACGAAATTCATGTCGGTCTCGGAGAAGTAGAGACCCATCGAGGTCTTGTCCGGCCGCAGCCGCTCCTCGACGCGCGCGATGGTAAGCCCCTCGCAGGCCGGCCCGCCCTGGTGCAAACAGAAATTCGAGTAAGCGTAGAACGCGCCGTCGTGGCGGAACACGCCAATCTCGTTCTCGCCGACAAAGACCATGCGGCGCTCTCCGTCCTTGAAGTCGGCAAGCCTGGCGACGAATTTTTCCGGCATCGGCGCTCGCTGTGGTGACGCTCATCCCGCGCAGGCGGGGACCCAGGGCTGGATACCCGCTTGCGCGAGAATGAGCGGTTTTAGCACGGGCGCAATTGCAGCGCGACTTACGCAATCTTATTGCTGAACTCGCCGATCCCCTCGATCCAGACCTTCACCACATCGCCGGCTTTGAGGAACTCGCCGCTTTCGGCGCCGGTGCCGGCCGGCGTGCCGGTGAGGATGATGTCGCCTGGATGCAGCGTCATGTTGATCGAGAGTTGCGCGATCTGCTCGGCGAGCGAAAACAGCATTTTGCTGGTGTTGGAGTCCTGCTTGAGCTCGCCATTGACCCAGAGCTTCAGGTCGAGATCCTGCGGATCGTCGATGTCGCTTGCCGGCGTGATCCACGGGCCGATCGGGCAGGAGCCGTCGAAGCTCTTGTGCTTGCTCCAGTCCATCTTGAAAAACGAAGTCGGCTCGATGCCGGGCCGGCGGCCGCGGTCGCGCGCCGAGAGATCGTTCGACACGGTGTAGCCCGCGACGTAGTTGAGTGCCTTCTCCACCGGCACGTCCTTGCAGGGCCGGCCAATGATGGCGGCAAGCTCGATCTCCCAGTCGAGTTCCTTCGAATAGTCCGCGGCCTTGATGGCCGCGCCCGGGCTCGTGATGGTGCCGGCCGCCTTGATGAAGTGCCAAGGCTTCAGGCCCTGCTGGTGCGGGTCCGCCGGCTCGGGCATGCCCATTTTGCGCGCCATGGCGGCGGCGTGGTCGGCGTAATTGGCCCCGGCGCAGAAAATCGTCGGCGGCTGGAGCGGCGCCATGAGTTTGGCCTTGGCGAGCGGCAGCCTTTTGGCGCGGCTTTTGGCGGCGCCGGCCGCGGCCTTTTTGAAGGCGCCGTCGGCTGCCTTCCAGTCGGCGAGGATGCCGGCGACGGTCGCATAGGCTGCCTTGCCGGTGAGCTTGGCGGCGTCGAACACGTCGTCGCCGATCAGAACGCCCGCGCGCGGACCTTCGCTCGTACGATATGTCGCGAGCTTGTACCCCGCCCGCTTCCCCCCAGCCGACTTCCCCCCAGCCATGTCCAATGTCTCCTTTGGCGCACCAAGAATTTCCAAAGTTTCTTGTGGCCTATTTGGGGGCCGGGGACAACCGCTGAAAACCCTCCCCCTTGTGGAGGAGGGTGGAGAGGGGGTCGGGAGGCGGTGCAATGCGTCGACGATCGCGAACTACCTCTCGACCCCCACCCCTACCGCTTCCTCTCCCCAATCGAAGTCGGATGTTTCCGACTTCGATCACTTTGAGAGTGCCCGGACTCGGGAACACCCGAGTTCGGATGGAGAGGGGATCAGATACGGCCCAACGCTCTGAGCACGTGCTCGGGCGTGAACGGCATGGCGAGAAGCGGTGCGGTGCGGAGCGGACGGAGCGCATCGTTGATCGCATTCATGATGCAGGCAGGGGCGCCGGCGGTGCCAGCTTCGCCCGCGCCCTTGGCGCCCAGTTCGGAGTCGGCGGTCGGCGTGACCACATGGCCGACTTCGATATCGGGCATTTCGACTGCCATCGGGACCAGATAGTCCATCATATTGCCGTTGATGAGCTGGCCGGCTTCGTCGTAGACGCAATGTTCATAGAGCGCGCCGCCGATCCCCTGCACGATGCCGCCGCGGATCTGCTCGTCGACGAGCTGCGGGTTGATCACCGTGCCGCAGTCTTCGACGCACCAGTGTTTCAGAAGCTTGACTTCGCCGGTTGTCACATCGACTTCCAGATACGAGCCCTGCACGCCGTTGGTGAAAGCGAACGGCCAGCCGCGCGGGACATAGTGACGCGTGACTACGAATTCGGCCTGAAAGCCGGGCTGCAGCGTGTCGGGCCGGAAATAGACCACGCGCGCGACCTCCTCGAGCGGCAGGCGCTCGCGGCCGCTGCCGGCGTCGACGACGATGCCGCCGCTTATGTCGAGCGTTGCCGGGTCGGCTTGCAGCATCGCCCCGGCCGCGGCCAGCACGTTGGCGCGTAACGCCTTGCCGGCTTGCCAGGCCGCTTCGCCGCCGATGCCGGCGGCGCGCGAGGCCCAGGTACCGCCGCCATAGGGCGTGTGGTCGGTATCGCCGGTGACGACGCGCACGCGCTCGATCGGCACGCCGAACGAGGTCGCGACGCATTGCGCCAGCACCGCTTCGGCGCCCTGGCCCTGCTCGGTGACGCCCGAATGCACGAATACGGCGCCGGTCGCATCAAGGCGCAGCGTCGCGCCATCTTGCGAGGAAATCCGCGCGCCGCCGACGCCGTAGAACGCGGCCGACGGATTGGTCACTTCGATGAAGGACGCCAAGCCGATGCCGCGATGGATGCCGCGCCCACGCAGCTCCTTTTGCTCGGCGCGCAGGTTTTCGTAATCCATCATCGCCAGGATCTTGGCGAGCGAGGCATGATGCGAGAGCTTCTCGAACTTGATGCCGGAGGCGCCGGTCGCCGGATATGCGTCGTCAGGAATGAGGTTGCGCCGTCTTAGCTCCACCGGGTCCATGCCGATCCTGGCGGCCACGAGATCGACCAGGCCCTCGCTGACCGCGGTCGCGATCGGATGGCCGACCGCGCGGTACTGGCACATGACGTTCTTGTTCTGAAAGACGACCCGCGCGCGGGCGCGATAGTTCGGGCAGGCATAAGGGCCGCCGACCAGGTTGACCACCTGGTTGGCCTCGATGCCGCTGGTGCGCGGATAGACCGAATAAGGCCCGATACCGGTAAGATCGTCGATCTCGAACGCCGTGATGCGGCCGTCCTTGTTGACGCCGATCCGTGCTTTGACGCGGTGATCGCGCGCATGGATGTCGGTGACGAAGCTTTCGAGCCGATCGGCGACGAATTTGACCGGCCGCTTGAGCAGCTTCGATAGCGCCACCGTCGCCATCTCGTCGGCATAGATGTGCACCTTGATGCCGAACGAGCCGCCGACATCTTTGGTCACCACGCGCACCTGATGCAATTCGAGCGCCAGATGCTTGGCGAAGATGTCCTGCGTCATCTGCGGCGCTTGGGTGCCGTGATAGACAGTGAGCCGCTGGTCGCCGGGATTCCAGTCGGCGACGATGGCGCGCGGCTCGTTGGTCACGCCGGTATGGCGGCCGAACACGAAGGTCGCCTCCGTGACCGCGTCCGCCTCGGCGAAGGCCGTGTCGGGATCGCCCGCGGTAAGCGCGCGCTCGAAGGTGAGATTGTCGCCGAGTTCGGGATGGATCACCGGCGTCGCCGGATCGAGCGCGGTTTCGGCGTCGGTGACTGCGGGGAGCGGCTCATAGTCAACATCGACCAGCGCGCAAGCGTCTTCCGCTTCGGCGCGCGTTTTTGCCACCACCGCGCAAACCGCTTCGCCCTGCCAGCAGGCGCGCGTGATCGCGATGGCACGCTGCGGCGCCGATTTGATGCCCTTGAGGTGGGTGAGCACACCGACCCATGGCGTGATCACGCTGGCGAGCTCCGCACCGGTGACGGCTGCGATCACGCCCGGCGCTTTCTTCGCTTGCTCCGTCGCGACGTGTTTGATGCGCGCATGTGCGTGCGGCGAGCGCACAAAGGCCACATGGGCCATGCGCGGCAGCGCGATGTCGCTGACATATTGCCCGCGCCCTTGCGTCAATCGGGCCAGATTCGGTCGCGGCACCGAGCGGCCGATATAGGAATTCGGCCGGTCGAGCGCGGTGAGCGCGGAGGGCTGATCGGGCGAGAGTTTCATGGCTCATCCGCCCCCGCGAAGCGGGGGAGGGGGACCATGCGAAGCATGGTGGAGGGGGCTGGCTTGCTCCGAGTCAGCCAGTACTTGCCCCTTCCGGCTCGCTTCGCTCGCCACCTCCCCCGCACGCGGGGGAGGAGCGAACCGCGCATGCGCCACCGCCTCGATCGCATCGACGATCGCCTGATAGCCGGTGCAGCGGCAATAATGGCCTGAGAGATGCTCGCGGATCGTCTCGCGGCTCGGCGCGACGCCCGAGGCCAGCAATTCGCGCGCGCTGATCAGGATGCCGGGCGTGCAATAGCCGCATTGCAGCGCGTTGCGCTCCTGGAAGGCGCGTTGCAGATCGGCGATCGCACCGGAATCCGACAGGCCCTCGATGGTTTCCACGTCCGCGCCGTCGCATTGCACCGCGAAGGTCAGGCAGCCGCGGACGACCTCGCCATTCAGCAGCACCGTGCAGGCGCCGCACACGCCATGCTCGCAGCCGACATGACTGCCGGTCAGAGCAAGGTCCTCGCGCAGAAAATCGACCAGTGTCTTGCGTGCCTCGACGCGGGCGGCGACCGGCTCGCCGTTCACGTTAAGCGTGATCTCGAGGTGGCGCGCGCTCATTCCTGCCCGGAACGCTTGTCCCCGCGCTATGGATAGCATCGAGGCGCCAAGCTGTCATTCCGGGCGCGGCCACCGATCTCGGGTGTTCCCGAGATCGGCATGTTTAGTCGCCCAAGCCGGCAACAGCCGACTTGAGTGGCCGCGAGCCCGGAATGACGGTGGCGCTTGCAGTGGGCGCGTGTTCCGGATTTGTTAGGCCGCCGAAGGCAGCCGGTAGCCGCTGCCGCAGATCGAGGAACGCCCGTGGCCGACAACTTGACCGACGTCATCGAGGAGCTTTGCGTCGCCAACCGCATCCTGTCGCACGAGGGCGTGCTCGATGCCTTCGGCCATGTCAGCGTCCGCCACCCGACCGATCCGAACCGCTATCTGCTGGCGCGCTCGCGTTCGCCGCTGTTGATCGAGCCCGACGACATCCTGGAATACAAGCTCGACTCCGAGCCGGTGAAGCGCACCAGCGTGCGGCTCTATTCGGAGCGGGTCATTCACGGCTGCATCTACCAGGCGCGCAGCGACGTGATGGCGGTCTGCCATCATCACGCACCGGCGGTGATGCCGTTTTGCGTCTCCGGCAAGCCGATCGTGCCGGTGTTCCATGTCGGCGCCACCATCGGCGAACAGACGCCGTTCTGGGATCAGGCCGACGAATTCGGCGACACCAATCTGCTCGTGGTCAAGCCGGAGGAAGGCCAATCGCTGGCGCGCACGCTCGGCCGCCATTGGGTGGTGCTGATGCGCCGCCACGGCGCCACCGTCGCCGGCACGAGCCTCAAGGAACTGGTGTCGCGCTCGATCTTTCTTTGTCAGAACGCCGAGTATCAGATGAAGGCCTATCTGCTAGGCTCGCCGACACCGCTCCGCCCGGGCGAGGTCAAGCTTGCGGGCACCATCAATGTGATGCCGTCGGTGGTGGCGCGCACCTGGGAATATTGGAGCATGCGGCTGCAAACGGCCGGCCTGTGGCCGCCGCACGTGAAAGCGCTGGGTGAGGTGGAGGTGAAGCCTGCGACGACCGGCGCGGCGCCGGCGGGCGAGAAGAAGAAACGGGCGTGATGCGAGTTTTGCTGCGGTTATTTCCGCTCATTCCCGCGCATACGGGATTGTGGAAGTGATCGCGGAAAGATGGGTCCGGCCTTCGCGGGGACGAGCGGCATTGAGACTTTCTCTGCTCATTCCCGCGCAAGCGGGAATCCAGAAGCGAATGCAAAGAGACCTGCCTTCGCGGGGACGAGCGGTTTGTGAATGAGTACACGATGTTGAAAATCTCTCGCCGCCGCGTGTTGCCGGTGCTTGCCGGTCTGTCAGGTCTGCCGCGCGCGCTGCACTCCGGTTCAGCCATGGCCCAGGAACAAATGGCGCAAGAACAGAAGCCCGAACAAAAAGCCAAGACCGACCCGCCCGAGACTCGTTTCCCGGCGGATTTCACCTGGGGCGCGTCGACCTCGAGCTATCAGATCGAAGGCGCGGTCGACGAGGACGGGCGTGGCAAGAGCATCTGGGATGTGTACTCGCATACGCCCGGCATGGTGAAGAACGGCGACACCGGCGATGTCGCCTGCGATCACTATCATCGCTGGGTCGAGGACGTGGAATGGCTGGCGCGCGGCGGCTTCAATGCTTATCGCTTCTCGACCGCGTGGCCGCGCATTCTGCCGGCCGGCGGCGGCGCGATCGAGCCGCGCGGGCTCGACTTTTACGACCGGCTGGTCGACGGGCTGATCACGCGCGGCGTCACGCCCTGGCTGTGCCTTTATCACTGGGATTTGCCGCAAGCCTTGCAGGAGCAGGGCGGCGGCTGGCTCAATCGCGACACCGCCGACAAATTCGCCGACTACGCGGGCATCGTGGCGCGGCGGCTCGGCGACCGCGTCAAGCATTGGGTAGTGTTCAACGAAGCCAACATCCACGCGCTATTCGGCTACGGCATGGGCGGGCATGCGCCGGGACTCAAGGGCCTGGTGAATATGATCCGCGCCAGCCATCACCAGAACCTGGCGCAGGGGAAGGCGCTTTTCGCGCTGCGCGCGGAGCGCGCCGATCTGCGGCTCGGCACGGTGCTCAATATCTCGCCGGTGCGGCCGTCGTCGGAAAGCGAGGCTGATCGCCGCGCGGTCGAGCGCTTCGATGGATTCTGGAACGGCGCTTTCCTCGATCCGCTGTTCAAGGGTGCGTATCCGGAAGCGGTCGCCGCCGAGTTCGAGCCGGCCATCGCCGCGGGCGATTTGAAAATCATCCGCCAGCCGCTCGATTTCTTCGGGCTCAATTACTACGCGCCGGCCTGGGTGAAAGAAGCGCCGGAGAGCCTGTTCGGCGCCTGGTTCGGAGCGGTGCCGGCGGGCATGCGCTTTACCGCGATCGGCTGGCCGGTCGATGCCAGCGGGTTGAACGACGTGCTCGTCCGTTTGCGCGATCACTACGGCAATCCGGAGGTTTATGTCACCGAGAACGGCGCTTGCTATGACGACCACATGGCGGCCGACGGCCGGGTGGCCGACGACCAGCGGGTCACTTACCTGCGCGAGCATATCGCGGCGGCGCGCCGCGCCATCGCCGACGGCGTCAAGCTCAAAGGCTATTTCGCCTGGTCGCTGCTCGACAATTTCGAGTGGTCGGAAGGCTATAGCCGGCGCTTCGGCCTGATCTATGTGGATTTCGCCAGCCAGAAGCGCACGCCGAAGGCGTCGTTCAATTTCCTTGCCGAGACGGTGAAGCGGCGGGGGTGAGTCAGATTCTCCGCTCATTCCCGCGCAAGCGGGAATCCAGCGGCGGCGTGCACGAACATCTGGGTCCCCGCCTTCGCGGGGACGCGCGGTAACAAATGCCCACTCGCGTCAATGCCGGTCGCGGGCGGCGGCGCTGATGGCGCCGAGGATCGCGGCGCGGCCCTTATCGAGCTCGCTGCGCACCGATTGTTGCGCGCCGATCTCGCCCATTTCGCGCTGGCGCTTGACGATCGCGGTGGTCATTAGCGGCTCGACGCCGAGTTCGCGCAGCGTCGCTGCGACTTCTTCCATCTCGGCGGCGCGGCGTTCGCCGTGGCTCGCCATGCGTTCGAGATTGTACGGAATGACCTTCGTCCAATCGAGGCCGGGATAATTGTTCTTGAGCGAGGCGGCGACCTCGTCGACCACGCCGGCGCGGGCGGCGGCGAGGAAGCATTCGAGCGTCAGCGCCTCCATGCCTTTCATGATCACGCTGCGGATCATCTTGATCGCCGCGGCAGTGCCCACATCCGGCCCGGCGACGCTCGCGCGCATGGAGAGCGCGGCAAGCAGAGGCGCGATCGCCTCGGCATGCGGGCCGGCAAGAAGGAGCGGCGTCTGATGCCGCGCCGGATAGATCGGCGCAACGACGGCGACATCGACATAGCGCGCGCCGTCGGCGAGAAGCTTTTCGGTCTCCTGCTTGCGGGCGGGCGAGACGGAATTGATGTCGAGAAAATAAGGCTGGCCGGCAAGATGCGGCCTGACCGAAAGCGCAGCATCAACGCTCGCCGCCGCGGTCACCGCCGAAACGATCATGTCGGCATCGCGCAGCGCATCGGCAGCGGAGGTGGCGCAGCGCACGCCGATCGCGTCGGCCGCGCGCTTGAGCTTTTCGCCCTT
>DATMQV010000313.1:0-14055 GCA_035566615.1 Xanthobacteraceae bacterium
CTGATGGGGTCATCGCCTTACCCTTCGTCAGCACAGCAAATACTTTCCACGCCTTGATCCAAAACCGGCAACGCGCTTCGGCGTCGCCATTCGCTTCTGCTTTGGTAATGCCGCCGATGTTCAGCAAGTGTTTTTGCCGCGGCGTGCCGTTAACCCGCCCGCTCTCTACCAGTGCGGCGGTGAAATATAGCGCGCCGTCGCGCCGCCGTTTGTACTGCTGCCAGCGCACATACATGGTTGTTGCCCACGCAATTGGCGGGCGCCCGCCAATTTGGCCGTAAGGCTTACCACCCCCGCCGGCACCGCTACAAGTACGCAAAAGCACCGGACGTTGCCTTGGCCAGTTGTAGTGCTATAATAGCATTACATTAAAAATTTCAGCGTGCGGACCGGAAACGAATGGACAGTAAGGACAATCGGACGACATTGGAAAAGCTTATGGCCCTGGCAGCCGACAAGAGTGCCACGCCCGGTGAAACGCACGAGAAAAAGCGGCGCGCTTGCGCGAAAAGATAGACCCAACTTACAAACGTCTTGTAGAGGAAGGAAAGAAAGCCAATCACGAGCGCGAGGAAATGAACTGGATTTTAGGTGAGCTAGCCTCCAAGGTGCAGACGAGCTACGGAAAAGCAGACTTGCGGCTGTACGCTGAAAGTATCGGCACGAACTACACGACACTCAGGCATTGTTGCGCGACATTTGTGACATGGGCTGAAATTAACGAACGTCCGCCATTTTGGACCGCCTATGCGTTGAACTTTCCCACCCCAATCGTTTTCAGATCGTGCGGGAGAACCCACATCTCACCCACCAGCAGGCGCAGAACATCGTAGCCAACTACAAGCAAGAGCGAAGACAGAAGCAGGGCAAGCCGCCTAAAGGGAAAGCAAACGGCAAAGACAAGAGCAATCCGCATCCTGTCTCCAAAACATCTGAGTTCATTCAAGTCATCGACGGCCTGCTGGCTAAAGGCAGCAATCTGGAAATTTTCTTAGCGGAAGCAATGCCGACCCAAGAGGAGCGAGCGCAAATCAACAAAGCATTGGCAGGTCTCCGCAAGCGGATCGATGAGGCCATCAGCAAGGCTAAATGTGCATCTAGTGATGTGTGAAGACATACTAAGCGCCTCAGATCGCTAGTATGATGCCGGCGGCAATCAATTGATGGCGCGTGTTTGGTAGCCTCCTTTCTATTTTCCATCCATTCATCCATTATTTCCCGCTCTCGCGGTGGCGAGACCTCGGCCCTCTTAGCGACATCGACTGCCTCAAGCTGTCCTACCCAAGCGGTCCATCCGCCAATAGAGCAAGTACGCGGCGCCGATGATGGTGTAAAGGAGATACTGATTGCTCATCGTGTGCTGTCCCTTAGCCAAGCGATTTGCCAAATGGTGACCGAAAAGCAGAACGAAACTATCGGTATTTATCGGGCGCTGATGTCTGAGGCGAGATACCGAATTGATTTATTCAACCACATCCTTGCGGGCGGAACTGGATTGCCAGAGGCCGTAGTGATGGAATTGTGCTTTCTCCAACTTCGAATGCTGTGTGAAACGATTGCTTTGGCTTGTGTGGTTATCCACGAAGGTATTTCCGCAATCGCCATGCACAAGAAGCTCGCGAAGGAATGGCATGCAGAAAAGATCATCGGCGCGTTGAATGAACTGCACCCTCACTTTTTCCCGCAGGCAATCGAATTGCGCGGAAAACACATACAGGGCGGCGTTAAGCAGAATGCTCTTACGAAGGACGAACTCATAAATTTATACGGTACATGTGGCGACGCCCTGCATCGAGGCACGGCCAATAAGATATTGAACTACAAAACAACTAAGAACAGACGGCTCGATTTGCCAGAAATCACCAAATGGGCGCAAAAATGTGAGGACTTATTGGGTTCTCACGTGATTGTTTCGTTTGGCGGTAAGATGATTGTTATGTGCTTGCTCCGCGACACGGCGCGCAACATGGATACGAGCACTACTGTGATAAAACATCAGGAACTCCCCACAACCCTAAAGGAAAATGGCTGACCTTGGAAATGCCCCTGCGCCAGTCGTGGTCTCGGGACTTCGCCGGCACGCGCCCAAAGATGAGTTGAAGCTCCCTCAACATTCGGTGCAGTTCGCCGTCACCGATTTCGATTTTCCCTTCGAGCCGCTCGCTGAGTTTGATGAAGGAAATTCTGCCTCGCGCCGTGTTGGAGCGAGCCTGACATTTCCAGGAGATGCTGTGAAATCGAAAGTTTCGCGCTGGGGTAGGCGATGGCGGGCTTGGGCAAGCTGGCGCGCATGGCGGGCGCGACCTATGGTTGCAGCCGTAACCGTTTAGCCCCCGGCTGGCCAGCCGGCAAGCCCCGGCCCCTTGGCCAAACCGGCCCGTTTTGCGGTCGGCTGCGGGCCGCCGGCTGAGCGTTGGCCGGGGCTGGCGGCAACGGCGCGGGTTTAAAACGCGCCAGCGGGCCGCTATGGTCCGCTGGGCGACATATAGCAATAGTTGCAAATCGCCAAACGCCGCGCAACGGTAAGCTCGCGGCCTGGTTGTGCGCGCCTGTTAGCCACAAGCGCCGGCCGGCCGACTATGAAACGGTCGTTTAAAAACTGGTTCGACCAGTTTTTGCACAGCTTTGTCCCCTCCCCTTGGTACCGCTCATTTTCGTTGGCTGGCTGTTGGCTGGCAAAAGGCGATAGAACAAATAAAATGAGTGAGCGCAGTCGCTTAGCCGCGTTCTGCCTTTAATCCCTGGTTAAAGGCTCGTATCGTCCCGCGAATGCATCGCATGATTGACAAGCGGTTGCCGCGGTAACGGGCGGATCTCAAGACAAGGCGCTTTAGCGCTGTCTGCCCGCCGACAGCGATGTGTCGAGCCGCGGGTTGAATAGGCCGCCCGCGAGTTCCATCTTGGCCTTGTGCTGATCCCTTTCCCCGCATAAACCGGCCAGGAAATGCAGTCGCATCTCGACCAGTCCGACCTCACCCAACTCGCCGAGCGCCTGGTGGCTGCCGCGCGCCGCGCCGGCGCCGATCAAGCCGATGCGCTCGCGGTCCGCTCAGTATCGCTCGCGGTCGAGGTTCGTGACGGCGCCGTTGAGGAATCGGAGCGTTCCGAGGGCGATGATCTCGGGCTGCGCGTGATCGTCGGCCACAAGCAAGCCGTCGTCTCGACCAACGATCTTAGAGGCGACGGCTTCGATGCCTTAGCCGAGCGCGCGGTCGCCATGGCGCGCGCCGCGCCGGACGATCGCTTTGCCGGCCTCGCCGATGTGAGCCAGCTCGCGCGAGACGTCGCGCAGGAAGTGGCGGCGCTCGATCTTCTCGATCCCGAGATGCCGGATGTGAACCTGCTCGAGGAGCGCGCGCGCGAAGCGGAGGCCGCGGGGCTTGCGGTTCGCGGCGTCACCAAATCGGGCGGCGCATCGGCATCGGCCGGCATCGGCGGGCTCGTGCTGGTGACAAGCCACGGCTTTCACGGCGCGACGATCGCTTCGCGTCACGGCATCTCGATGACCGCGATCGCCGGCGACGGCACCGGGATGGAGCGCGACTACGATTTTTCCTCGACGCTGCACGCTTCCGATCTCGAGAACGCGCAGGCCATCGGCCGCCGCGCTGGCGAGCGTGCGGTCGAACGCCTCAATCCGCATAAGGTGACGACCCGCCGCGTGCCGGTCGTGTTTGACTCCAGAATTTCCGGTTCGATGGTTGGACACCTCGCCAGCGCCGCGAATGGCAGCTCGATCGCGCGCAAGACCAGTTTCTTGCGCGAGAAGCTCGGCGAGAAGATTTTTGCGTCCGGCATTCACATCATCGACGATCCGCTTCGGCACCGCGGCTTGCGCTCGCGGCCGTTCGATGCCGAGGGCATCGCCGGCCGAAGCCGGCATCTCGTCGAGGACGGCGTGCTCAAGACCTGGATCTTGGACTGTACCACGGCGCGCGAACTGAGCCTCGAAACCACCGGCCACGCGCAGCGCGGCGTTTCCTCCACCCCGTCGCCCGGACCGAGCAACCTGCACATGGCGCCCGGCGGCAAAAGCCCCGATGAGCTCATCGCCGACATCGCCGACGGCTTCTACATCACCGATATGATCGGAATGGGAGTCAATCTGGTGACGGGTGATTATAGTCGCGGAGCATCCGGCTTCTGGATCGAGAACGGCGCGCGCACTTATCCGGTCAGCGAAGTCACGATCGCCGGACATCTTTCGGAAATGTTTGCAAGCCTCGTGCCGGCCAACGACCTCGTGTTCCGCTACGGGACCAACGCGCCGACGCTGCGGGTCGAGGGTATGACCGTTGCCGGCCAGTGAGGCCGTCGATCTGGACGAGGCGGCGGCGCGGATGGCTGCCAGCGTGCGCGACGCTGGCGCACTGGCGCTATCGATGTTCGGCCGACCGATCCACACCTGGACGAAATTCGAATCGTCGCCGGTCAGCGACGCCGATATTGCCGTCGACCGCCTGCTGCACGAGCGACTCACGAACGAAGATTCCTCCATCGCCTGGCTGTCCGAGGAAAGCGTCGACGACCCGTCCCGCCTCGACGCGCGTTACCTCTGGATTGTCGATCCGATCGACGGCACGCGCGCCTATCTTGCCGGCTCGCCGGATTGGAGCATCTCGGTGGCGCTTGTCGACAATGGCCGGCCGGTGGCGGCCTGTCTTTATGCGCCCGTGAGCGATCAATTTTTCATGGCCATCGCCGGTCAAGGCGCTACCTGCAACGGCGCGCCGATCGCGGCGACCGCGGGCGCCTCCCTCGAACAATTGCGCATTGCCGGCCCGCGCAAGCTCGTCGAGCGCTTGACCGCGCGGAAGCCTTCGTTCTCGGCGATGCCGCGTGTTCGCTCGCTGGCGCTGCGATTGGCGCAGGTCGCGCACGGCGATTGCGACGTCGCGATCGCAGGTCCCAACAGTCACGACTGGGACCTTGCGGCTGCCGATCTTTTGGTGCACGAAGCGGGTGGCGTGCTGGCGCCGGTTGGGGGCGGCAGCATCATCTATAATCGTCCCGTGTTGCGGCACGGGACACTGATCGCGGCCGGTCGGGACAGGTTCGCGGCATTTGCTGAACTCCTTGGGGATGAACGCCTCGCGTCTTCATAATTGCGATCCTGCGCGGAGCGAGTTTCATGTCGGACATCCCGCAACAGCCAGCAAAGCAGTTGCTCCATCTCGTCTTCGGTGGTGAGTTGAAAAGCGTAGCGAGCATGGAGTTTCGCGACCTCAACAGGCTCGACATCGTCGGTGTCTATCCGAACTACGCCAGCGCCTATGCTGCCTGGAAAGCGAAAGCGCAGGGTACCGTCGACAACGCCGAAATGCGATACTTCATCGTGCATTTGCATCGGCTCCTTGATCCGGAGACGCTGGCACCGCCGCGTTGAGCCGGCGAGTGCCGTGGATGTCGAGTGAGTGCCTAGGCTTGTGGGGGCGACAAAAGGCTGCGATGCGGGACTTCGTTGAGGCCGCCGCTCGGTCGCAGGGGGAGGAATGAGCGTGCGCGATCAGTTGCCTCTCGCGCTGCGGCTCTACCGGCTCGCCTCGCTGGCGGCAGTGCCGACATTGGCGCCGCGTTTTCTGCGCTGGCGGCTCAGCCGCGGCAAGGAAAATGCCGCGCGCCTTGCCGAGCGTTACGGAGAGGCGAGCCAGCCGCGGCCGGCTGGACCGCTCGTTTGGCTGCATGGCGCGAGCGTTGGCGAGATGCTCGCGGTCATCCCGCTGATCGAACGTCTGCGCGCCAAGAATTTTGCCGTGCTCATGACGTCCGGCACGGTGACGTCGGCAGCGCTCGCCGAGCAGCGCCTGCCGGCGGGCGCAGTCCACCAATTCGTACCGCTTGACGCGCCGCAATTCGTCGGTCGGTTCCTCGATCACTGGCGGCCCGATCTGGCACTGTTTGTCGAGTCAGATTTGTGGCCCAATCTCATTCTCACTTGCGCTGAACGCGAAATCCCGATGATCCTGGTCAACGGCCGGGTGTCGGAGCGTTCTTTCAAGCGCTGGCGCTTCCTGCCGCAAGCGATCGCCGCGCTGTTGACGCGTTTCGATCTTTGCCTGGCGCAATCGAGCGGCGACGCGCAACGTTACGGTCAGCTCGGCGCGCCGCGCATCAGCAATATCGGTAATCTCAAGCTCGACGTGCCGGCTCCGCCGGCCGATGCGCCGACCTTGAGCAAGCTCACCGGCATCGTGTTGACGCGCTCGGTGATAGCGGCTGCCTCGACGCATCCCGGCGAAGAGGATGAGATCATCGCCGCGCACCGGCAATTGCGCGCAAAACATCCCACGCTGTTGACCATCATCGCGCCGCGCCATCCCGAGCGCGGACCCGGAATAGCCGAAGCCGCCAAAGACGCGGGCCTTTCGGTCGCGCTGCGCTCGCATGGCGATTTGCCGAAACCCGAGGTCGATGTCTTTGTCGCGGACAGCCTCGGCGAGCTCGGCCTGATCTACCGGCTTGCGCCGATCGTCTTCATGGGGGGCTCGCTCGCGAGCCGCGGCGGCCAGAACCCGATCGAGGCCATCAGGCTCGGCGCGGCCATCGTCCATGGGCCCCATGTCTGGAATTTCTCGGAGATTTACCAGTCGCTTGATGCCGCGCACGGCGCCCAACTCGTCGCCGACCAGGACGCGCTGACGAGCTGCCTGGGCGTGTGGCTGGTCAATCCGACCGCACGCAAGGCGGTGGCGGATGCAGCAGTGTCAACGATCGAAAAGCTTGGCGGCGCGCTTGACCGCACCTTCGCGGCTCTCGAACCTTATTTGATGCAGCTTCGGCTCGAACAGCAGGCGTCCTAACGAGTCCGCTCACCCATGACCGTTGTTAGGATCAAACCCTGATGCGCGAACCGGCCTTCTGGTGGGACCCCGATGGCAGCCGCTGGTGGCTCAGCCCTTTCGCCGGCATCTACGGAATTGCGGCGGCGCTGCGGATGCGCTCGGCGGGACGGCCCGCCGGTGTGCCGGTGATTTGCCTCGGCAATCTCACGGTCGGCGGCGCCGGCAAGACGCCGGCCGCGCTTGAGGTCGGCCGCCTCCTCCTTGCCGCGCATGAACGACCGTATTTTTTGACCCGCGGCTATGGCGGGCGCCTGGCTGGGCCGGTGCGCGTCGATCCGGCTGGGCACAATGCTGCCGCGGTAGGCGACGAGCCGCTCCTCTTGGCGCGGCTCGCACCAACCATCGTATCGCGGGATCGCGTGGCGGGAGCCGAAGCCGCGCGGCGGGACGGTGCCACCGTCATCGTCATGGACGACGGGTTTCAAAATCCGTCGTTGACCAAAGATCTCGCGATCCTGCTGGTTGACGGCCGCCGCGGCATCGGCAACGGCCAGGTTGTCCCGGGCGGTCCATTGCGGGCTCCGCTCGAGGCTCAGATCGAATGTGCCCACGCCATCATCGTCGTCGGCCCGCCGGACGGAGCATCGGCGGTGGTCGAGAGCGCGCAACGCCACGGCATCGCGATATTCCACGCGCGCCTTGAGCCCGACGCAGCCATGATCGCGGCGCTTGGCAATCGGGCGGTTCTGGCTTTTGCCGGTATCGGCAATCCCGCGAAGTTTTTCGCAACGCTCCTCGAAGCAGGGGTCGCGGTCGGCGAACAGATGAGCTTCCCGGACCATCACCGCTACACGGCAAGCGATGCGCGCGCGCTGCTCAAGACCGCGGATGCAGAAAATCTTATGCTGCTCACCACCGAAAAGGATTTGGTGCGGCTGGGCGGTCGTCGCCGGTTGGCTAAGCTTGCCGCTCGCGCCAACGCCTTACCGGTCAGGCTTGCCATCGAGGAAGCGAACGCGTTCCGCGCCCTGATCCTTCAAACGGTCACTCAACGCATCGCAAGCCCGTCGATGGTTCCATAAGGGCAAACGCAGGCTATGGCTTCCGCCCGTACCCATTGGCGTGCCGCTGCAGAACGGCCTCAGGCGACGAATAGGCTTCCTGGAGATCCACGCTCCAGTATCGCAATTCCTCGAGCGGAATAGCCGCCCCGGTGACGGCGCAGCGGACGAACGCACCGGGCCGCACGACGCGGAAATCGCCGTCCAGGTATTTGACTTCGGCCTCTCCGGGACCCGGGGACCGACGATCTGTGCGATTGAGCAAGGAAAACCTCCGTCGCCGATGAGCCGCTCGTCACCGCCCACCGTCTCCGCAAAAATAGTCATTCGAAGGGCGGAAAACCATGGCGCGGCAGGTGTGCGATCGGGGCAGCGCCAATCGATTCCATCCGTATGGTGGCGCCTAGAACAGGCTGCCCTGGCCCGGATCCGGATCGCCCGCGCGGCGGCGGCGGCGCCGCACCGGCTCCGCGCGCGGGGTCGTGGAGGCCTGAACCACTTCGGCGCGCGCGCCGACATGACCGTCGGAGAACTCGACGTCCATCGGCATGCCCACGGAAACCGAAGCTGCCGCCCGCAACGGGCGTCCCGTCCGATCGCGCACCAGCGCGAAGCCGCGCGCCAGCACGCCCCGATAGGAGAAGGCCGCGAGCAATTGAGCGTCGCGCTCGCAGCGCGCCCAGCGCGCGTCAAGCAGATTGTCGATGGCACGCCCGGCCCGCTCGGCGAGCGCGGCGACCCGTTCGCGGTCGCGCGCAAGCCGCATCCGGTGCGCGGCAATATTGGCGGTCGCGCTCGCTCGCAGCCGCAGTGCAAGCGCGCCATAGCGCTCGCGCCGGCGCTCGACCTGGCTTCGCAACAGGTGCGCGCTCAGCCGCCCCCCGATGCGGGAGAGACTGACGCGATGGATGTGCGCATTGGCGCGCAGTGCCCGTCCCAAGCCCGCTGCCGCATGATCGAGCCGCTGCCGCGGCAGCGCGAGCACTTCGTCGGCGTCGGGCAGCGCTCGCGCAGCCGAACGCACGGACGCCCGCCGCGCCTCCTGGGTGCGCAGCCAGCCGGTCAGCGCTCGCCGCTCCAAGCTCTCGAGGTCGAGCGTGAGTTCGGCCCGCACCGGCACCGCCATTTCGGCCGCCGCCGTCGGCGTCGGCGCGCGCCGGTCCGCGGCAAAATCGATCAGCGTGACGTCGGTCTCGTGTCCGACGGCGGAGATCAGCGGAATGAGGCTTGCCGCGGCGGCGCGCACCACGATCTCTTCGTTGAACGACCACAGATCTTCGAGCGAGCCGCCGCCGCGCGCGACGATCAGAAGATCGGGACGCCGAATCGCGCCCCATTCCGGTAGCGCATTAAACCCGGCGATGGCGGCGGCGACATCGCCCGCGGAGCCGTCGCCCTGCACGCGCACGGGCCAGACCAGCACATGGCGCGGAAAACGGTCCGCCAGACGATGCAGGATGTCACGGATGACTGCGCCCGTCGGCGAGGTAATGACGCCGATCACGGCCGGCAGATAGGGCAGCAGCTGCTTGCGCGCTTCGTCGAACAGCCCCTCGGTGGTCAAGCGCCGCTTGCGCTCTTCGAGCAGCGCCATCAGCGCGCCGAGACCCGCCGGCTCCAGCGTTTCCACGATAATCTGATATTGCGAGCGGCCGGGATAAGTAGTCACGCGGCCCGAGATCACGACTTCAAGGCCGGCCTCGAGCTTGAGCTTGATGCGGGCGGCGGCGCTGCGCCAGATCACGCCGGCGATGCAGGCGCGTTCGTCCTTGAGATCGAAATAGACGTGGCCGTTCGAATGATAGCTGACCTTGCCCAGTTCGCCGCGCACGCGCACATAGCCGTACGCATCCTCGATGGTGCGTTTGAGCGCCGCGGACAGCTCCGATACGCTCAGTTCGGGCAGATTGAGGCGTGGTTCGTTCATGTTTCGGGCCCTGGCCTCTGGGGTTAGAGCCGCCTGTCCTCCCGGGTCAAGGCCCCTCGCCGGGAACCTACAGAAACCTTGTTCACGTCTTGGTTCACGCCTTGTTTCACTCCTTGGACAACCTCCACCGCGATCTTGCCCCGTCGCGTGCCCGTGCTACCAGGGGCGGCGGCAAACCTTGAGACCAAATGAATATTCTGCTTCTCGGCTCCGGTGGACGCGAGCACGCGCTCGCCTGGAAGATGGCGGCCAGTCCGCTGACGGGTCGTCTGTTCTGCGCACCCGGCAATGCCGGCGTCGCGCAGGGAGCGGAATGTGTCGCGCTCGACCTGGCGGATCACGCCGCGATCATCGCGTTTTGTCGGGCGAACAGCATCGATTTCGTTGTCGTTGGGCCGGAAGCCCCGCTTTGCGCCGGCATCGTTGACGACTTGGAGGCCGCGGGCATCAAGGCTTTCGGGCCGACCCGGGCAGCGGCGCAGCTTGAGGGTTCCAAGGGCTTCACCAAGGATTTGTGCCGCTCCGCCGGCATACCGACTGCCGACTACGAGCGCTTTAGCAACGCCCACGAGGCCAAGGCCTATGCGCGCTCCCGCGGCGCGCCGATCGTCGTCAAGGCCGACGGGCTCGCAGCCGGCAAGGGCGTGGTGGTGGCGGAAAGCCTCGCCGAGGCCGAAGCCGCCATCGAGATGATTCTCGGCGGCGAGCTCGGCGAGGCTGGCGCCGAGCTCGTCATCGAGGAATTTCTCGACGGCGAAGAAGCATCTTTTTTCGCCCTGTGCGACGGCGAAACGGCGTTGCCGCTTGCTTCGGCGCAGGACCACAAGCGCGCATTCGATGGCGACAACGGGCCCAATACCGGCGGCATGGGCGCCTATTCGCCGGCGCCAATTATCGACGCGGCGATGAGCGCGCGCGTCGTGGCCGAAATCGTGCAGCCGACGCTGCGTGCCATGAAGGGTATGGGCGCGCCCTACAAGGGCGTGCTTTATGCGGGGCTGATGATCACGGCCGAGGGTCCCAAACTGATCGAATACAACGTGCGCTTTGGCGACCCCGAATGCCAAGTCTTGATGCCGCGGCTGATGTCGGACTTGCTCCCAGCGCTCATGGCGAGTCGCGATGGCGTGCTCAAGTCGCTCGACCTGCGCTGGCATGCGCAAGCGGCGCTCACGGTCGTGATGGCCGCGAAGGGATATCCGGGACCTTACGCGAAGGGCTCGGCGATCGAAGGTTTGGCCGACGCCGCGGCGGTGGAAGGCGTGGAAATCTTCCACGCCGGGACCAAACAGGACGGCAGCCACGTCGTTGCCAATGGCGGGCGCGTGCTCAACGTGTCGGCGCTGGGCAAGACCGTGAGCGAAGCGCAGGCGCGCGCCTACGCTGCCATCGCGCGCATTCGCTGGCCCGAAGGATTCTTTCGGCACGACATTGGCTGGCGCGCAATCGCGCGAGAAAAATAAGCAAAATCAGCCGACTGGCATTATGCCTTACGAAACGATATCAGGAGGAAAAAGCAAGGCGGGGAGGAGCATGACTGCGGGCGATCGTCAGAGCACCTTTACCGGCACCAAAGAGGTGGCCGAGCGGCTGCGCTTCGATGTCGGCCGCTTGGAGTCCTATCTGCGCGATCACGTGGAAGGCTTCGCCGGCCCGATCACCGTCCGGCAATTCAAGGGTGGCCAGTCCAACCCGACCTATCTGATCGAGACGCCGGCGCGGCGCTACGTGCTCCGGCGCAAACCGCCCGGCAAGCTCTTGCCGTCTGCACATGCGGTGGATCGTGAATATCGCGTGATCAGCGCGCTCCATGCACAGGGCTTTCCGGTCCCCGAGCCTATTCTCTATTGCGCGGACGATGCGGTCATCGGCACCGCATTTTTTGTCATGGCGCATGTCGACGGGCGCGTCTTCTGGGAAGCGGAAATGCCGTCGTCCAATCCGGCCGAGCGCGCCGCGGTCTACGACGCGATGAATGCGACCTTGGCGCGGCTCCACAGCTACGATCCGGCCGCCATCGGTCTTGCCGACTACGGCCGCGGTGAGAACTACGTCGCCCGCCAGATCGAGCGCTGGTCCAGGCAATACCGCGCCTCCGAAACCGAGAAGATCGAGGACATGGAGCGGCTGATGGAATGGCTGCCGGCGCACTTGCCGCCGCCGCAGCCGCCGCGGATCGTGCATGGCGACTATCGCCTCGACAACATGATCATCGCGCCCGATAGCCAAAAGATCTTGGCAGTGCTCGACTGGGAATTGTCGACGCTCGGCGACCCGCTGGCCGATTTTTCCTACCACCTGATGCAGTGGCACATGCCGCCGTCGCAGGCCGGTACCGGTTCGCTGGTCGGCTTCGATCTCCCCGCGCTCGGCATTCCTTCGCTGGACGACTATGTCGCCGCCTACGTGAAGCGCACCGGGCTCGATCCCCGCCCCTATCTTTCGGTCTATTCCGCCTACAATTTCTTCCGCATCGCCGCGATCCTGCAGGGCATCGTCGGCCGCGTGCGCGACGGGACCGCGACCAGCGCGGTCGCCGCCGCCAAGGCGACGCTGGTGCGGCCGCTTGCCGCCAAGGCGTGGGAATTCGCGCGTCAGGCGGGAGCGTGATGATTTGCGTCCGCAGATGAAGACCGTCGCGCTCGCGCTTGGCGGCGGCGGCGCGCGGGGACTCGCCCACATCGCGGTGATCGAGGCGCTCGACGAGATGGGCGTCAGGCCGGTTGCCGTCGCCGGCACCTCCATCGGCGCGCTGATCGGCGCTGCCTATGCGGCCGGCATGCGCGGCAAGGACATCCGCCACTACGTCATCACGCTTGCGCACAATCCCGGCGAAATCAGGCGCCGGCTGATGAAGGCGCGCGCCGGCACGCTCGCGCACTTTTTCGCAGGCGCCTTCAGTCAGGCGACCCAGATGGACTCCGAGAAGTTTTGCGCGCAGTTCCTGCCCGAGCAGGTGCCGGCGGACTTTTCCGCGCTGCAAATCCCGCTGACGGTCATGGCGACGGATCTGCACCGCCGACTTGAGATGCCGCTGTCACAGGGGCCGTTGCATCCCGCGATCGCCGCTTCCATCGCCATCCCCGGCCTATTCCGTCCGGTCGTGGTCGAAGGCCGTGTGCTGATCGACGGCGGCACCACCAATCCGCTGCCATTCGACACGCTTGCCGGCCGCGCCGACATCGTCATCGCTGTCGATCTGTTCGGCCTGCCGATCGGCGAGCGCGCCGATGTGCCGAGCACCTGGGAATGCGTCTACACCACGATCTTGGTGATGGGCAGCGCCATCGTCTCGGCCAAGCTCGCACACGCGACGCCCGACCTGCTTATTCGCCCCAATGTTGGAATCTTCCGCACGCTCGACTTCTACCAGGCGTCGGCCATCCTACGCTCGGCGGACGCGACCAAGGCCGTCGTGAAGGAGCGCCTCGGCGCGCTGCTCGCTGCATGAGGCAACGACCTCTCCAAACCCGGCGCCCCGTTACATTGCGAACATCCCGCAAACGATCTACAATTTTGTAAGCTGCCCCATGGGACGTGCCGAAGTCCTTATGCATGGCTTTGCAGCGGCAGCTGCATGCTGGCGGCAGGCACTAATCCTCGAATTATCGCAGGACTCACCGCAACACCTCGCGCGTTTGCAAGACGCGTCATGTGCTGTGCGAAGAACGAGTCATGAAGGCCGAGGACGTTCTGACAAACAACAACGACCTGCGGAGCCCGAGTCTCGATAATCCTTTAGGAAAGTCGTGGCGGCGGACGTCCTGCGGGCCGAAAAATCAAACAGGGAGGTGCAACGTGAGACTAATAGCGAGTTTGGCATTTGCCTCCGCTACTTTCATCAGCACGATGGCGCAGGCCCAATACACCGACGGGGTCGTCAGGATCGGTGTGCTCTCCGATATGTCGAGCGTCTACGCTGATCTCACCGGGTCCGGTTCGGTCGCTGCGACTAAGCTAGCGGTGCAAGATTTCGATCCCGACTCCCACGGTATGAAAGTCGAGATCATAAGCGCCGATCACCAGAACAAGCCGGACATCGGCTCGAACATCACCCGCCAATGGTTCGATGTCGACGGGGTCGACGTCGTTGTGGATGTGCCGACGTCCGGCGTGGCGTTCGCCGTGAGTGATCTCGCGCGGGAGAAGAACAAGGTTTTCTTGGTGTCCGGCGGTGGTTCTTCCGACCTCACGGGACCGAAATGCTCACCAAACACCGTCCATTGGACCTACGACACCTGGATGGTCGCGCATGGCACGGCCGGGGCGGTCATGAAATCGGGCG
>DATMQV010000314.1:0-3847 GCA_035566615.1 Xanthobacteraceae bacterium
TCGCCCACGGCACGACCACCTGCCTGATCTTCGATGGCTGACCGGGTGCTGCGCGGGTCTGGGCGGGCATAACAAAGGGCAGGCCGAATTGACAAATGATATTGATATCAGTATCACTAACTTAAGGCGACGCCCGGAGGAGGATGACACCATGGCCCTGAACCGCACCTTGACCGCGCTTGCATTCTTGACGTCCGCGATCGTCCTCTGCATGGTGGTAGCCATTGTCGCTACCGGCTTTTCGCAGGAGCTGTTCGAGCTCGCGCCGTCGCCCGCTTTGGTGGCCGACCAGCTCCGCGATCCGCCCGCGCATGCGTTGGGGTTGCGGATCAATCTTGGGCTCGATAATCTTTTCATCGTCGTCTATTCCGCCTTCTTTGTTCTCTTGGCGGTGCGTTTTCGCACGCTGCTCAGTCCGGTGACGATTGCGGTGGCGCTTGCGGCCCTGCTGCTGACGTCGCTGCTCGATGCTCTGGAGAACCATCACATTCTGATGATGCTGCACGCCTTCCAGCACGGCGCGCCGATCTCGGCCGACGAGCTGCAATGGCAGATGGTCGCCTCCAATCTGAAATTTCACGCAAGCTATGTCAGCGTGTTCCTGTTCGCCTTCGGCTTCTACCGGCTCGGCGGCTTGGGGCGCGTGATTGCCTGGCTGCTGTGGTTCGGCTATGTGCCGCTCGGCATGGTCACCTTCGTGGTGCCGGTCGAGATCGTGGCGCCGTTTGCGCTGGCGCGCACCGCCTTCTTCGTCCTGGGCTTTGCGCTCGGCGGCATCTACTTCCTGCGCGACAAGGAAACGCCCGCTGCCACGGTCGCCGCGGCGCAATGAGCGCAACAAGGAAGAAGCCGCCGGCGCGCGCCCCGGAAGAGACGCGCAGCAAGCTTGTCGAGGCGGCGGGCAGGCTGTTCAACAGCGTCGGCTATTTCGGCACCGATTCCAACCGCATCGCGCGCGAAGCCGGCTACGCGCCCGGCACCTTCTATGTCCATTTCGCCGACAAGCGCGAGATTTTCCTCGAAGTCTATCGCGGCTGGGTCAGTTCGGAATGGCAGGCGATTGCCGCGGCCATCGCGCCGGAAAAAGGTGCGGCGGTCGGCTCGCAAAGTCTTCGGATCGCGCAGGCCGTGCTGCGGCATCATCGCGAATGGCGCATGTTCCGCAAAAGCCTGCGTGCGCTTACGGTGACGGACGAGCGCGTCCACCGGGCCCGCGTCGCGGAGCGTGCGCGCCAGATCGCGCAAGCCGCCGAGCTCTTGCGGGCGCGCGGCGTTACGCAAACGCCGGCGCGCATTTATGCCAACCTGTTGTTGTTCGAAATTCTCTGCGATGCGGTGGCCGATGGCGATACGGCCACGCTCGGCCTCAAGGAGCGCGATATTCTCGCCCGCCTCGCGGCGGATGTCGACGCACTGCTGGAAGGCGACCGTTACACGCGGCGGACGGCCGTGCGCAGCTCGCGAAGAACCTAGAGCCCAGTGTTTGAAGTTCGGTGACCGTACGTAACCCGTCATCCTGAGGTGCGAGCGCAGCGAGCCTCGAAGGATGCACGGCCCGGGCCGTCGTCCTTCGAGGGCCGCTTCGCGGCCTCCTCAGGGTGACGGAAAAACGGAAGGATGCCGGCCGCTTCGACCTGAAATGCACATGTTCACGCCCGTCCGAATTGCTTGCGCAATTCGACCTTCGCCTGCTCCAGCGTCCGGCGGCGGCGCGCGGGCAAATTCCTGCCGGCGCGATTGATGTAGAAGATCAGCATCGACAGCGCCGAGCGGTAGGGCTCCGCTTTGCGCCGGTGGCTTTCCTCCGCCGAGCGCTTGAGCGAAGCGGCGATGCGCTTGGGGTCTTTCCAGGTGAAGACGCCGCCTTCCAGATCGAGCGCACGGCTTTCGCGCGTGACACGGCCGGACCAGGTGCGGGTCGCATTGCGCCTTGTCGTTTGTGCGCGCCGCGACTTTCTCTGCGCCGGTTTACGCCGGCGCGCCTTCCCGGCTGTCGCGTGGCGGCGCACGGTCTTTCGGCGGGTCGTGGTGCGAGCCATGCAGTCCTCCCGACTTGCGGTCCTCTCGACGTGCCGTCCTCTCGACGCTCCTCCAACAAAATCGCCAGACGGCCGCGGTGGTTCCTTGCGGCTGGGCCGCGCCTCAACGCGCCTTCTCTACGCTCGAGGTCGCGACCGTGCCGTCGGAATCGAACACCGCAACGCCCATCATCGGATCGATCGGCGTTTCCCACGGCTTGTGCTCGAGCGTGCGCTTGGTATCGGCATAGCCCGCCTGCCACCGTTGCCGGATGGCGTCGGGTGAGAAATCGATATCGCGCAGATAATCCTCGTGTTCGAGCGGCGCGGCATTGAGCCGGATGATGTGCATCATGGTGCCGCAGCCGTAGCCGGCGATCTCCTTCACCTCCGGCGTCTCGCGTTGCGCTTCCGGCATCATGCGCACCAGTTCGCGCACCATGTGGCGAAGCTGGTGGATGTGCTCCTGGCGCGGGATGTGACTGTCGGCGCGGCTCGCGAACTGAATGTCCTTCTGCCGGCTCAACACCTGCAAAAGCGATTCCGGCTCCGGTCCGGCGATCGGAAAAATCTGCACCGAGAACACCACCGAATCGCGTCGCGGATTGTCGTCGAACACCACCTCGACCGGCGTGTTCGAGTAGAGCCCGCCGTCCCAATAGGGATCGCCGTCGATGCGGACCGCCGGAAAGCCCGGCGGCACCGCCGCCGACGCCAGCACGTGATCCAGCATGATCGGCATGCTGCGGCTGTCGAAATAATGCATCTTGCCGGTGCGCACATTGACCGCGCCAACGGTCAGCCGCGGCTTCTTGGCTTTCACACGCTCAAAGTCCACGAGCTCGGCCACGGTCTTGCGCAGGCCGTCGGTCGTGTAGAAGGCCGCATGCTCGACCCCGACCAGAGCGTTCGGCCCCCAGGCCACCGCGCTGTTCGGCGTGAAGTAGCCGGGGATGCCGCCCAGAATAGTGTTCCAATAGGCGACGGTGTGGCTGACGAGCTTGCCCCATGGTGTGTCGCCCCACGGCGGCCGGCTCTCGATCCGGTGCCAAAAGGCGTGCAGGCGCGGAAGCCGCTCGGGAACCTCGTTGCCGGCGATGATCGCGGCGTTGATGCCGCCGATCGAGGTGCCGATCACCCAGTCCGGCTCGATGCCGGCTTCGTGCAGGGCCTGATAGACCCCGCCCTGATAGGCGCCGAGCGCGCCGCCGCCTTGAAAGACCAGCACCACCTGCCCTGGGAATTTGGGCGGCTCCGTAACGGTTTTTACGGGCTGATGAAGGACATAATCCATGCGTATCTCTCCGCCGGGCTGGCGCGCGGTTCTGCAATGAAGATGTCCCCTCAATCTGTATGTTTGATCGGCCGAGGACAACGTCTTGCCGCTAAAGCATGATCCGAAAAAGCCTGCCGCGCACTTGATCCGGGGTGGCCTCCGGTTTTCGCAAAAGCGCGACCGGAGGGATCATGCGCAAACAGTAAGGTCCGCGCGGCGTCATTGCTTTTGCTCGACTTTTGGCCGCGATCTCGCTAAGCGGGCCGCGCGAGTACAACCGGCCCATCCGATGGAACAGAGCTTGCCACGACCAGCCGCCTGCCGCGCTCCGCTGCGCCGGCCGTTCTGGTATGGCGCGGCCATTCTGCTCGGGCTTGCGTTTGCGGCGCCCGATCGCCCGGCCGTGGCCGCACCGGCGACCGAGAGCGCCGCTGCGCAACGCGCCGTGGTGCTTCCGGGCTTCTGGGATCCGCGCCGGCGGCCGGAGCGGCCTGATCTGACCCGCATCCAGACCATCCGCTTTCTCACCGACGTCGATTATCCGCCGTTCAAC
>DATMQV010000315.1:0-3983 GCA_035566615.1 Xanthobacteraceae bacterium
CTTGACGGCAAGCCGCGTGCAGCCGTGCACCACGAAGCGCGGCAGGAAGCCGGTGCGCGGGAAGAAGTTGTTGGCCTTTTCCAGATCGCCGTAAACGAACACGTTCTCCCAGGGCACCAGCACCTTGTCGAGAATGAAGACCGCGTCGTTCTCGTCGATGCGGCTCGACAGCGGATAGTCGAACGGACTGCCCATGGCGGTCGAGGTCATTTCATAGGACGTGCGGCAAATAAATTTCACGCCCGGATGATTGGTCGGCACCATGAACACCACGGCGAATTTCTTGTCCTGTACCGGGATCAAGCCGTGATGCGCGACGAACGTATAATTGGTCAGCACCGAGCCGGTGGCGACGACCTTGGCGCCGGAGACGATAATGCCGGCGTCGGTTTCCTTCTCGACGTGGCAGCAGACGTCGGCAACCTCGTTCGGCGGCCGGTCGCGATCGACCGGCGGATGGATGATGGCGTGATTGACGAACGGCACACGCTCCTGGCTGAATTTGTACCAGCGGCGCGCGTTCTCGGAATATGGATCATAGAACTGAGCATTGGCGCCGAGTGTGGCCAGGAACGAAGCCTTGTAGTCGGGTGAGCGTCCGAGCCAGCCGTAGGTGATCCGCGCCCATTCGGCGATGGCATTGCGCCCGGCCAGCAGATCGTCGAGCGACTTCGGCGCCTTGAAGAAAGCGTGCGTCTTGCCGCCATTGCCGGTGTCGGTCGGCACCATGATCTTGCTGGCGTGTTTCTCATCATGCATGGCATCGAACAGCCTCGCCACCATCCGCGCCGTGTTGCGGAAAGCCGGATGGGTGGTCACGTCCTTCACGCGTTCGCCGTAGATGTAGACGGTGCGATCGTCGCGCAGCGAGTCGAGATATTCGGCGCCAGTCTGCGGGGTCGTTTGGCTTCCCCGTGCCGCGCCGGTTTTCGGTTTCTCGATCGTCGCTTGCGTGTTGCCCTTACTGCCTGCAGCCATCCTCTGACCCTCCTTGCCAGCGTTCCTCATCCTCCCCGCAATTTGTTCGGGGCCGGATTTGTTCGGATATCGAACTAACGTGCGGTATTCGTTCGGGGAGCGACCATACGCGGCGCGACAGGGTTAAACAAGGGTGAGCCGCAGCGTCGCGCGACACGGCGGCAGCAAATCCGCGGGCAAGCGATGAAGGAGGCGGGGACCTAAAGTTCGCCCGCGGCAAGCGCGTCGAGCGCGCTTTCGATGCGCGAGACGACAAATTCGAGATCCGCGCGCGACGTGCAATAGGGCGGCAGCACGTAGATCGACTGCCCGATCGGACGCAGCAGCACACCGGACGAAATAAAATAGCGATAGAGCTTCGGCGACACGGCAGAGAGATAGCCTGCCTCGGCCGCGCGCACGTCGAACGCCAGGATGGTGCCGGTCTGCCGCACGCTTTCAACATCCGCCCGGCGTTGCAGACGTGGCGACAATGCAGCCAGGTCCTGCTGAATGCGGCCGATCCGCTCGACAACCGGCTCGTCCTCCCACACTTGCAGCGATGCGCAAGCGGCAGCGCAGGCGAGCGGATTGCCGGTGAACGACGAGGAATGAAAAAACGTCTTGGCGCGATCGGTGCTGTAGAAAGCCTGATAAATCTTCTCGGAGGCAAGGGTCACACCCATCGGCAGAAAGCCGCCGGTCAGGCCTTTGGAGAGGCAGAGGATATCGGGTGTGATGGACGCCTGCTCGCAGGCGAAGCGCGTGCCTGTCCGCCCCCAGCCCGTCATCACCTCGTCGGCGATGAAGATGATGCCGTGACGGCGGCACAACTCATACAGCGCGCGCAGCGTATCGGCGCCGTACATCATCATGCCGGCCGCGCCGAGCACGAGCGGCTCGACGATCAGCGCTGCGATCTCGTTGCCCCGAGCGCGCAGAAGTTCTTCGAACGCCTCTATCGTCAGATGCTCGTCCGATTTTCCGGGAAACGGCAAGCGATGAACATCGAACAGAAACGGCTCGTAGGGCGCGTTGAACGCGCCGCGCGCGCCGACCGACATCGCGCCGAAGGTGTCGCCATGATAGGCGTGCTCGAGCGCAACGACGCCGCGCCGCGTTCGGCCTTTATGGGCCCAATAGCCGAGAGCCATTTTCAAGGCGACTTCAACGGAGGTCGAGCCGCTGTCGGAAAAGAACACCCGCGTCAAATCGGCCGGCGTGATCGCGACGAGTCTCGCCGCCAGTTCTTCCGCCGGCTGATGAGTAAATCCGGCGAAGATGACTTGGTCGAGCCGCTCGGCTTGTGCTTGCACGGCCGCGACGATTTTCGGGTGATTGTGGCCGTGGATATTCACCCACCAGGACGAAATCGCATCAATGATCCACTCGCCGGATTTGGTGAACAGATAGGCGCCGTCGGCGCGATCGATGAAGACCGAGTCTGGAAAGACCGCGTGCTGCGTAAACGGATGCCAGATCGGCGAAGAGCTCACGCAAAATCCTCTCGCCTGAAGCCGCGCGCGAACACGTCCAACAGCGCCGCGCGGCCGATGCGATCGAGCCGCGGCACATGACCCAAAATACGGGCGCCGGAGAAATCGGCGATCGTGCGCATGTTATCGGGATTATCGTCGCCGACGAAAATGAGCCCATGCAACCGCATATGGCGACCGCGCAGCGCTTCGATCGAAAGGAGCGTATGGTTGATCGTTCCAAGCGCGGTACGCGCGCAGAGAATAATAGGCAAGCTCCAATCCGCGAACACGTCGATTTGCAGCTTGTTGCGCGTCACCGGCACCATCAATCCGCCGGCACCTTCGATGACCAGCGTCCGGTCGAACGCCGGTAGCGCTAACGCTTCCGCCTTGATCTCGATACCGTCGAGCTCGGCGGCACGATGCGGCGAGAGCGGCTGCGACAGGACATAACGCTCGGGCAGCAGGCGATCGTCAGGAAGTTGCGTCAAAGCCTGGACGCGCTGCCTGTCGGTGCCTTCCTCCGTGCCAGACTGAATGGGTTTCCAATAGACGGCATCGAGCGCCAGCACGAGCATGGCCGCCACCGTGGTCTTGCCGATTCCCGTATCGGTTCCCGTAACGATGTAGGCTTTGCTCATACCCAAACGAACGTCATGCCGACAGCCGTTGCCGCCGCAGACGGGTCAGCGCTTCGGCAAAGGCGGTAAGCTGATCCGTGGTCACACCCACGCGTAGTGATAGCCGCAAGCGCGCCGTGCCCTCCGGCACAGTCGGCGGACGAATGGCGCGAATATCAAAGCCCTCTGCCTGCAGCGCGCTTGCCAATGCGACGGCCGCATCATCTCCGCCGATGATGATCGGCACGATCTGGCTTAACACCGAAACCTCCGGCAGGCACTTGGCCGCATGCGCTTTCAGCGCCGCAAGCTCTTGCCGCCGCTCCGGCTCCTTTTGCACCAGTTCGAGCGCGCGCTGCACTAGAACGGCCTGCAGCGGCATCGGCGCCGTGCTGTAAATGAACGGCCGCGCGGTGTTGATCAAATAATCGATAGTCGGCTCGCTGGCGCAAACGAGCGCGCCGGCCACGCCAAGCGCTTTGCCGCAAGTGTGCAGCACGATCAACCGGTCATGACCAAATCCGAGATCGGAAAGGCCTTCAGTTGCGCCACGCCCGCTGGCGCCGCAGACGCCGGTGCCGTGCGCCTCGTCGACGATCAGCATGGCGTCGTGTTTTTCCGCAAGCGCCAGAAGCTCGCCGACCGGCGCCATGTCGCCATCCATGCTGTAGACCGACTCGACCAAGATCCAGACATTCGTTCCGGCAGCGCGCGGCGCCTTGAGCGCGTGCTCGAAGGCGTCGAGATCGTTGTGCGGAATTTTTAACGAAGCGCTGCGCACGGCGTAGATTCCGTCGCGCATGCTGGCGTGGCAGAGCGCATCGAACACAATGGTGTCGTCGCGTTTGACCAGCCCCGTAACGAGCGCGAAATTCGCCTGATAGCCGTTGGCGAAAAACAAGCTGCGCGGCGAATCGAAATAGTCGGC
>DATMQV010000316.1:0-4601 GCA_035566615.1 Xanthobacteraceae bacterium
GGCAAATACCACGCGATAGACGGAGCGCTCACCGCCGCCGCCGGCGCCGTTCTGCACCCAGTAGAGGAAGCCGAACACGCCGGCGATGACCGCGAGCGTGAAAGCGCCGGTGACGATGTAGCTGGCCTTGGTTTCCATAGCTCGATCTCTTGCGTTCAGTCTCGCGCGCGACCTCAGTGACGGGTGGTTCTGGCGGCAGGCTGAACTTGCCGTCCACGTTTGCCGCCGAAATAGGATCGAAGCCACGGATGTTCGGATGCGAGCGTCGCCTCGATCGGACCGGTCGCGATCACGCGCCCTTCGGACAGGACCGCGATGCGGTCGCAGACCGCGTGCAGGCTGTCGAGGTCGTGGGTAACCATGAACACGCTCAGGCCCAAGGTCTGCTGGAGCGTGCGGATGAGCTCGTCGAATTCGGCGGCGCCGATCGGGTCGAGGCCTGAGGTCGGCTCGTCGAGAAAGACGATGTCGGGATCGAGCGCGAGCGCGCGCGCCAGCGCCACGCGCTTGATCATGCCGCCGGAAAGCTCGGCCGGATATTTGCCGCGCACGTCCGCGCGCAGGCCCACCATTTCGAGCTTGGCGAGCGCGATCTCGTCCATCAGTCGCGGCGAGAGCCGCAAATATTCCCGCATCGGGAATTGCACGTTCTGCAAGGCGGTCAGTGATGAGAACAGCGCGCCCTGCTGGAACAGCACGCCCCAGCGCTGTTCGATCGCGCGGCGTTGCCGTCCATTGAGCGCGGCGAGGTCGCTGCCGAACACCTCGACCGTTCCGTGCCGCTTCGGCAACAGCCCGATAATGGCGCGCATCAGCACCGACTTGCCGGCGCCCGAGCCGCCGACAAAGCCGAGGATCTCGCCTTCGAACACGTCGATACTGGCGCGGTTGAGCACCGTCGCCTCGCCGAAGCCGACGACGAGGTCGCGCACGCTGATCACCGGCGGGTTGTTGGTCATCAGCTACATCCCGATGCCGGCAAAGAACAACGCGAACAGGCCGTCGAGCGCGATGACGAGGAAGATCGATTTGACCACCGAGGCGGTGGTCTTGAGGCCGAGCGAGGCGGCGCTGCCGTCCACTTCGAAGCCTTCGGTGCAGGCGACGAGTCCGATGGTCAGCGCCATGAACGGCGCCTTGATCATGCCGACCTCGAATGTCGGCAGCCAGATCGCCTCGCGCAGCCGCTCGATGAAGATCTGCGGCGCCATGCCGCCATAGAGCCAGCAGACCAGGCCCGCGCCGTAGAGCGCCGCCATCGAGCCGAGAAAGGTCAGCATCGGCACCGCCAGCACCAGCGCGATGACGCGCGGCAGCACCAGCACCTCGACAGGGTCCAGGCCCATGGTGCGCAGCGCGTCGATCTCCTCGCGCATTTTCATCGAGCCGATTTCGGCGGTGTAGGCGCTGCCGGAGCGTCCGGCCATCATGACGCAGACGATCAGCACGCCGATCTCGCGCAGCACCAGCACCGCCACCATGTCGACGACATACATATCGGCGCCGAAGGTGCGGAAACGGAAAATGCCCTGTTGCGCCAGAATGGCGCCGATCATGAAAGTCGAGAGCACGATGATCGGCACCGCGCGCCAGCCGACCTTTTCCAGATGATGCACGATCGAAGTGAAACGCAGCCGCCGTGGATGCGCGATCGTGCCAAGCACCGCCAGCACCAGCGCGCCGAGAAGCTGCACGACCAGCGCGAGAGAGCCGCCGATCTCGGCGACGGTGCGGCCGACGGCATTGAGCGCGACGAGGATCGCGTTGGGCGCTGCCCGCTTTTTGAAGGCGACCTGATTGACGCGCGCAGCTCAGCCATCAGCGCGTGATCGGTTTCCGAGAGGCCGGTGATGCGGGCGGCCGAGCCGCGCCTGAGGAAGGATCGCTTCAGCCGTTCGATCAGCCACGCGCCGAAGGTGTCGAGCCGCTCGAGCCCGGCGAGGTCGATGTCGATCGAGCGCGCGCCGGCATGCCGGCGGCTCGCGTCCTCGATCAGGCGTTCGAGCTCGGTGGCGCGCTCCACCGTCCAGGCGCCGGAAGCCAGCAGCGCGACGTGATCGCCCTCGGCAGCGGCGGCAAGCGAGGCGGCGCTCATCGCGTCTCGCCCGGCGAACGCGCGGCGGCGTCGCGCAAGCCTTGAGCCGGCAAGCCTTGAGCCAGCCAGAAAAGCACGGTCATACTGCTCCTCGCATGGAGCTCTCCGTACAAATCGAGCGCTGGCCGATTGCCGGCGCATTCGCAATCAGCCGCGGCCGCAAGACCGAAGCTGTCGTTGTGGTGGCCGAACTCAACGATGGAATTCACCGCGGCCGCGGCGAATCCGTCCCCTACGCACGCTACGGCGAAACCCCGGACGGCGTTGCGGCAAGCATCGAGGCCTTGCGTCCGGCACTACAGCAGGGCCTCGACCGCGAAGCGCTCCAGAAGGTGCTTGGCCCCGGTGCTGCCCGTAATGCACTCGATTGTGCTTACTGGGACGTTAACGCCCGCCGGTCCGGGCACCGGGCCTACGAGTTGGCGGGCCTGGCCGCCCCAAAGCCGCTGACCACGGCCTATACGATCTCTCTCGGCTCACCCTCCGAAATGGCGGCCGCCGCGGAGCGCGCGGCCTGGCGGCCGCTCCTCAAGATCAAGCTCGGCGGCGGCGCCGACCGCGAGCGGATTGCCGCGGTGCGCCGCTCAGCCCCGCGCGCCGAGCTCATTGTCGATGCCAACGAAGGCTGGACCGCCGACAATGTCGCCGAAAACCTGGCGGCCTGCGCCGATGCAGGCGTCACCCTGATCGAGCAGCCGTTGCCGGAAGGCGCCGACGAGGCGCTGGCGCGCGGCCGGCGTCCGATCCCGGTCTGCGCCGATGAGAGCGTGCATGACCGCGCCTCGCTCGATCGGCTGACGGGCAAGTACGACGTCGTGAACATCAAGCTCGACAAAGCCGGCGGGCTGACCGAGGCATTGGCGCTTGCCGCCGAAGCCGAGCAGAAGGGCTTCGCCATCATGGTCGGCTGCATGGTAGCGACGTCGCTCGCGATGGCGCCCGCGATGCTGGTCGGCCAGCGCGTGCGCTTTGTCGACCTGGACGGCCCGCTCCTGTTGGCCGAAGACCGTGTCGACGGGCTGCGCTACGACGGCAGTCTCGTTTATCCGTCAGAGCCGGCTTTGTGGGGGTGAGGGCAGGGCGGCGGTCATTCGCGGTGGATAACCCACAAGCGGCCCACTCGCATTGCATCGTCGCGCGGCTATGCTGCCGCATGTCCAGCGATCCTTTGCCGTTGCCGGAAATTTGGTCCGATCTGCCGAAAGGCGATACGACCGAATTCGTCGCCAACGGCCGCAGCGGTCTCGTCCTGATCGAATACGCCAGCAGCTTTGTCCAATCTGATCCGCAGCCGGTCGTCCTGCCGATCGAGCGCGCCGAGCAACTCGCGGCGAGCGAACGCGTGCCGAGCCTCGCGCCCGCGGCACTGGCGAAGGGGCTTGCGGATCTGACCGCCATCGTCACGCAGGCCGAGGCGCTTCTGCGGGCGCAGGGGACGTTGAAGGGCGACGTGCATTTCGCCGTCGAGCGCATTCACGATGTCGCCATGGCGTTGCGCATGCGCGACGTCGATACTGCGCTCTGCGATACGCTTGAGGCTTCCGTGCGCGAAGTCGGCGACGCGGTCGTGCGGCATGAGGCGGCGGCGACCGGCGCATTGAGCGCGGCCGCGCTGCTGCGCGATGTCATGCGCCGAATCGAGGACCTGGCGGTCGTCGCTTCGCGCATGAACGCCCCCGACGCCGCCCCGCTCGTCCGGCCTTCGGCTCGCGAATCAGGAGCTACCATCGAGGTGATGGCGGTTGTGACCAAAACGGAAGCCATCATCGAAGGGCCGGCGCCTGTCGCGTCCGAAGCGGAGGCCACGATCGACACGTCTGCGCCGGTCGTGACTGAAGCGGAAGCTGCGATCGACACACTGGCACCTGTAGCCATTGAGGCGGAAGCCACGGTCCAGATGCTGGCGCCTGTCGCGACTGAGGCGGAAGGTACGAACCAGACGCTGGCAGCTGTCGCTTCTGAAGCGGAAGCCGCCATCGGGGCGTTAGGGCTTGTCGCGACTGAGGCGGAAGCAGCCATTGAGACGTTGGCGCCGGTCGCGTCTGAAGCCGAAGCGGCGATTGAGTTCCCGACTCACTCTGTAACCGAGGCGGAAGCCGTCATCGAGACGCTGGGACCGATCGCCTCCGAAGCCGACGCCGCAATCGAGTCGCGGGTGGACGAGTTTTTGACTAGGCCGGAGGCCGAGGCAGTTCATAAATCGGAGGCCGAGGTGGCTGATACGCCACTGACTCAGCCGGTCGATATTTTGATCTCGGATGAAAACCACGCGCGCGCTCTGCTCGATGCCGCGTCCGACAATGCCGCGGTCGACGATGACGCCGTGTACGAAGCGCCTGCAATCGGTGAATCGGTGGACGACGCGGCCGCGCCGGCCGAATCGCCTGCGGCGGCTCCGCACCCGCAAGACGACATCAACGTCGTCGCCGAGATACCTGAACATAAAGATGAAGCGGCGAGCGCGGTTGCGGTCGAATCTGTGAGTGCGGCCCCAGTCATCGAAACC
>DATMQV010000317.1:0-2384 GCA_035566615.1 Xanthobacteraceae bacterium
CCAGCCCGGCGGGCTGACCGTCATCACCGGCAAAAGCTACGGAGCCACCAACTTCATCGCCACCGACAAAAGAGGAGCGGTGCTGCTGGAGAAAGCCATCGAAGTGTCCGGCCCGCGCGATCGTACCGTCGTCATGTATAAGGCGCCGAGCGCCAGACCTATAGCTGCACGCCCGATTGTTCGCGCCGGTTGACGCTCGGCGATACGCCCGATTCCTTCGACAAAACGCTCTCCGAGATCACCTCGCTCAACGCGCAAGCGACGGCTGCCGGCGCGCTGTCGTCGGGACAAATTCAGCTGGATTCGCGCTCGGTCGGCACGAACAACAGCAAGCAACAACAGCAATAGATTTTCCAGATCCTGCTCTACGGGATCGGCAGCGACGTCGTCGACTTGATCTTCTCCATGGCGAAGCGCGAGGTGACGTTCTTGAGCGGCACCGCCGCGATCAGCCGCTTATAGAACGCGTCATAGCTCGCCATGTCGGGAACGACGACGCGCAGCATGTAATCGATGTCGCCGGCCATGCGGTAGAATTCCATCACTTCGGGCATGGCGCCGACCACCTTGGCAAAACGGTCCAGCCAATCCTGCGAGTGATCGCCGGTCTCGACCGACACGAAGACGGTGATGCCAAGCCCAATCCGGTCCTGATCGACCAGGGCCACCCGCCTGAGAATGACACCGTCGGCCTCGAGCCGCTGAATGCGCTTCCAGCAGGGCGTCGATGACAGGCCGACCCGGCTGCCGATATCGGCGACCGAGAGCGACGCGTCCTCCTGCAGTACGGTTAAAATCTTGCGGTCTATGGCGTCCATAGAAACATTCTTCCAATTGAGGGCTTTCGCTACGCTTTACATAGAAAAATATTTTAGATCAAGGGGTAAGTCGCTATCGCGAAAATCAGCCTGTCCGGGGCCTTTTTCCGCCCCGAATGAGCGGAGGCGGAATTGCGGAAAGCGGTTGTCGGCGAGCACGCATCCGCGCTTTCGCCCTCCACAGCACGCGCTTGCGCGCTTTCGCCCGGCATTCAGCGGATCAGAACCTCGCTGCCGTGTTCGACAAAATCGCGGATGATGTGGTGAGCGATCGCGATCGGCGGCGGCGTAGAGAGCTCTTGCGGGTGCTGACGCAGCAGCATCGATTTCAGTTCGGCCCGGTCGAACCAGCGCGCATCCTCGATCTCGCTCTTGTCGATGACGACGTCGTCGCTGACGGCTTCGGCGTGGCAACCGATCATCAGCGACGAAGGAAACGGCCAGGGCTGCGACGCGAAATATCGGACCCGCGCGCAGGTCACGCCAACCTCCTCGGCCACTTCGCGCCGCACCGCTTCCTCGATCGATTCGCCGGGCTCGCAAAAACCGGCGAGGCACGACCACATGGTCGGCGGAAAGCGCGGCGAGCGGCCGAGCACGCAGCGATCGCCCTTGATCGGCAGCATGATCACCACCGGGTCGGTGCGCGGAAAATGCTCGGCCTTGCACACTGGGCAATCGCGCCGCCAGCCGGCCTGCGTCGGCACGGTGGCCGCGCTGCAATTCGGACAGAAGCGATGGCGCGCGTGCCAGCCGAGGATCGCCTTGGCTTCGGCGAGCGGCGGCACATGCACGGTATCGACCTCGCCCTGCATCGCGATGGTGCGCAGATCGATGAGTTTCAGATCGGCGCGCGCCTTCAGGGCTTCGATGGCGGCCGGATCGATGCCGACGCCGAAGCGCGGCGCATCGTGCAACAGCCCGAGAAACACGGTTTCGCGCGCGACGGCAAGCGCGCGCGCTTCATCGGGCGAGAACAGCGGATCGGGCGCGGCGCCTTGCGCCTTGAGCACGATCGATTCGCCGCCGACGACATAGACGCCGGCGCGCGGGTGCGTGAGAAAAGCCGCGAGCTTAACCTCGTCGCCGCGCAAGGCCGCGGCGCGCTCGAGCAGACTGCCGGAATAAGCCTGGCGCGTCAGGGAACCGAAAGCAGGGTCTTTAGTCATTTTCCATCGAATTGAAGCCGGGCCGGTGGTGCAGGTCAAGCGTTGCAGAAATTACGACGAGCGCGTGGCCAATAGCGAATGGCGCGTGGCGATCCATCCGCTCATTCCCGCGCAAGCGGGAATCCAGCCTGGGTCCCCGCTTTCGCGGGGACGAGCGGAGAAATTCGCAACGCGCTTTTCGCCATTCGCTCCTTCCCGCGCATTTTGTTTGAGCATGATCTTCTCGGAAAACCGGCGTCCACTTTTCCGGATCATTCACTAGCTCGGCCGCGCATCGCCCGCGAGAATGAGCGCCCAGAACACCTTGTATTTGGAGTTCGGGGAAAAAGCGGCGGCGATGCCGAGCCGCGACACGCCGCGATTGAGCAAATTGGCGCGATGCGGCGGCGAGTCGCGC
>DATMQV010000318.1:0-8752 GCA_035566615.1 Xanthobacteraceae bacterium
AGTGCCACAAGCCTAGAATCAAGCACTTCCGAGAGATTGTTGTCGGTCATTGTCGTGAGGTGTCCACTTTGTGCACATTATTTCGGGTGAAGTGCTGGTGACCGACGAGAACGGAAAGATCCATCGCCTGGGTCCGGGCGACATGGCTTTCTTCCCGGCCGGCAGCCACAGCGTCTGGCAGGTGACCAAGACCGTGCGCAAGCTCGCGGTCTGCCGCCACAGCATGCCGAGGCCCTTCGGCTTCGTGCTGCGGGCCTGGAACAAGCTGTTCCATCGCTTGACCGGCTTCCCGACCGGCGGCGGCCTGGGCGAGGGCCCTTGCCAAGCGCCGGCGGTCGGGAAGTCGCCGCGGCGTAGGCCTTGTGCTCGTAAATCGACAGGAGCTTATGCGGGCTTCACTGTCCGCTGCTCCTCCAATAGCGGCAAAGAGCGGAGATCCAACTAGATCAGCTTTGTGCCAAAGGTGACCACCTATTCGATCACCTGATGGCACCATTGGCCGACAACTCGATATGAGCGCATTCCGCGTAAGCCGGCGACTTTTAGGTGAGGCAGTCAGCGATCTCATCGCTCGTTGGAAAGCGACCGGTCGCCTTCTTTGAAAACGCAAGTCGGCCGTCGACTCGAATTTCGAAGACGCCGCCACTTGACCGCCGAACGCTTATTTGCGCTGAAGGTCGCAGCTTAAGGATCAGTTCCCGCACCTCACGGGCGCGCGGTTCGTAGCCTCATTGACCGCAGTATTCGATCTCGATTTTCATGAATTTGTCCTCGCGACCCAAAACCATCAATGCACGCCGCTTCCGGAGGATTACCCCTAAGAGCGCGATTTCATTCGACGCCAGCTGTCCGGGACTGACAAGACGCAATTTCGTTATCCGTCCGAACGCTGGCTTGAACCCGCGCTATGCCTCCGAAAGCGGATTCAAAGTCAGACATCGGCGAGTGTCCTCTAACGGCCAAACGCGAGAGCGCAGTTTCCTGACGACGCGAGCCCGGTGAGCAGGGCGGTGGTATAATTGCCTGGGCTGATCGGCCAGGATGCCGGCGACTTGCGGGTGGGCGACTCCATGAGCGCGACGTATTCAGGAAATTACCCGATTGAACGCCGAGCAGGTGAGATCGAGCGCCTGAATATTCAATCTAAGGCGATGGCGCCGGACACGCTCGCCATGCTGGGTCGATTCGGACCAATGGAGGGTTGGGCTTGTCTCGACGTGGGCTGTGGACCGGGCGGCATTACCGACCTCCTCAGCGCCCGTGTTGGGCGTGCTGGCCGTGTCATCGGCCTAGACATGGACGAAGAGTTCCTGGAATACGCGCGACGCAGCGCGCCAACTAATGTCGAGTTTCGGCGCGGCGACGCTTATGATGCGGACTTGCCTGCTGGTTCATTTGATCTCGTGCACATGCGCTTTGTCGCAAGCACTGCCGGAAGTCCCGATCGACTGCTACAGGAGGCGGCGCGCCTGGTACGACCGGGCGGCATTGTTGCTCTACAAGAACCAGACGGGACAACGCTTAACTGCTATCCGCCACACCCAGCGTGGGACCGGCTGAAGGCCGCGTTACTCGCCACGTTCAGCGGAGTTGGCGCCGATCTCGAACTCGCGAGAAAGTTATACTTCTTAGTGAAACAGGCAGGCTTTCGCGATGTGCAATATCGGGCCGCCTTGCTGGCAGTTCGTTCGATAGATCCGATGGTCGATTATCTACCATCGACGATCGAATCGTTGCGAGCGACAATCCTTAGGCTTGGTCTTCTCATTGAAGGCGATCTCATAGACTCCCTGGCCGATTGCCGACAGCACCTCGCCAAACCTGAAAAACCTCCTTTACCTTGTACGCCGTCGCGCAAGTCTGGGGCCGGAGAGCGTAGAGCACGTGTCCGCCGTAATCGGTGACTGGAATGAACGATAGGGCATCGGCCCGAAGATCGCAGCCGTCCTGGTCGAGTCCACCGCGCCCTGGAAACCTAAGTTCTCCGCCGGAATTTAGTCCCGGACCCTGATCGGGAGCGGGGGGTGAGCTCAATACCGCCCCCAAATCATTGACATTCAGCCGCCCCCTCCTTAATCAAGCCGCCAACAGGCAGGAATTCCGATGAAAGTCCGTAACTCATTGAAATCGCTGCGCGGGCGTCACCGCGACAATCGTATCGTACGCCGCAAGGGCCGCGTTTACGTGATCAATAAGACCCAGCGGCGCTTCAAGGCCCGCCAGGGCTAAAATCCGCTATTTCGTCGACCAATTGGCCCGAAAGCGGCGCAGGCTTCCTGCGCCGCTGCTGCTTTATCACGCGCCTGCGAGCATATTTCAGCCTTGCTGTGCCGCGGGCAGTGATTAGACTCAACCGTATGGCTTCGCGATTCATCTTGGGCTTGGTGCTCGGCGCCGCTCTTTGTGCGCCCGCTCTCGCCGCCGAGCCGGGACCCGCGCAAAAGGGTCCGGACGTCCCGCCGCAACTCGCTCCCAAGCCCGATTGGGTCCACCCGCCGGGCGAAACGCCGCGATCAGGCCGCGACCGGGCCTATAATCTCGATACCTTGTTCGAGGCGCTCAAGATCGCGCCGGACAACGAGAGCGCGCGGGCGATAGAGCAGCGCATCTGGGCGATGTGGATCGCGTCCGGCAGCGACACCTGCAATCTCCTGATGGGCCGGGTGAAGGCGGCCACTGAGCAGAAAGATCTCGATCTTGCCATCAAGCTGCTCGATGCGGTGATCGAGCTCAAGCCGACTTACACCGAAGCCTGGAACAGGCGCGCCACCATCTATTATCTGCAGAAGGACTTCGGCCACGCGCTCTCCGACATTCGCGAAGTGCTGATGCGCGAGCCCCGCCATTTCGGCGCGCTGTCGGGGCTCGGTCTCATCCTGCAGGAAATCGGCGACGAGAAGCACGCGCTCGAAGCCTATCGCCGCGCGCTCGCCATCGATCCTCATCTCGAGAATGTCGAGGAAGCGATCAAGAACCTGCGCGAGAAGGTCGAAGGCCGCGAGATCTAGCTTTCCTCCGGCGATCCCGTAACTTCGCTAACCTTTTCATTCGTCATTGCCGGGCTTGACCCGGCAATCCATCTTTATTTCGCATTGAGCTTGACCACCGGGTCACGGCGCGTTCACGCCGGCCTGGAGCATGATCCGGAAAAGTCGAAACCGGTTTTCCGAAAAGATCATGCTCAAATCAAAAAAGTAGAGCGGGATGCCGATCCAACTAAAAGCTCGTCCGCTCTAGTGATGACGCTCAAGGAGCTGCAATGACCGACATCGCCGCCGACAAAGTCACCATCCGCGAACTCGTGGAGAGCTGGGCCATCTATCGAGACGCGCGGCTGTGGGATCGCTTCCGCGCCGTCTGGCATGCCGAAGGGCGCATGATGGCGACCTGGTTTCAGGGCAGCTTCGAGGAATTCATCAAGGTCAACGACGAAGGCTGGGCGCGCGGCGTGCGCATTCTGCATTTCCTCGGCGGCTCGGCGATCGAGGTGTCCGCCCGTCGCGGCATCGCGCAAACCAAGATGACGATTTCGCAGCGCGCGCCGGTCGAGGGCGTGATCTGCGACGTGCTCTGCACCGGCCGCTTCTACGATTTCTTCGAAAACCGCGACGGCCGCTGGGGTCTGGTGCTGCGCCAGCCGATCTACGAAAAGGACCGGCTCGATCCGGTCGATCCGTCGGCCAAGCTTTCGCTCGATCAGGACGTGCTCAAGAGCTTTCCCGAGGGCTATCGCCACCTAGCCTATCTGCAGCACAAGATCGGCTACAAGGTGAAGACCGACATGCCCGGTATCGAGGGGCCGGAGCTCGACGCGCTTTACGCCCGGGGCGCGCGCTGGCTTTCCGGCGGTGCGTTGTAGGTTATGCTTCTTCGCCGAGCGGGGGAGGGGGCATAGGCGGCCTCCGGCCGCCGTCTGTTAAAGTCAAGAACGCTGATGCAAAGCCTCGGCTACGGCCAAGCATGGTGGAGGGGTTGGCTTGCTCAGAGTATGTCGCACTTGCCCCCACGGGCGCGCGGAGCCTGTCATCGGGCCGGCCACTTCGGGCCGAACCCGTTGGCGCGCCACCTCCCTCGCCGCGCGGGGGAGGCTGTAAAGACAGCGCATGATCACCACGCTCGCGATTATCGTCGCAGTCTTGTGTGCCGGCGCTGTCATCACCTTCATCGGCACGCGCCTGATCGAGCGCGCGCATCGCCCGCGCGGCCGCTTCATCGATATCGGCGGCTTTCCGCAACACGTCGTCGAGGTGGAAGCGCGCGACGCGCAAGACGCGCTGCCGGTGGTGGTGCTGCATGGCGCCGGCGCCAATCTGGAAGATATGCATCTGGCCCTCGGCGAGCATCTTGCCGGCCGCCGCGTCATCTTCGTCGACCGGCCCGGTCTCGGCTTCAGCGCGCGCCGGGCGGAGGAGGGCGCCTCGCCGGCCTATCAGGCAGCCGTGTTGCGCGATGTACTGGACCGGTTGGGGGTCGAGCGCGCCATCGTGGTCGGCCACTCCTGGAGCGGCGCGCTGGCGCTGACCTTCGCGCTCGATTTTCCCGCGCGCACCGCTGGCCTGGTGCTGGTCGCGCCGGCGACGCATCCGGGCGTGTGGCGCATGAACAAGCTCAATGCGCTACTCGCCGGTCCGGTCGGCTGGCTGTTTGCGCGCACGCTGGCATTTCCGTTCGGTGCGATCCTGATGTGGCCGGGTTCGCGCACCGCCTTCCTGCCGCAGACCATTCCGGATCGCTACGTCCGCCGCAGCGCCGCGATGCTCGTCCTGCGCCCGCCGACCCTCATGGCCAATTGGGCCGACGTCGGCTTTCTCGAAACATTTCTTGAGCATCAGGTGGAGCGCTATGCCGCGCTCACCGCGCCGACCATCGTGCTCGCAGGCGATAGCGATCCGTTTGTGCCGGCTGCACGCCACGGCGAAAAACTTGCCGCCGCGGCGCCGGGTGTAAAGCTCGTCGTGCTGCCGGGCTTCGGCCACATGCTGCACCACGCCGCCGCCGACCGCGTCGTTGAGGCGGTGGACGAATTGGCGGGCGCGCTTTGAATGAAGATCGGGTGAGCAAATTCAGGACTGAGCGGAAGTATCAGTCGGATTGGCTGGAATAGAGCTAACGATCCGCATTTGATCTTACATTTAGCTCTGCACCTGCGGATCTTTTGGCGCGTCTCATCTCGCAATAGCGAAGTTCCGCTGACAGTCTTGCAGAGTGAGATCGTGTGATCGCCGTCACTTCGACATCGCCAATCGTCAGCGATGCTCAAAGTGCCTCGCGTGATTGTTTTGCCGTCTCGTCTGGCTGGAACTGAACCGATCCGCAATGTGGGGAAAAAACGTCGTGCGCGACGACACCACTTTCGGCTCGTCCGCGAGGCGGGTGGCGCCTCACGCCGCGGCGCCCGCGATGATTGTTCTTCTTTCCGCGATCGTATCGTCGATGGCTGTGACGGCCGTCCCGGCTTGGACGCAAATGCTGAAGCAATGGAAGTGCACGGTCAGGCCAGATGTCGCCTGGGACGAGCAAATCACCGGATGTACCAACGCCATCAAGTCGGGGAAGCTTGGCGGAAAGGATCTGGCCGTTGCATTTGCGATCCGCGGCTCCGCCCATCGCGCGGGCGGCGAGCTTAAGCGCGCTGTCCAGGACTACGATCAAGCCGCCAAGCTCAATCCGAATGACGCCGACGTCTTCTTCCGTCGCGGTATTGCGCATGGCATGTTGGGCGACGCTGACCGTGCCATCGACGACTTCAACCAGGCGATCAAGCTTGCGCCCGACCACGTCGGCGCGCTCTACAGTCGCGGCCTACCTACAGCAACAAAGGCCAGTGGGAGCGCGCCATCAAGGACTATGATCAAGCCATCAAGCTTAGTCCAAACAACGTCATGGCGATCACCAATCGCGGCAACGCTTACTTGGCCCTGAAACAATATGATCGCGCCATCGCCGATTACGATCAGGCGATCGAGCTCGATCCGAGTGAGGCCATTCCGCTCAACAACCGAGGCGATGCGTACTACCAGATCGGCCAGGCTGATCGCGCTATGGACGATTTCAACGCCGCCATCAAGCTTGACCCGAACTATACCGACGCTCTCAATAATCGTGGCCTCGCTTACGTCGGTCGAGGCGCGTACGATCTGGCGATCAAAGATTTCGATCAGGTGCTCAAGCTCAATCCGAATGATGCCGATGCCATCAGAAATCGCGCTGATGCGCTGGGCAAGAAGAGCAAATAACCGTAACTGGGACCGCCCGCCGGGCCGAATTGCCGGAGCTAAGCCGCTCGAAGCAGGGGCCCCAATGCGCAGTCTCAAGCCGTCCGATCGCCGCACGATCATGGCATCGTTATTGGCGTTTTCGCTGGCGGGGCCGGCTTTCGCAGATAGCGGGCGGTCGCGCGACTTTGTTGCGGAAATCTACAGGGTAGCCGGCGGGCCGAGCGGCGATGGCAGTGACGGCGAGGCCATTTTCGCCGATGAGGCCAATCGCAAGCGCTTTCTATCGCACGGATTGCGCGCCGCGATCGACGCCATGGACCGGCGCACGCCCAAAGGCGACGCTCCCGATCTCGACTTCGATCCGATCAGTAGCGGCAACGATCCGAACTTCCATGATCTGCGGATCACGGTTGAAAGCGAGCAGGCCGCGCGCGCCGTTGTGATCGCCGACTTTGTGTCTCATCAGGACAAGGTGCGCACCGTGCTGCGCTATCTTCTGGTGCGCGAGAATGACGGCTGGAAGATCGACGACATCATCGCCAGGGGCAAGAACGAATGGCGCGTCAGAAAGCTCATTCGCGGCACGGCGGGAAAATAACGGCTTGGACAGGGGGGCTTGGCAGCTCGCTTACGCCTCTACGCCGGCGGGCGAGCCGACATACGCCACCCGCATCATATTGGTGGCGCCCGGCGTGCCGAGCGGCACGCCGGCGACGATGATGATGCGCTGCCCGGCTTTGGCGAAGCCCTCGCGGAACGCGATCTGGCAGGCGCGTTCCACCATGTCGTCCTGATCGCGCGCGTCCTCGGCGACGACGCAATGCACGCCCCAGACCAGCGACAATTTCCGCCCGGTCGAGACCATCGGCGAGATCGCGACCGTCGGCGGCTTCGGCCGCTCGCGCGAAACCCGCATGCCGGTCGAGCCCGAGCTCGTCCAGCACACGATCGCCGCGAGATCGAGCGTCTCGGCCACCTGCCGCGCCGCAGCCGCGATCGCATCCGCGCCGGTTGCTTCCGGCTCGGTGCGCAGAACGTGCAGTGAGGGCAGATACATCCCCTCGTTCTCCACTTCCTCGGCGATGCGGTTCATGGTCGCCACCGCCTCGACCGGATATTGCCCGGCCGCCGATTCCGCCGACAGCATCACCGCATCGGCGCCGTCGAAGATCGCGGTGGCGACGTCGGAGACTTCGGCGCGCGTCGGCACCGGGCTTGTGATCATCGATTCCAGCATCTGGGTGGCGACGATCACCGGCTTGCCGGCTTGGCGGCAGGCGCGCGTCATTTCTTTCTGCACGCCTGGCACTTTCTCGAGCGGCATCTCGACGCCGAGATCGCCGCGCGCCACCATCAGCGCGTCGGCGAGGTCGAGAATGTCGTTTAATCGCGTCACCGCCTGCGGCTTTTCGATCTTGGCCATCACCGCCGCGCGGCCGCGTGTGATCTTCTTCGCTTCGGCTACGTCTTCCGGCCGCTGGATGAAGGAGAGTGCCACCCAATCGATGCCGGCATCGAGCGCTGCTTCGAGATCAGCAAGGTCCTTCGCCGCCAGCGCGGCGACCGGAATGACCGTATCGGGCAGGCTCACGCCTTTGCGGCTTGCAATTTTGCCGCCGACTTTCACGCGCGCGACAATGCACTCCGGTTTCGTCTCGGTCACTGTGAGCCGCAGCTTGCCGTCGTCAATCAGGAGCGTGTCGCCCGCCTTGATGGCGGCGAAGATTTCCGGATGCGGCAGATGGATGCGCGTCGCGTCACCGGGCGTTGGATCGGTGTCGAGGGTCAGATCCTGGCCGGCATCGATCTCCGCCCAATCATTCTTGAAATTGCCGAGCCGCAATTTCGGTCCCTGCAGATCGACCAGGATGCCGATCGGCCGCTCGTAATCGGCCTCGATGTTGCGGATCGTCTCCACGAGCTCGCGCATCTTGTCGTGGCTCGTGTGACTCATATTGATGCGAAAGACGTCGGCGCCGGCTTGGAACAGCCGCTCGATCATCGTGCGGCTTGAAGAGGCAGGCCCCAGCGTCGCCACCACTTTGGTGCGCCGCTGTCTCCTCATCGGGCTTGGTTTCCGGGGGCGATCGATGGGCCGGAACGCCCGCCGGCGGCCGGCACCGGTGTTCCCGATGGGGCCGCTGCCGGGGGCGCGAGCGCATTGCCGGCGGACAGCGGCCGCTGCGGCGCCTGCTCGCTGGATTCGGTCAATTGCACGGTCCAGGCGCGCTGTTCGCCGGTATCGACCTCGAAGAAGCCGGTGCGGTCAAAACCGCGCGCCAGACAATCGGCGATGCCGCGAATGGTGAACTCCTTGTCGCGGGTGCACATGAAGGCTTGTCCCATCCACTCCCCGCCGTGGTCGTAATCGATAGCGTAGACATAATAATATCGTGCGACGAGATTGCCTTTGAGGATGGTTTCGCAAGTGCGCGAGGGCAGATTCCACCAGCCTTCGGTGGCCCAGCCGTCGGCGTCCTTGTAGCCGATGGAGACGCCGACCCGGCTTGCAGTATTGTTGCAGAGGCGGAAAT
>DATMQV010000319.1:0-2011 GCA_035566615.1 Xanthobacteraceae bacterium
ATCCTCAAGGAGGTGCGCGCATTTTTTCAGGTGCACGCGGCCGAAGGCACGTATGCCGGCGGCGTGCATCTGGAAATGACCGGCCAGAACGTCACCGAATGCACCGGCGGCGCGCGCGCCATCAGCGACGAGGATCTGAACGACCGCTACCACACGGTGTGCGATCCGCGGCTCAATGCCGAGCAATCGCTCGATCTGGCGTTTCTGCTGGCCGATCTCCTTAAGTCGGAACGCCAGGCCAAGGCCAAGCCCGCTGGCGCCGTAGCTGCGCTATAGGTCGTCGCCCACCGCCCATTCTTGCGCGCAGCGGGAAGCCAGACGCACCCGGCGGGCGTAACAGCCATACTTCGCCCCCGCTTCCGCGGGGGCGAACGAGACGCTAGATCAGAGACATGAACACGCGTCCTGCCGATCGTCTGGCCATCGCCGTGGCGCAGCTCAATCCGGTTGTCGGCGACATCACCGGCAATCTGGAAAAAGCGCGTAGAACGCGCGCGCAAGCCGCGCGCGACGGCGCCGACATCGTTGCATTCTCCGAGCTGTTCATCGCCGGCTACCCGCCGGAAGACCTGGTGCTCAAGCCTGCCTTCCAGGCCGCCTGCCGCGCGGCGGTCGAGGCGCTCGCGCGCGACACGGCCGATGGCGGGCCGGCCGTGCTCATGGGCACGCCCTGGGTGGAGGAGGGGAGGCTCTATAACGCCTATGCGCTCCTTGCCGGTGGTGAGGTCGAGGCGATCCGCTACAAGGTCAATCTGCCGAATTACGGCGTGTTCGACGAGAAGCGCGTCTTCGCCTCGGGCCCGGTGCCCGGGCCGGTGAGCTTCCGCGGCGTGAGGCTTGGGCTGCCGATCTGCGAGGATACCTGGACCGACTGGGGCGACTATGAAAACGTGGTCGAATGCCTGGCCGAGACCGGCGCCGAGCTGATCGTCGTGCCGAACGGCTCGCCCTATTGGCGCGACAAGGCGGAGGTCCGGCTCAATGTCACGGTGGCGCGCGTCACCGAGGCCGGGCTGCCGCTCCTCTACATCAATCAAGTCGGCGGCCAGGATGAGCTCGTGTTCGACGGCGCCTCGTTCGCGCTCAATGCCGATCGCTCAATCGCCTTTCAGCTTCCGGCGTTCGAGGAGGCGGTTTTGACGACGCAGTGGACGCGCACCCCGTCCGGCTGGCACTGCGCCAGCGGCCCGATCGCGCGGCCGGAAGAATGGGATCAGGCCGACTACACCGCCTGCATGCTCGGCCTGCGCGACTATGTCGACAAGAACCGTTTCCGCGGTGTCGTGATCGGCCTTTCGGGCGGCGTCGACTCCGCCTTGTGTGCGGCGCTCGCCGTCGATGCCATCGGCGCCGATCGCGTCCGCTGCGTGATGCTGCCTTATCGCTACACGTCGCAGGAATCGCTCGACGACGCGCAGGCGATCGCGCAAGCGCTTGGGGTGCATTACGACATGGTGCCGATCGAAAGCGCGGTGCACGGGCTCGAGGCGTCGCTCACCGGCATTTTCGGCGCGGTGCCGCGCGACGTCACCGAAGAGAATTTGCAGGCGCGCGCCCGCGGCGTCATCCTGATGGCCATCTCCAACAAGTTCGGCCTGATGGTGGTCACGACCGGCAACAAGTCTGAAATGTCGGTCGGCTACGCCACGCTCTATGGCGACATGAATGGCGGCTTCAATCCGGTCAAGGACCTCTACAAGACTGAAGTCTATCGCCTGGCCCGGCTGCGCAATCGCTGGAAGCCGAAAGACGCGCTGGGCCCCGCCGGCCGGGTGATCGTCGAAAATGTGATCACGCGCGCGCCGAGCGCCGAGCTTCGCGAAAACCAGACCGACCAGGACACGCTGCCGCCGTACGAGATCCTCGACCGGATCCTGGAGCGCATGGTCGAGCGTGAGGAGCCGCTTGCCACCATCATCGCCGCCGGTTTCGAGCGCGAAACCGTGATGAAGATTGAGCGCATGCTCTATCTCGCCGAATACAAGCGCCGGCAAGCGGCGCCAGGCGTGAA
>DATMQV010000320.1:0-13622 GCA_035566615.1 Xanthobacteraceae bacterium
GCGCCGGTGATCCACATCTTTGCGCGTCTCCAAATAGTCGAGGGCGGCGCCCGCCCAGCGCTCGCTCTCCACCACGGCATTGAGCCCGCCGAGCCGCAACGCTTCGCCGACGCCGGGCTGGTCGACCATGAGGCAGGAGACACCGCGTTTGGCGAACTCGTCTCGGATCGAGAGATAAATCATCTCCTTGACGCTATCGAGCCCGTTGCAGAACACCATGCACGGGCGCGGGCCGGCGCCTTCACCCCGCACAAAGAGCGCGGGAAAGCTCTTGGCTTCGTACGGTATCTCGACCCGTTCGCAATTGAGCGAACCGCGGACGATCGCGCGCTCCATGATTTGCAGCATGGTGCGGTAGGCAGGCTTGCGCGGCGCGTAGTGCCGGCTCTGCATGCGCTCAGCCGTCACGTAATAGGCGGTGGCGCGGGCGTATTTTTCCGCCGCGCTCAGAAAATGTCCGGCCGCGGCGGCTTCGTCGGCAAGCCGGATCACGCCGTCGGCCATGTCGATCCAGGACGAGAAGAATGCTTCCGTGCCGGCGTCTTCGCCCTGCTTGGCCAGGTCGCGAACACGCTCATTCGCCTTGTCGATCTCGCCGATCGCGCCACCCATGCCGATGCAGATATTCACCGACAGGTTCCACACATAGTTTCCGGGAAACGGCTCGTACATGGATCGATCCTGAACTTTGTTCGAAACTTCTGAGTGGAATCCCACCGTGGCCTTCAAAGACCCGGCGAACCGATTGCATCGCCCGGATCGGACGCGTGTGGCGGTCCGGCGTTAGCCGCGGACGAGAACACGCTCAGAGCTCCGCGACCTTGCGGTGGAGCGCGAATATCTCTTCCACTGTGTGAGGGTGAGCTGCTTCCTGGCGACTTGGTTGAGCCAGTCCGCAGAAAGCGCCGACGCCGAAATCTGTGATCGCCGAAGCGGCTGCCGCAATTCTGCGGCGTGCACCTTCAAGTCCGTCATCCATGTGGATGACGCCGAGAAAGAGTTGCGTTTCCGGGTGAAGCTCGAGCCGCCGCAATGGCGCAAAATCCGGGGCTTGGTGCTCCGGAATCGTCGGCATGTGAATATAGCCGATCGGGCGATCGATCTTCCGCGACAACGCATTGCACCAATCGACATGGACATTGTTGTCCTGTCCCTTGCTTTGGTCGATGTGCCAGATCGAACACAAGTGAAAGCCCAGCTCGACGTTTGGCGGAATGCGATTGCAGATATTGGCGATGAGCCTGGCTTGGTCCTCCAGCGTCCAATCGACCCCCTCGTAAACCGGCATATCGAAATCTTTTGGACGCCGCCGATATTCCTCAAGCTCGACCTCAAAGGCCAGATCGACCTGGATGGTGAGATCGTCGGCCGGGATCGCCGCGGTGATCGCGCTGATCTCGCGCGCTGTGGCCTCTTCGGCGAGGGGAAAGAGTTCGCCTTTTGGCAATTCAACGACGAATGCGCAGTCCAGTGGGCCGGGCACCGTAGCCTGGAAGCGCGCCCGCCTGGGAACGACCGCACTCTCTTTCATTTGTTTGAATTGCCGGTATGACGCGATCGCGTTTTCCGCGATGCCGTAAGGGCCGAGCGTCAGGCCCTGCTTCGCGTATCCGGGTTTGGCGCCGTAGTATTGAATCGCGAGCTGGCTGAAGAAATCAGTCGATTCGCGGGCACCGACCAGTGCGACTTTCCGGGTTGGCTCAAGCGCAGGATTTTGCGCCATGCGCTGCCAGACGCCCGGCAGCCAGCCGACCTGTTCGCCGTCGGGGAATCTCGCCATCACCTCACCGAGATAATGTGTGGCGACCCGAAAAACCTCCGACGCCGGCTTGAGCGGTACGCTGCCGACCAGCAAGACAGGCCTGTGGCTGCCTTCCTTCATCGATTCCTCCCGGTGCCTCGCCAGAGGCGGAATTATCGGAAACGTCGGCACGATCACCGCTGGCGGATGAAGGCGCCGAAGGGCCGTCGGCGACGGCCTTTGCTCTTGCGCGGACGCTATTCGCTCGCAGCCGGAATGAGAAATCGGTAATTACGTTGGCAGGTATCGGCGAAACCCATGACGGCGCGGCGCGGTTGTCGGAGCGTGCAGGGGCGCTGCGCGGCCGGTGAAACCGCCCGCCCGATGCGTGTAAGCGTCAACGCACGGGGCGCGGCGATAGGCCATTCATCAACAGAACGAGCTGGCGGCGCAACGCGTTGAGCCCGCGCCGGAGATTAAGCTCGTCCGATGAGAGCCAGTGGCGGACCTCGATCTGATAGATCGAGAAAATGACCCAGGCGATCAATTCCGGACGTTCGGTCGACGAAATCGCCTTCTGGTCAAAGGCGATGCGCACGATTTCAACAATCAGCGCGATCAAACGCTCGCGGGTTTTGAGAAACTTCTGCGCTTCCGGCCCGGTGTCGTAAAAGCTCATCTCGCGCAGCGCCAATCGCGAAAGCTGCGGTTCCTGCGCGAAATAGCGGTAATGCCATTGAAAGATCCGCAGCAGGTTGTCCAACATCGGTCGTTCGGGCCGCACGCCGGCGGCGGCCTTCTCGACGACCTCTTGCAATTCGTCGTTTACAATCAGGAACAAAAGATCGCGCTTGGTCGCCGCATAGACGAATATGGTGCCGAGCCCCACGCCGGCGCGCACCGCAATTTCTCGCGTGGTGGTGTCGTCGTAACCCTTGCGGATGAACAGCTCGGACGCCGCTTCTTTGATGCGGCGAAACTTATCGAGCTTGTTGCGCTCGCGGAGACCCGAGGCTTTGTGTTGCATCAGTTCGGACAAAGCATAATCCTCGCCGGTTTCGATCCGGCTGCGCCCCGGGATTGCGAAGCGCTTCATTTAGCTGCGATTGCGCAAGAAGGGAAGCAAGCTTGTATGCACCATCGCTGAAAGTCCGTTTGCCCACATCAGAACGGTTTCGCTGCGACCTCGCATCATGGGTCCTTGACAAGAAAATTGAACATGTTCAATTATCGCTTGGCGCAACTGAGAAGAACGGAGCGCGGCATGGGGAGTGAAGGGTCAGGAGCGGCCACACGCGCCCTGTCCATCGTGGTTGCGTCAGCGCCGCGCGTGCGCGTCGGTCGCGCGCTTGCGCCGTCAAATGCATAATGATCGCCGAGCTTTTTCATTGGCTGGCCACTCCGATCAGTGGCGCGGGCGATCACGCCATCGCGATGCCGCTGGCGTGGCATGGCCGGCTGATGGTGCTGGCGATGGGCTTGCTGACGCCGCCGCTGATCATTGTGGCGCGCTTCTTCAAGATCACGCCGCGGCAGGATTGGCCGCGCCAACTCGACAATCCATTCTGGTTCATTACCCATCGGCGCTGGGGGCATATCGTCGGCGCGATTGTCGCGATCGCCATGGCCTTCGTTCTGGTCGAGCGCGGTTGGGAATCGCCCGTGCACAATCTCCACACGGCGGCCGGCTGGCTCGTGGTCTTGCTGGTGCTGGCCCAATTGATTGGCTCGTGGTTGCGCGGCACGCATGGCGGGCCTGTGGATCCGTTCACCCGGAAACCTCGTCCGGCCGCGCTCTGGCCGGGCGATCATTTCAGCATGACCCGCCGCCGCGTCATCTTCGAGTACGTGCACAAAGGGGCTGGATATGTATTGCTGGCGCTGACGGTGTTGGCGCTGTGCACCGGCTTGATCGCCGCCGATGCGCCGCGTTGGATGCCGGTCGCCTTGGGCGCCTGGTGGCTTATGATGGCGGCCGCCTTTATCACGTTGCAGCGCGGCGGCCGCTGCATCGACACCTACCAGGCCATCTGGGGCCTGGATCCCGAGCTCCCGGGCAACCGCCGGCGCCCGATCGGATTCGGTATCGTACGGCGGCCGATGACGAACATAGTCCCGCGCGAGCGGGCATCTGAAAAATGAGGCGGTCTTCGAGCCGCCCGATTTAGAAGGGGAGGGAGTTGTCTTGGCTACGCAAGGCTCAGGATTGGTCGAAGGAAAAACCTGCGTCGTCACCGGCGGGGCCGGCAGCATCGGCCTCGCCACCGTGCGCACGCTGCTCGCGGAAGGCGCCAAAGTGATGCTGGTCGATCTCGACGCCGAGAAGCTCGCGCGCACCGTGCGTGAGCTCGGCACCGACAATGCGGCCTTCGTCGCGGCCGATGTCACCGACGCCGCTCAGACGCGCCGCTATGTCGACGAGACTGTCGCGCGCTGGGGCAAGATCGACGTGCTGTTCTCGAACGCCGGCAACGACGGCCCGTTGATGCCGATCACGGAGTATCCCGAAGATCTGTTCGACAAGATCATCGCCACCCATGTGCGCGGCTGTTTTCTGTCGTGCAAATACACCATCCCGCAGATGAATGACGGCGGCAGCATCATCATCACCGCCAGCATCGTCGGCGTCAAAGGCGTCCCCGGCAACTGCTCGTATGTGGCGGCCAAGCACGCGCTGATGGGTTTGATGCGCTGCGTCGCCAGGGAGGTCGCCGCGCGGAGGATCCGCGTCAATAGCGTCAATCCCGGCCCGGTCGACAATGTGTTCATGCGCACGGCCGAGAAGACCATGAGCCAATTGCTCGGCCGCGATGCCGGCGAATGGTTCGACGAGCAAATCCCGCTCGGCCGTCACGCGCGGCCGGAGGAGATCGCGCAGGCCGTATGCTTTCTAGCCTCTGACCGCTCCAGCTACACCAGCGGCACCGCGCTGATGGTCGACGGCGCTTTTTGCGCCTGATCCGGGGACGCTGCCAAGAGGCTGCCATGAGCAAGTTCGGCATCGGACAAGCGGTTCGCCGCGTCGAGGATCAGCGCCTCACCACCGGGTCGGGGCAATTCGTCGCCGACCTGGCCTTGCCGCGGCAATGCTACGGCGTTGCGGTCCTCTCGCCGCACGCGCACGCGATCATCAAGCGGGTCGATGCCAGCGCGGCCAAAGCCGCGCCGGGCGTGCTTTGCGTGCTCACCGGCGCGGATGCTGAGACCGACAAGATTGGCGGCATTCCGCCGTTCTTCATGCCGGACTCCTGGGGCGGGCCGCCCGGTTTTCCGACCACGCGCCCGGTTCTGCTCGCCGACCGCGTCCGCTGCATCGGCGACCGCGTCGCCTTCGTTGTCGCCGAAACGGAGGCGCAGGCGCGCGACGCCGCCGAACTGGTTGCGGTGGACTACGAACTGCTGCCGGCGCTCGTCGATCTCGAGCAGGCGGCGCAGCCCGCGGCGCCGAAAATCTGGGAGCAATGCCCGGGCGGCAATGTCGGGGTCACGATCGCGTTCGGCGACAAGGCCGCGGTCGATGCAGCCTTCGCCAACGCCAAGCATGTCGCCTCGGTGCGATTGGTCAACAACCGGGTGACCGCCAATCCGATCGAGCCTCGCTCTGCGCTCGGCGTCTACGAAGCCGCCGACGGCAAATTCACGCTCTATACAACTTCACAGGATCCGCATAGCGTCCGCGCCGCACTGTCCGCGTCGGTGTTTCACGTACCGGAGTCGAAGGTCAGAGTACTGTCGCCGGATGTCGGCGGCGGCTTCGGCATGAAGGCCAACATCTATCCCGACGACGTGTTGGTGCTGTGGGCCTCGAAGCGATGCGGCCGCCCGGTCAAATGGACGGCGACGCGCAGCGAAAGCCTTTTGCTCGACAATCACGCCCGTGACCAGCTCGTCCACGCCGAGCTCGCGCTCGACGCCAACGGAAAGTTTCTCGCCATCCGCTCGAGCGCCTATCAGGCGCTCGGCGCTTATTGGTGGGGCGCGGCGACCGCGCCGCTGTTCTGGTCGTTGATGTTCATTCCGAGCCTCTACGATGTGCAGACGATTCATGTGAGCACCAGCGCGGTTTTCACCAACACGGCGCCGACGTCGGTCTATCGCGGCGCCGGCCGTCCGGAAGCGATCTATCTGATCGAGCGGCTGGTGGAGCAGGCGGCGCGCCTGACGGGCATCGATCGGGTCGAGCTGCGCCGGCGCAATCTGATCAAGCCGGAGGCGTTGCCTTATCACACGCCCACGCATCACAACTACGACAGCGGCGAATTCGAAAAGCTGATGGACCAGTGCCTGAAGCTTGCCGACTGGAACGGCTTTCCGGCCCGCCGCAAGGACAGCGAGCGGCGCGGCAAAAGGCGCGGCCGCGCGGTCACGCCCTACATCGAGCTCGGCGGCGTTTTCAACGAGCGCATGGAGATCCGCTTCGACCCGGGCGGCATGGTCACGATCATCGCCGGCACCCATTCGCACGGACAGGGACACGCGACCGCCTTTGCGCAGCTTGTCGCCCAGTGGCTCGGCGTGCCGTTCGAGGCGATCAACTACATCCAGGGCGACACCGAGAAGGTCGCGTTCGGTCGCGGCACCTTCGCCGCGCGCAGTTCGCTGGTCGGCGGCAACGGACTGCGCGTCGCGGCCGACGCGGTCATCGCCCGCGGCAAGGAGATGGCGGGCGCGCTGATGGAGGCGGCACCCGGCGACATCGAATTCAGCGCCGGCACCTTCACCGTCATGGGCACCGACAAGCGCATGTCGATCGGCGACGTCGCGCGGGCGTTTTTTGCTCCGGCGGGTCCGGTGCTCAAGCTCGGTCTCGGGCTTGACGGCGTCGGCACCTGGTCCGGCGTGCCGGGCGGCGCGCCCAATTACCCGAACGGCTGCCAGGTGTGCGAAGTCGAGGTCGATCCGGAAACCGGCGAAGTGCATATCGATCGCTTCGTCGCGATCGACGACATCGGCATGGTGATCAACCCGATGATTTGCGAAGGCCAGATTCATGGCGGCATCGCGCAAGGCGTCGGCCAGGCGCTGATCGAGAACGTCGTCTACGATCAAACATCGGGTCAGCTCGTCACCGGCAGCTTCCTCGATTACGGCATGCCGCGCGCCGGTGATTTTCCGTCGTTCGTCTCCGAGCTTGTCGAGATCCCGGCCAAGACCAATCCGCTCGGCATCAAAGGCATCGGGGAGGCCGGCACGATCGCTGCCCCCCCGACCCTGGTCAATGCCGTGCTCGACGCGTTGCACGATCTCGGCGTCGAGCATCTGGACATGCCGCTCACGCCCGCGCGCATCTGGCAGGCGGTGAACAGTGCCAAGCAAGCGCAACCGCGCGCGTAGCGCCGGTATGCGCACAGTTCCCAGGAGCCCAGGTGAATAAGCCCTCGACCAAGCCGACCATCCGCGAGCACAAAATTCCGACACCGGATAGCGGGCCCTACATTGTCGTCGAAGGGCCCGACAGTAATCTCTGGTTCTGCGAGAGCCGCGCGGCGAAGATCGGCTGCTTCAATCCGCATACCGGCGCGTTCCGCGAATTTCCCCTTTCCGACCGCGACAGCATGCCGGTCGGAATCGCGGCCGGCGCCGACGGCAATCTCTGGTTCACCGAAAAACAAGCCAACCGGGTCGGGCGCATCACAGTCGATGGCGCGATAACGGAGTTCGCGCTGCCGACGGCGAAAGCCTCACCCGACGGCATCGCTCTCGGGCCTGACGGCAATATCTGGTTTTCCGAAAGCGATATCGATCGCATCGCGCGCGTCACGCCCGATGGCCGCGTCAGCGAATTCGGTGCGGGCATGACGCCGGGCAGCCGGCCGCTCTCCATTGTGATGCGCGATGGCGCGCTCTGGTTCAGTCAGGCCGCGGGCTGCCGCGTCGCGCGCATGACGCTCGACGGCGCCGTCACCGAATTTCCCATCCCCGCCGCGGATAGTCAGCCGCGCGCGATGGCGCTTCATCCCGATGGCAGCATCTGGTTCGTCGAAACCGGCGCCAACGCGCTCGGCCGCATCGCGCACGACGGCTCGATCGCCGAGTTCGCCATTCCGACACCGAATGCCTCGGCGCGCGGCGTCACGGTCGGTGCCGACGGCGATCTTTGGTTCACTGAAAATTTCGCTAACAAGATCGGTCGAATGAATGAAAACGGCGTGATGATCGCCGAATATGATATTCCGACCCCCGCAAGCGGCGCCCGTTGCATCGTTGCAACATCGAACGGCCGGCTATTCTTCACGCAATATGACATCGGGGCGCTCGGCGAGATAATTTTTTCGTGAATGTCCGGCAACGAACATTTGCGTTTCTTTGAAACGCGCGTTTGATGAAACGCCTGCTGCAAGAGCCGGGCCATGTATCCACTCTTGCGAAATCCGCCACTTCTCGCTAAATAGGCGCAATCGAGTTTTCGGCCGAACGACTAGGCCACGCAGCAGCGACGATACCGCGCCTGACTGACCATCTTTCACCAAAATCTCGAGCGAACCGGGCCGTGCACTTTGCGCGGCTCAAATCGTGATTCTTCAAAGGAGTGTCTCCCGTGAGCAACGGAACCGTCAAATGGTTCAACGCGCAAAAGGGTTACGGATTTATCCAGCCTGAAGGCGGCGGCAAGGACGTGTTCGTCCATATCAGCGCCGTCGAGCGTGCCGGCCTGCGTGAGCTGCGTGAAGGCCAGCGTGTTGCGTTCGAGGTTGTGGTTGACCGCAAGACCGGCAAGTCGGCCGCCGAGAATCTGAAGACCGTCTGAGCGTTCACGAAGGCGAGACCGCGAAACGGTCTCGCCTTTTCGGAGCATGATCCGGAAAAGTGGCAACCGGTTTTCCGAAAAGATCATGCTCCGCTAAAAAGTTTGATCTGAAATCCGCTTCGCGGCGGGTACCCTCCGGTAACCGATGCGCCGAGATCGGCGCTCGGCTTCACCCCGCAGCCGAGAGGCCGGGTATCTGCAGGCCGACGGCCTGCGCGATCAGCACCATGTTGAGCATCAGCACGACGCCGGCGCCGGCGAGCGCAGCCACACGCGTGATCTTGCCGTTGACAAATCCGCCCATGATGTCGCGCCGGCCGGTGAAGATGATGAGCGCGATCATCGGCAACGGCAGCGCGATGCTGAGCACCACCTGACTGATCACCAGCGCATTGGTCGAATTCACGCCCATGGCCACGACCACGAAGGCCGGCAGCATGGTCACCAATCTGCGCACCCAGACCGGAATTCGAAAGCCGACGAATCCCTGCATGATCAACTGGCCGGCCATGGTGCCGACCGTCGATGCCGAGATGCCGGAGACGATCAACGACAGCAGAAACACGCCGGCGGCGCCGGCGCCTAGGAGCGGGGTGAGCGTGTGATAGGCGGTCTCGATCTCTGACACCTCGGGATAGCCGGCGTGGAACGCGCTCGATGCCATCATCACCATCGCCATGTTGACGAGGCCCGCGATGGCGAGCGCACAAACGACCTCCCAATTGGAAAAGCGCAGCAGCCTGCGGCGTTCTTTGTCGTCACGTACCGGCATGCGGTCTTGGGTAAGGCCGGAATGCAGATACACGGCGTGCGGCATCACGGTCGCGCCGATGATGCCGACCGCGAGCAGCAGCGCCTCCGCGTCGGGGATTTGCGGCGTCACCATGTGCACGGCAGCCGACCCCCAGTCGACCGGCGCGACGAACATCTCGACCAGGTAGCAGAGCGCAATGACGCTCACCATCGCGCCGATGATGAGCTCGATCGGCCGGAAGCCGTAGCGCTGCAACATCAACAGCGCGTAGGTGATGATTGCGGTCACGACCATGCCGGCGAGCAGCGGGATGTGAAGCAGCAGCGAAAGACCGATGGCGCCGCCCAGGAACTCGGCCAAGTCGGTCGCCATCGCGGCAATCTCGCTGATCCCCCACATTCCCCAGACCAGCGGCGGCGAAAAGTGATCGCGGCACATCTCCGCGAGATTTTTGCCGGTCACGATGCCGAGCTTGGCCGAAAGCGCCTGGAACAGCATCGCGATCAGATTGGCGACCAGAACCACCCAGAGCAGGGTGTAGCCGTATTTGGCGCCGGCTTGGATGTTGGTGGCGAAATTGCCCGGATCGACATAGGCGATCGAGGCGATGACCGCCGGACCGGCAAGCGCCGCATACGCCCGCCAGGCGCGCCAGCCGCCGCGGTCGCCGGCGAGCACCGTGCGCCCGGCCGCGACCGTGCGCTCCGACAACGAGCCGGCGGGCCGAGCCATCACCTCGCACTGGTCGTTCGACATAAGGCCCTTGCAGCCCTTGCAGCAACAACTCGAAAATGTAGCACAGGTTACATTGTAGGGATGAAGCCTCATTGGGTCAATGGTAACAACGGGTCAATGGTTGCAAAATGTAGCCATTGCTATACTTTGCGCCGGGCGCGACCGCTCCGGCCGCGACCGGGACGGCGCGAACCGCGCGCTTACGAACCGCGATCTTGCGAACCGGGACCTTGCCGAGCGCGCGATCGCGCAATTCGGCAAGCCACCGCGTCGCAGGCGATGACATCGGCGATGGCAAAAACGGCAAAGGGCAGGCGTGGACCGGCCGCGGAGAAGCTTCCGGCGGAAGGCACCCAGGCGCGGCGCTTCGGCAAGACCCGTTCGGCGCAGTCGGCCGCCTTGCTGGAAGACTATGTGGAACTGATCGCCGACCTGCTGCAGGATGCCGGCGAAGCGCGGCCGACCGACATCGCCCGGCGTCTCGGCGTTTCGCACGCCACCGCGATCAAGACGATTGCGCGTCTCAAGCGCGCTGGGCTCGCGACCGCGCGGCCCTATCGCGGCGTATTCCTTACCGAGAAGGGGGAAGCGATGGCGGAACGCGTGCGCATTCGCCATCGGCTCGTGGTCGACGTTCTGTGCGCGCTCGGCGTGCCGACCGAATCCGCGGAGGCGGACGCCGAGGGCATCGAGCATCACGTCTCGGAAACGACGCTGAAGGCCTTCGCGCTCTTCCTGAAGTCACGGCGGTGATGCTTCCGCCACCGGCGGACGGGCGGAAGCTCGTTTCGGCATATCCCTAATGTGCCTGTTTTTGCAGTGGCTGCGTGCGGCTCGGTAGTGGACTTCGTCACCGAGCTGGGCGACGATGGTGTCCAGCAACAGCAGCAGCAGCCAAGTTCATTTGGATCCCAATAGGCTCACCTTCAGGTTGTTGCCGACGCTCGTCGTGAGCATCGGCATTCTCGTCCTGCTTTCGGTCGGTTCGGTTCTGATCGTCAATTGGATCGTCGACCGCCGCATCGTGCGGGAATACACGTCCCGCCTCATCGCGCGCGGGCTTTCCGCCGAGGAGAGATCGCTCCGCGAACACCTTGACGCTGCCGTCAATCAGGGCGATTTCATCGCGGCTGCCATCGGCAGCGGCCGCTTTCGGTTTGGCGAGCCGGCGCTGGCGGACTTTCTTACCGGGACTCTGGCGGCGGCCCCGCAGGTTTACGGATTGATCGTCAGCGACCCTGATGGCAAGGCGCTGCACCTGCTCCGCGGTGCAGCAGCCACGGAGTTTACGATCGAGAATTTCAACGTTGCGGCGGATAGCCAGTTCGCCGCGTTCGCCGAGCAGATTCGCACGCACAAACACCCTTATTGGGGAGCGCCGATTTATCGCGTGCCATGGCAGGAGACCTTTCTGAACTATTTCGTCCCGATCTGGAGCGGGGACAGCTATATGGGGTTTGCCGCCCTCGGCATTACGACGCGGGCTCTGTCTACACTTGCCAAGGAGTTGAGCGATCCGCCGCGATCGGTATCTTTCATGCTGTATGGGCACGACCGGGTGCTTGCCCACCCCCTCATAACCGAAGGCAGCGCTCGCCAATCAGAGAACGCGTCGTTTCCATTGCTGCGGAATTTCGGCGATCCGGTCATTGAGAATCTCGACAATTTGCCGCCTGTGCGCGACATCGGCCTGGCGGCGCCGGCCGGAGTTCTGGCGCGAGAACCGTCGGTCGGCGGCGAGCGCTATTTTGTCTTTGCCCGCGAGATTACCGACTATCGCGAATTGCCGATCACGGTCGGCATGTATTTCCTCAAGCGCGCGGTCGATGGTCCGATCAGGCTGTTCTATTGGGCGATGGTCTTTGCACTCGGATTGCTGGGGCTGTCGCTCATCGTCGCGGCACTCATGGCCGGCGCCATTGCACGCCCGATCCGTCGTGCGGCCAAGGGCGCGACTGCGATCGGCAATCTTGATTTCGATGAGGTGGTGCCGCTGGCCGGCAGCCATTTTCGCGAGATCAACAGCCTGGCGCGATCGTTCAACGCAATGCTCGACGGTTTGCGCGCGTTCGGACGCTACGTCCCCCGCACTCTGGTCATGAGGCTCGTCAAGGAGGGCCGGGTGGGCGCGGGGACCGAAGAGCGCGTGCTCGCCATGATGTTCACCGACATCGTCAGCTTCACATCGACTTGCGAAAAAATGTCCGCCGCCGAGGTCGCCGATTTCATCAATCAGCACCTCTCGCTCGTCGCCGCCTGCATCGAACGGGAGGGCGGCACGATCGACAAGTTCATCGGCGATGCCGTCATGGCCTTTTGGGGCGCGCCCGGCCGCATTGACAACCCGGCGGCTTCGGCTTGCCGGGCTGCCGTCGCCATCCAGCGCGCGCTCGCGGCGGACAACGAGCGCCGCATTCCGGTGGGACTGAAGCCGGTTCGAATCCGCATCGGCGTCCACATGGGCCCGGTCGTTGTCGGCGATATCGGCGCGCCGAACCGGATCAACTACACGATTGTCGGTGACGCGGTGAACGCAACGCAACGGCTGGAGAGCCTCGGCAAGACCATCGATCCCGATGCCGAAGCCGTTGCCCTCGTCAGCGAAGAAATCTTTGCAGCCGCCGCCGACGGCTTTCAATTCATTGAACGCGGCGCACATCTCGTCAAAGGCAAGCAGGAGAGCCTGAACGTCTTTCAGCTCATCGGAGATCAACAAGGCGGAAGCCGGGCCGGTTAGGGTGTATTCATCTATTAGCGCGGCAGCGATGTCCACCATGCGGAGATTTTCAGTCTCGACTCGGACGCGGCGATACTTTCACTAGAACATGATCCCGAAAAGTGGAAACCGGTTTTCGGACAAGATCATGCTCAAAACGAACAGTCTACGTGCCCAACAACAACGGACATTACCGATCCAATTTCAGCTTTGGCTATCAGCTTCGCGAGATCCTTCGCCGTCGGGTCGATGCGCGCAGATGCTCCCACGTCTCGAGCCTTTGCCGGCGCAATGCGGTCAACCTTCTCATCGCGAGCAAAGACACCCACCCGCTCGAACATTGGCAAGGTGACGTTAACCGGCCACAGCCTACGTAGTGGCCTAAGCTCGTCAGAACTCACGAGCGGAAATTCTCCGTAGCAGACAATCTTCCAGGCATTCGCTTGATCAGTTCTTCCTTTCAGAGATCGGGGATCTATGTCTTCCTTATTGCATTCGCTTGTGTGTATGACCTGATAAACGCGCCGCTCCTGCTTAGCCACTGGGATTTGGGATGGCACCTTGCTGCAGGAGACTTAATCAGAGATCGGGGTAATATTCCTTTCCACGATCCATGGTCATTCACTTCCGGAGGTCGGCAGTGGTTTAATCTTTCGTGGCTTTGGGACGTGCTTGCCAGTGTATTATTTCAATATGCGAATTTTACCGGTCTGATATTATTTGTCGTTGCATGTGGCGCAGTCATAGCTGGATATCTCGCGTCCGTCTGCCTGAGCAGCGGAGCCTCGGCCATTGCGGTTTGCATTTCCGTTTTATCCGCATGTTTGTTTTACCCAGCTTTTGCGGCGGCGTACCCGAATATCTATCTCGCCGCTTCGCCGAATATTTCTACCATGCTGTTTTCCGTAATATTCTACGGAGAATGTTT
>DATMQV010000321.1:0-2195 GCA_035566615.1 Xanthobacteraceae bacterium
TCCCGGAGTCGGGCCGCGCAACGCAATCTCGTCGATGCCAAGTCGGACTCGCGCCAATTGGCCGTAGTAGGCCGTGGGATACTGGGCAGCGGCTTCGTACTGAGCGCGCATCTCCATCTGCTCGCCAGCCGCTTCGGCGGCGCGGCCACGCCAATAGGCGGCGCGGGCGCGAACGGTCGGATCGGCCAAGCCTTCGTCAACGTGGGCGAAATGCTCGCGAGCCGCGGATGAATCGCCGAGAAAGCGCAACGCAATCCAGCCGGCCATGAAATGGAATTCGGAGCGGTAGTAAGGATTGGAAGGGACCGCCGCCTCACGCACCACGCGATACGCGGTCTGCGGATCACCAAAATCGAGCAGCTTGCGCGCCAGATGGCGGCGCTCGCGCCACCATTCATCGGTGTCCTGGCGTTCCAACCCGACGCGTGAGGTCTCGGTCAGGAGCTTGGCGGCTGCTACGGAGTCATCGTGAACTTGCAGCCAATGAAGGCGGCACAGCACATAACCCAGATCTCCCCGGAGCTCTTCAGGGACCTCGCCAAGCAGTGCCTTGGCCTTCTTGGAATTCGCCTCGGCGGCCTCGCAAGCCTTGACGATTGCGACGCGACCCGGACCAAGCCGTTTGGCGGCGCGCATCGCCGCGCCGAAGTCTTTGGCGCCGATACGCTTGCCCATTCGCGCGACATCGTCGGCGGAAGTCAGAACACCGGCGAACTCGCTCGACACCGCGGTTTCCAATTCAGCGGACATTTCCGCTGACTGCCAAACGCCGCGAACTTCGCGCTCGGCGCCGGGCCGATCGCCCTCGCCCTGCAACACACGCGCGAGCGCAAGCCGGCCGACAGCGCTGACAGGTTGCCTGCCAAGGAAACGGCGGACGGTCGAGGCCTCCCGCCGCTCCTGCCAAAGCCTTGCCTCCGCGCGCCGGCGCAGCGAGGCTACGCTCGGCCAGTCGGCATTCGCCTGGATGAAGGCGGCGTAGCGATCGAATCCGGCCGGGCTGTCGGAATCACGCAGCATGATCCATTCGACGAGCTTCCGGGCGACCGGGTCGTCGATCGTCGCCGCTAGCGCTAAGGCTTCGCTAGACTTGCGATGCCGCAGCAACGCGATGGCCTGTTTCGTCGCCGTTAGATCCGTCGACGGCTCCAGAGCCGCAGCCGATTCCTGGGCCGATTCGCGCTCCGGCAAGATCCTCGATTTTGCCGCTTTTTCCGATCGCTCGCCTTTATGCGCCGATCCGTGCCCGTGATGCTTCCCCTCGGAGGAAGCGCCCCCGTGCGCAGGAGCGTGCCGATGACCCGGCGGCGCAGAAGACCCTTTACCGAAGGCCGGCGTCATCATCGCCGAAGCGAGCAACAGCACCAAAACACGTCGCCGATGCCGGCCAATGGAGTACGCAATCGCATCAGGAGCGTAAGCCGCACCGCGGCTCCGTAAGCCGATGGACGACATGCTGAAATCCCCCGCTGGCGCGGAACCTGCCGAACAATAGCGGCTGAACCGTGACAGAATCCGAAATAGCCACAGGTGGCCAACTCATCGTTGACATGTGGCGGTCACTTTTGCCGCCAAACCTAAGGCTGCCCCCGCAAATCCTGGACGGCCATCGTGCTTAATTCCATCTGGCGCGCTTCAGATTTCTGTCGCGCCGCCGCACTCATGGCGGCGCCCGGCGCCTTTGCCGGCTCGGGGAATCTCGCTGCGCACACACCCATTATGGCGGCGGCGACCGATGCGACATCCGATCTCCCATCATCCATGCGGCGCGCGGCTGCATCCAAGCAGGCCACATAGCCGCTGATACCCTCATTTTCCCCCGGCGCCACCGACGGCATCGACGTCGTCGCGCAAGCTGGAAGCAAACAAGCTGTTGCGACGCCCGCCAACAGGATAAGCGCGCGTTGGAGCGCAGCGATCCACGCTGGTGTTTGGTAGTCATTGATTTTGTTGGCGAAATTCAAATGAGCCTTCTGACTTGTGTACGCGAGTTGCGTATGTCTATCAAGCTCATTTTCAAGCCAACAGAAGTGTGTTGATTGAACGCAGAGGTACAGCCTGCGGTGCTTGTCGGCGAGAGGTTGGGAAGCAAGAGGCCAAGCGGGTCAAACGGCTCATAATCTGTTGGAGCGCGCTCGCTCGGCCACTATACACCGCTACCAACTGGGACGCTTGCAGCGGCTCTATTCAAGGCG
>DATMQV010000322.1:0-3316 GCA_035566615.1 Xanthobacteraceae bacterium
TGGCGCCGGCTAGTGTAAAGTAACGCGAGCGGAAAGTGGCGCAACCGATCGTTCCCCTCATCATGTGCGGCGGCGCCGGGACGCGGCTGTGGCCGGCCTCGCGCGAAAATCGGCCGAAGCAGTTCCTTCCGCTGTTCGGGCCGCTATCGACGTTCCAGGAAACCATCCGCCGCGTGTCTGATCCGGCCTTGTTTGGCCGGCCGGTTATTGTGACCAACGCTCACTATCGCTTCCTGGTCGCCGAGCAGCTCGCGGCGATCGGCGCGGAAGCCGACATTCTGCTCGAACCAGTACGGCGGGATTCCGGTCCGGCGATTGTCGCGGGCGCGACTTATGCGCTCCGCCGCGGCGACGATCCGCTGGTCGTGGCGCTTGCCGCCGATCATGTCGTGACCGATCCGCTCGCCTTCGCCAAGGTGTGCGCGGCGGCAGGTGAAGCGGCGCAGCAGGACAGGATCGTCATGTTCGGTGTCGAGCCGACGCGCGCCGCTACCGAATACGGTTACATCCGTCCGGGCGGCCCAATAATGCCGGGCCTGTTCGGCATCGAACGCTTCGTCGAAAAACCCGATGCCGAAACCGCGGCGCGCTATGTGGCCGAGGGCTATGTCTGGAACTCCGGCAACTTCGTGTTTCGCGCGAGCTTCCTACTGGAAGAATATCGCCGTTTCGAGCCGGAAAGCGGCGCCGCCGTCGAGGCGGCGATCGAAGGCGCTGGCAGCGATCTCGGCTTCGTCACGCTGGAGGCGGATGCTTTCAGCCGCGCCACCGCCAAATCGATCGACTACGCGGTGATGGAGCGCACCGCGCGGGCGGCGGTCATGCCGGTGTCCTACGGCTGGTCGGATGTGGGCTCCTGGCAGGCGGTCTGGGAATTGTCGGAACGCGACGCTGACGGCAATGCCGCGCAGGGCAAGGCCGTCTTTGTGGATGCGCGCAGCTCCTATGTGGCGAGCGACAAGCAACTCGTAGCACTGCTCGGGCTCGACAATGTGGTGGTCGTCACCACCGACGATGCGGTGCTGGTGGCAAGCCGCGCAAGCGGCGATGGATTGCGCCGGGTCGTCGAGCGGCTCCGGCAAGTCGCGCCGGCGCTGACGCAAGACCATCTGAAAGTGCACCGGCCCTGGGGCTCCTATCAGTCGCTCGATCTCGGCGAGCGCTATCAGGTCAAGCGCATCGTGGTGAAGCAGGGCGGGCGATTGTCGTTGCAACTGCACCATCACCGAGCCGAGCATTGGGTCGTCGTGCGCGGCACCGCGCGGGTGACGGTCGGCGACAAGGTGCAGATGGTGCACGAAAATGAATCGATCTACGTGCCGATCGGCACGCAGCACCGCCTGGAGAATCCCGGCAAGATCGATCTCGAACTCATCGAGGTGCAAACCGGAAGCTATCTCGGCGAAGACGATATCGAGCGGATCCGGGACGACTACAACCGCTCATAGGCAATCAACAAGAGCTATTGATCGACTTTACGAACTGCGGCGAAAACGGCGGCCTTAGACCGCCGCCGCCAAACGCGGGAGAATGAGCGGCATCCTGCCGGCTCGAATCTCGGCGATCTTATGGCCCCTCTGCAGGTACGCGTTTTCCAACATCAGCCGCAGGCGCTTGGCAAGGCGGTGGCGATCAAGAACGAAGGGAAAGTTGAAGCTGTCGTGGAACATGAAATGGCGCGAGTTGGGCGAGGTCCGAGTGCATTCGAACATGAACCGGGAGGCGAGCTGCTCCGGCGCCCAGCGAAAGCCATGCTTCTCCAACGCCGGCCGATAGTGCCAGCTTAACAGGTCATCCTCCGGATGCGCCAGCGGCTGCCGCAAACTCAGCCCAAGAGTTGGAGCTGCCCATATCGACGATGCGAACCGCCTCGACGCGCGGCTTCGGAGGCTCGACCCCGAACAGGGCAGGGGTTCGCCGCTCTCCACGCAGCGCCAGAATTTCCGCTCGGCCGTGACAATCAGGTGCTGATAAAGGGGATCGGCCGTGACTTTGATCTCGACCCATTTGCCGCTGCCGGTGATGATCGAGAGGACCGCAGACCTCGCCGCCACTACCCACATATTGTGCTGCAGCTGCGGCGCATGCTTCTCCAGAGCCGCTTCTTCTGAGAATGACCACGGAAGCATGAACTTTGCCTCGAACACAGCTTCGTTTGATCGGACGCGGCCATCAAGAGTAGCCCCCATCCATTGGAGGTCGGGGTGGCGTAAGTGCTTCTGGACATCCACGATTGCCTGGCCGCTTTGGGCCTCCGCGGCTAATGAGCTAGCCATTCGGCGAGCCCTGGAAACCGCCGGTGTGGAATTAATTGATGAAAACGGGGGCGGTCCGGGCGTCCGGCTACGAAAACGAAAGTGAAGGATCGAGCACTCAGCGCTGCAAGAGAAATAACGGTCAACCGCGCCTTGGATCAGTTGGAGTCGAACCGACTTCAACGTGTCCCTATTCCCCTGCCAACAGCGGAGGCTCGCACCGATGGACTGATAAATCGAGGCTAGTTCGCGCGCCCGCGAGGTAGAACGTTGCGGAGGCCGGTCGGACATTCCAACCCTTTCGGGAACGTTCGCTGAGACCGATATGGCGCAGTTTCAGGGTCGGAGTTGGCATTAAGGCAACAATCTAAGGAAATTGCTCGCGGGGCATTGACTTTGCAGGGCACAAGAAGTGTTCTGAAAGCACCGGGGGCGAGGTGCTTCCATGCGGGGCGGCTTTCTTTCCGCAATCCGTCAGGATCGCAGAAGTTCATTCTCTGTCGGCGCGTCTTTCAGCATCCCGCTTTGGGGTGGCGAATGAGCCTTGACATCAAGCAGCTCATCGCCCAGCGGGAGAGCGAGCGCTACCAATTGCATGCGAGCCATCTCAATGAACAAATGGTCCATGTGCTCAAGACGATCGGTTTCGACAAGCGGTATCAGCGTGGTGTCGGGCAATATTTATACGACGAGGGCGGCGAGAGGTATCTCGATCTCCTGAGCGGATGGGGCGTGTTCGCCATCGGGCGTAATCACCCGACGGTTCGCGAGGCCCTCAATGCCGTGCTCGACAGCGAGTTGCCCAACCTTGTGCAGATGGGCGTGTCGGCACTTTCCGGTGTTTTGGCCGAGCGCCTGTTGGCATTCGTGCCTCATCTCGACAAGGTATTCTTTTCCAATTCCGGGAGCGAAGCCGTTGAAGCGGCTATCAAATTTGCCCGAGCCGCGACCCGCCGCTCGGGCATCGTCTATTGCAGTCACGCCTTTCACGGCCTGACCTACGGCTCGCTGTCGTTGAACGGCGATCAAAATTTCCGGGCCAGCTTCGGCCCCCTCGTCCC
>DATMQV010000323.1:0-3915 GCA_035566615.1 Xanthobacteraceae bacterium
GATCATGTAGAGACGCGCCGGGCTCCCTATATCGGGGTCGCGGTTGGCCGCAGAGGCTGCTGTGGCCCACTTTTCGGCCTGGGTTGTGAGCGGACAGATTCGATGATTGTTGTGGTTATCGTTATTCACCTGATCCTGGTGCTCGGAATGATTGCAGTCATTCTGCTGCAAAAGTCCGAGGGCGGGGGGCTCGTCAGCTCCACCAGCGGCTTTATGACCGGGCGCGGCACCGCGAACGTCTTGACCCGGACCACGGCGATACTGGCGTTCTTCTTCTTCATCACCAGCCTGGGCCTGTCTTGGTATGCTGGTCTTGGCCGCCATCCGGCTTCGATCATCAGCCCCGGCGCGCCGGCGACCCAGCAGCAGCCGGCTGGTGGTGCTCTGTTGGCGCCACTCAGCCAGGGGGGCGGCGTCCTGAACCAATTGGGCGGCGGCAAAGCCCCCGAGCCGGCCGCTCCGCCGGCACCGAGCGGGCCGCAAGTGCCGCAGTCAAAATAGGGCAGCGAGCGATGGCCAGAACACCCTCCCCCACGCTGATGACAAAGCGAGCGGGGGCCGCTCCCGCTCGACTTGAGGATTCCACTCGAGGTGATTGGCGGAACTCCATTTTTGCCGGTGTTTGGCTACCTCGCGCGGCTGCCATTCTGGAATATTGCTCGTCGAATCGGCCGTTCGCGGCTAGAGCTTAAATCCCATGGCGCGGTACATATTCATCACCGGCGGCGTGGTTTCCTCACTGGGCAAAGGTCTTGCGTCGGCGGCGCTTGGCGCCCTTTTGCAGGCGCGCGGCTACAAGGTCCGGCTGCGCAAGCTCGACCCCTATCTCAACGTCGATCCGGGCACGATGTCGCCCTACCAGCACGGCGAAGTCTTCGTCACCGACGACGGCGCCGAGACCGATCTCGATCTCGGCCACTACGAGCGCTTCACCGGACGGCCGGCGACGCGCACGGACAACATAACGACCGGCCGCATCTATCAGGAGATTCTCGCCAAGGAGCGGCGGGGCGACTATCTCGGCGCCACCATCCAGGTCATTCCGCACGTCACCAACGCGATCAAGGATTTCATCCGCAACGGCAACGAGGGTTACGATTTCGTGCTGTGCGAGATCGGCGGCACGGTCGGCGACATTGAGGGCTTGCCGTTCTTCGAGGCGATCCGGCAGCTCGGCAACGATCTGCCGCGCCATCATGCGGTCTATATCCATCTGACGCTGATGCCGTTCATCCCGAGCGCGGGTGAGCTGAAAACCAAGCCGACCCAGCACTCCGTGCGCGAACTGCGAGCCATCGGCATCCAGCCCGATATTCTTCTCTGCCGCAGCGACCGGCCGATTCCGGAAAGCGAGAGGCGTAAGCTCGCGCTGTTCTGCAATGTGCGCGAGAGCGCGGTGATTGAAGCGCTCGACGTCGACAACATCTATGCCGTCCCGGAGGCCTATCATGCGGGCGGGCTCGACGGCGAAGTGCTTGCCGCATTCGGCATCGAAAATCCGCCCGAGCCGGATCTCGCCACCTGGCGCTTCATCAACGAGCGCATCCGCAATCCGGAAGGCGACGTGACCATCGCCATCGTCGGCAAATATACCGGCATGAAGGACGCCTATAAGTCGCTGATCGAGGCGCTCTCGCACGGCGGCGTCGCCAACAAGGTCAAGGTCACTCTCGACTGGATCGAGAGCGAAGTGTTCGAGAACGAGGACCCGGCGCCGTTTCTCGAACACGTCGATGGGATCCTGGTGCCGGGCGGCTTCGGCCAGCGCGGCGCCGAAGGAAAAATTCGCGCGGCACGGTTCGCGCGCGAGCGCCAGGTGCCGTATTTCGGCATCTGCTTCGGCATGCAGATGGCGGTGATCGAGGCGGCGCGCAATCTCTGCGGCATCGAGGACGCCAATTCCACGGAATTCGGCGCCACGCGCGAGCCGGTGGTCGGCTTGATGACCGAATGGATGAAAGGCAACGAGCTGGAGAAGCGCGGCGCCGGCGGCGATCTCGGCGGCACCATGCGGCTCGGCGCGTATCCCGCTTTGCTGGCGCGCGGCAGCAAGATCGGGGCAATTTACGGCGCGACCGAAATCTCCGAGCGCCACCGGCACCGCTACGAGGTCAACACCGCCTATAAGGATCGGCTCGCCCAGCACGGCTTGCGCTTCTCCGGCATGTCGCCCGACGGTGTGCTGCCGGAGATCATCGAATACGACGACCATCCGTGGTTCATCGGCGTGCAATTTCATCCAGAGCTTAAGTCGCGGCCGTTCGCGCCGCACCCGCTGTTCTCCTCGTTCATCGGGGCAGCGGTGGAGCAGAGCCGGCTGGTGTAATTTTCATGTCATTCCGGGGCGCGCCGAATGCGCGAGTCCGGAATCCACGCCCACTGTCTGTGGCAATTTTGCTTGGGCGATGGTTATGGATTCCGGACTTGTTGCTTTCGCGGCAATCCGGAATGACGAATGGGGAGGAAATTCATGATCTACGAACTGCGGATCTATCAATGCGTCCCGGGCCGGCTGCCGGTCCTGCTCAAGCGGTTCGAGGATCACACGCTGAAAATCTGGGAGAAGCACGGCATTCGCCAGGCTGGCTTCTGGACCGTGCTGATCGGCGATGGCAGCAACGATTTGCACTATCTGTTGGCCTGGGAATCCATGGCCGAGCGCGAAAAAGTGTGGGGGACGTTTCTGGCCGATCCGGCCTGGATCAAGGTGCGCGAAGACACCGAGAGGGATGGTCCGATCATCGCCAATATCAAGAGCTCGTTCCTCAAGCCGACGGCGTTCTCGGCGGTGAAGTGAACCAACCGCGAAGGTTCAGTCTGGCCCAGCTTCTGGCTCAAATTGCTCATTGACGGTAAGAAAAATCGTGAGTAGCATATCGCGTAAATACTAAAAAAGAAGTAGGTAGGGCTATGGTAGAGGACAGGCCCGGCACCAAGATCGCCGAACAAATGATGACGCGGCCGGACGGCGCCACTATGGACGAGATCGTCGCGGCGACCGGCGGGCCGCAGTACAATGTGCTGCGACGCCTTGAAGGCCGCGGTTATCGGATTCGCAAAGTAAAGGAAGGGCGAGCAACGCGTTACTTCGCGAAGGCGCCGGCAACACCGTCGTATGAGGCGACCGTAACCGACAAAGGGCAGGTCACGATTCCCAAGGAAATACGGGAGCGCTTGCGGTTGGGCGCCGGCGCAAAGATCCGCCTCACAGTTGAAGACGGCGACCGAATTGTAGTGACAAACGAAGGATCGAAACTCAGCGATCTCTTTGGCATTCTAGGCAAGCCGCCGCGGAGTCTGACGCTCAAGGAAATGGATGAAGTGATCGCGCAGGCGGCAGTTGATCGGTACTTGCGCTCATCCGGTCGTAAGAAGCGATGATCGGTCTCGACACCAATGTGATACTCCGTTGTTTCGTCGACGACGATCCACGCCAAGCGAAGCAGGCTCGCCAATTCGTAGCAACCCGCTGCACGCCCGAAAATCCGGGGTTTATCGATCGCGTCGTCCTATGCGAAATGGTTTGGGTTCTTTTGCGCGGCCACCGGTTTGACCGGAAGAAAGCCGCTGAAATCGTTTCTAAGCTCCTCGCCAGCAGCGATATCGTGCTCGAAGATCGGGACGCCGTGCGCGCGGCCCTTCGGACTTTTACGGACCGAAACATCGATTTTGCCGATGCCCTGATCGGCGAGGTAAACCGGGCGCGCGGCTGTGAAGCAACCGCAACTTTCGATCATAAGGCTGCCAAGCTGGACGGCTTTATCCCGGTATCGTAGCCAAAGCCAGGTTTTGCGGCACTACCCATGAGGAGCCAATGAGCGCAGGGCCGAATTCAATCGTCGCCATCGGCAAGGTCCGGTTCGGCAACGGCTTGCCGCTGGCGCTGATCGCCGGGCCGTGCGTGCTGGAAAGCCG
>DATMQV010000324.1:0-9850 GCA_035566615.1 Xanthobacteraceae bacterium
GGCCGCACCGGCGCGCTTACGCCGGTCGGCAAGCTCGAGCCGGTCGGCGTCGGCGGCGTCATCGTGCAGAACGTGACCCTGCACAACGAGGATTATATCAAGGGCATTGGCGGCAAGGGCGAAATGCTGCGCGAAGGCCGCGACATCCGCATCGGCGACACGGTGATCGTGCAGCGCGCCGGCGATGTCATTCCCCAGATTGTCGACGTCGTCATCGACAAGCGGCCGGCCAGCGCCAAGCCCTATCATTTCCCAACCAAGTGCCCGTGCCCGCTACACACCGACGTGCTGCGCGAGGAAACCGCCACCGGCGAGGAAGGCGCGCGCGCCCGCTGCACCGGCGATTTCGCCTGTCCGTATCAGAAGATCGAGCATCTGAAGCTGTTCGCCTCGCGACGCGCCTTCGACATCGATGGCTTCGGCGACAAGCAGATCGAGTACTTTTTCGAGCAAGGCTGGGTCAGGGAGCCCGCCGAGATTTTCACACTGCCGAAGCGCAATCGTGAGATCAGGCTCGAAGAGCACGAAGGTTATGGCGAAACCTCGGTGCGGAATCTGTTCAGCGCGATCGAAGCGCGGCGGCAGATCGCGCTCGACCGTTTCATTTATGCGCTCGGCATCCGCCATGTCGGCGAGACAACGGCGCTGGCGCTGGCGCGCGGCTATGGGTCGTGGAAGGCGTTTCACGACGCTTGTCTGAAGGTCGCCGAAGGCGACGAAGAAACGATCGCCGAGATGGATGCGCTCGATCAGATCGGCGACACGGTGATCGAAAGCATCAAGGCTTATTTCGGCGAGAAGCACAATCGCGGCATCGTCGAGCGGCTGACCAAGGAAGTGAAGATATTGGACGCCGAAAAGCCGCGCGCGAATTCGGCCGTGGCCGGCAAAACCGTCGTGTTCACCGGTACGCTGGAACAGATGACGCGCGACGAGGCGAAAGCTTCCGCGGAGCGGCTCGGCGCCAAGGTGTCGGGCTCGGTGTCGAAAAAGACCGACTATGTCGTCGCCGGTCCCGGCGCCGGCTCGAAGCTTACGGATGCGCAAAAGTTTGGCGTGACCGTGCTCTCCGAGGACGAGTGGATCAAGCTTATCCGCTGAGCGTCATTTTTTGCTGGCTCGTCGTCCTTGAAAGCAGAGCAAGCGACGAAGCAATCCAGTCGTTGCCAAGCTTTTGGATTGCTTCTCTGGTGCTCGCAATGACGCGCTAAGATGCTCACCGCCGCTAAATGCGTCCGACCAGGACCAGCACCAGCACGATGATCAGAATGAGACCGATGCCGCCGCCGGGATAGTAGCTCCAGCCCGTGGAATACGGCCATGTCGGCAGTGCGCCGACCAGCAAAAGAATGAGAAGGATGATCAGAATCGTCCCGAGCATGGGTTCCTCGCTCCTGTCCAACCCCGCCGGGCAACGCCACCCGCGGTGGAGAAGTTCCGTGGGCATGACAGGCGCTCCATAAAGAAAAAAGAAGTCGCGCGCTGGAACAAAAAACGTGCTGAACGAAAACGTATCCAAGGTGGAACAAAAAGTTGGTCGCCAGTTTGCGAGTAAGCAAATGGCGTCCCATCGGCCGAACCCGTTCCGGCCATCCTGCTTTTTATCTGATGCCGCATTGCGGCGGCGGATGCCCGCGATATGCGGGCATCGCGATTCCGCCAATTCCATTCCGCGCGATTCTAGAGCGGGATGAGTTATGGTTGGATCGGCATCCCACTCTAGCTTTTTGTTTGAGCATGATCTTTTCGGAAAACCGGTACCCACTTTTCCTGATCATGCTCTAGTTGCGCGGCGGCGGTATCGTCGCGGCGAACAACCATGCTCGCGCGGTCGTATCGAGGTGCGGCGCCAGCGTTTCGCGCACCCGCGACTGATAAGCGTCGAACCAGGCGCGCTCGTCTGAAGTCAGCATGGCTGAATCGATCAGCCGAGCATCGATCGGCGCGAGCGTCAGCGTCTCGAAGGCATTGAACGGCTTTTCTGCGCCGACCAGCTCCGGCGCCTCCGTCACCAAAACCAGACTCTCGATGCGGATACCGTAGGCGCCGGCGCGGTAATAGCCGGGCTCGTTGGAAAGGATCATGCCGCGGTTGAGCGGCGCGCTGCCGAGCTTGGCGATGCGTGCCGGCCCCTCGTGCACTGACAAATAGCTGCCGACGCCATGGCCGGTGCCGTGATCGAAATCGAGGCCGGCGCGCCACAGAAATTGCCGCGCGAACGAATCGAGCTGCGCGCCGGTGGTGCCGTCCGGGAAGACCGCGCGCGCGATCGCGATATGGCCTTTGAGCACCAGCGTGAAATTGCGCCGCATCTCGGCGCTCGGCACGCCGACCGCGATAGTGCGCGTGATGTCGGTGGTGCCGTCTTCATATTGGCCGCCGGAATCGAGCAGAAACAGATCGCTGGAGCCGATGCGCCGATTGGTCTTGCGCGTCACGCGGTAGTGCACGATGGCGCCGTTCGGTCCGGCGCCGGCAATGGTCGGGAAAGAAATGTCCTTGAGCAATCCGGTTTCGCGCCGAAAGCTTTCCAGCGCTTCGACCGCGGCGATTTCCGTCAGGTCGCCGCGCGCCGCCGCGCGCTCGAACCAAGCGAGGAAACGCGTCACCGCCACGCCGTCGCGTAGTTGCGCCGCACGCGCGCCCTCGATCTCGACCGCGTTCTTCACCGCCTTCATCGGCGTGATCGGGTCGCCGCCGCGCACCACCGAGCCGCCACTCTCGGTGACGAGCCGCGCGATCGCCTCCGGGCAGGCGGCCGGATCGAGCCGCACGGCGCGGCGCTCCTCACCGAGCGCGGCCAGGTCGCGCTCGAACGCGGCGTTCGGCCGAACGTCGGCGACGTCTTCCAGCCGCGCGCGGATTTCATTGCCGATCTTGCGCAAGTCCACAAAGATCGTCGGCCGGCCGTCCTTCGGCACGGTCGCGAATGCGAGCACTACTGGCGTATGCGGTACGTCGCTGCCGCGGATGTTGAACAGCCACGACACCGCATGCGGGTCGGAGACCATCAGCGTGTCGGCTCCATCCTTCACAAGCTCGGCGCGCACGCGCTCGAGTTTGCTGGCCGCCTCTTCGCCGGCATAGCGCATGTCGTGCGCGACCACCGGGCCGAGCGGCGGCTCGGGCCGGTCGGTCCAGATGGCGTCGATCGGATTGTCGTCGACCGCGACAAGCGTAGCGCGCGCTTCGCCGCAGGCTTTGGCGAGCCGCTCGGCGCCGTCGATGGTGTGCAGCCAGGGCGAATAGCCGAGCTTCGCTCCGGTCGGCAAATTGGCCTTGATCCAGGCCGGCAGCGGATTCTCCACCAGGTGCTCGATGGTGAACACCGCGGCGTCCACTTCGTCGCGCACTTGCACCTGATAGCGCCCGTCGACGAACAGCACTGCGCGGTCGGCCAGGATGATCGCCATGCCGGCCGAGCCGGAAAAGCCGGTGAGCCAGGCGAGCCGCTCGTCGCTTGGCGGCACATATTCGTTCTGAAAGCGGTCGGCGCGCGGCACGATGAAGCCGTCGAGCCCGCGCACGAAGAGTTCGGTGCGCAGCGCCTTGACCCGCTCCGCCGCGGCGCCGCCATCAGTGCGGTCGTCGAATGATTGAAAATGAGCTTCGAACATGCGCCGCAATCTATGGGGTGAGGCGTGCCTGGGCAATGAACCGGCCGCCGGCCTGGAAGGGTGGCGCGCGAAACGCGCCAGATGAGGTTAACAGCGGCGGGTTCGCACCAGCACCAGAGTGGTCCAGCCGTCGATGTCGAGGCGGCGTTGCAGCGCCAGCGGGCGGTAGGCGGCGATCACCGCATTGGCCTGCGACGGCAATATGCCCGAGAGCACGACGCGGCCGCCGGGAGCGGCGAGCCGCCGCAATGGCGTGGCGATGCGTTTGAGCGGCCCGAGCAGAATGTTGGCGAAGATAAGGTGGTAGAGCGCGTGCGTACGGATCGTCCGTGCGCCGACGCCGTCCGCCAGTACCACCGACAGCAGACTGCCGGCGCGGTTGTGGCTGGCATTGCTGCGCGCGGTTCTCACGGCGAAGGCGTCGATGTCGGTCGCCAGCACGTGCGCGTGCAGTGCGCGAGCGGCGGCGATGGCCAGCACGCCGGAGCCCGTGCCGACATCGAGAATGCGCGGCCGGGTTTTTGCCAACGGCATCGCCTTGCAGATCGCATCGAGGGCCAGCAAGCAGCCGCGCGTCGTGCCGTGGTGGCCGGTGCCGAAGGCGAGCGCCGCTTCGATCTCGATGCCGATGTGGTTGAGGGGAACGCGCGTGCGGTCGTGCGCGCCGTGCACGACGAAGCGGCCGGCCGCGACCGGCCGCAATCCGGCGAGGCTTTGACGCACCCAATCGGCTGCTTCGACCGATCCGAATTGCAACGCGGCCGCAGCTTCGGCCCCGACGGCTGCGGCCACCGCGCCCCGCACGCGCTCCCGCTTGGCCTCTCCGCGGAAATGGATGGCGACCTGCCAGCGCCCGCCGCCCGCGTCGGACAGGCTGACCGCAATATCCCCAAGCGCAAAGCGCTCGGCAACTGCATCGGCGACCGCCTGCGCGATTATCAGGTCGGTATCCAGCCTTGCCACCATTGATGGCGCGTCCGCGTTGGTTTCAGAAGTCATTGTTTCGTCGGCGCTTTCTTATCTTATCCCCGGTTTTCATCACATTCGGCGCGACGGCGCCACTGCGCAGATCGGAGCGATTATCCATTGATGCTCCCGCTTGAAATCACAGACTTTGACACAAGGTCGTCCACACCTGACGCGTGCTTCAGGAATTCTCCGAAGCTACTGGCGCCATTCCGGTCCACGGCCTCCAGTCGTGCGCCTCGCCCGGCTTTAGATCCGGCTTGTACAAAAGCGCCGAAGCGGCCGGACCTGCGCAAGATGGTTCCCTGGCTGGGTGGAATTTCAAAGTAAGAGGCCAACAGCGACGGCGAGCGGGGAATGCGGCGATGCCCGCGAGCTAACGTTCGATCGCCGACAGAAGCGCAAGTTTTCCGCCGTTACCAACAAACACGTCACCGGTGCGTCAAAAATTTGTTATGATTCGCGCGATTCCCGGACTCGCGCGAGAACGTTGCGCAAGCGTCAGCGGCCTTTGGAATCGGGAGGCGGTTGGTTAGGGCCAGGATGGCTCGCTTGGGAGAAAGCTCGCATGAATGTCATCGTCTTTGCTTCCCGCAAGGGTGGTTCCGGCAAGAGCACGCTGGCGGCACATCTGGCCGCCTATGCCCACAAACCCTCGCGGCCTTGTTTGCTCATCGACACCGATCCGCAAGGCTCACTCGCGCTCTGGCACAAGCTGCGCAACGACGCCGAGTTGCCGCTGAAGGCGACCCAGCGCGGCGTCGGCGATATCGTCAAGGCCGCCAAGCGCGACGGCACCGAGTGGGTCTTCATCGATACCGCGCCGAACATGTCAGCGGGCGTCACCGATGCGATCCGCGCCGCCACGCTCGTGGTCGTGCCTTGCCGGCCGGGCGTGTTCGATCTCGAAGCCGTCAAGGAGACGGTCGCCTTCGCCCGCGAGCTGCGCAAGCCCTACGCGGTGGTCATCAACGGCGCGCCGCCGCGCCGGGAGGCCGTCGAGTCGCCGATGGTGACGCACGCGCGCGAAAGTTTGCTCGGGCTGCGCATCCCGGTCTGGGGCGGTCAGATCACCCAGCGCGCAAACTTCTCGCTCGCTTTGGCGGAAGGCGAGGGGGCCAAGGAATACGACACCGAGTCTTTCGCCGCCGCCGAAATCGGCCGGCTGTGGACGGCGATCGAAAAATCCGTGCGCGCCATTCATGGCGCACGCGAAGCCGCCGCCATGCACCGCGTCGCGGCTTGACACGATCGGTCTTTTTGAGCGAGCCGCGACCGCGCCTTAAATAGCCAAACTCTGGCTGGCGTTAGCGATCCGCGCGCGTTCGGCGACCGGCTCGAGCGCCGCCGCCATAGTCTCGATGCGCCCGATCACGTCGCGCGAGTATGGCCCGACGTGCAGGTAAAGAGCCATCATCGCCACGATCCAGCGGATCGAAGCCGGATTGCTCGTCATGCATTGGGTCAGCGTGCGCCGGAACATCTCACGCGGCTCGGGTAGGTTCGTCATGATCCGATGCACGATTTCCAGGCTGCCGAGCTGGTGCCGTGAATGCTCGGCGCGCGTGCGCTGCTGTTTGCGTCCGGAATTGTCGAGCATCTTGGCCAGACGCTGCAAACGGCCTGCATAAGCGACCGGATCGTAGATGCGCTCCAGGATGTGCGCGTAGTCGGCGAGGATCTCCTGCCGTGGCCGTAACGTCGTGAAGTTGAGGCCCATCGTACATTGGTCGGCGGTTTTCAGGTCGTCCCGCTCGGGATGCGGGAAGATGCGGCCTTCCTTTTCGAGGCGCCGGCCAAGCTGGGTGTTTGGCAGCGCGTAGAGCAGGCCCACCATGCAGACCGGGATCGCCGCCTCCTCGATCAACTCGACCATGACATCCGCCGACGACTGCGTCTCGCTGTCGAAACCGACGATGAAGCCCGCGGTCACGAAAAGGCCGGAGGCGTAGAGGCGGTGGATGCTCTCGGCGATGCTGCGCCGCGTGTTCTGCTTTTTGCGCATCGCGATCAGCGTCGCAGTATCGGGACTTTCGATGCCGACGAAGACTCCGACGAAATTGGCGCGCTTCATCAGCACCAGGAACTCGGCATCGTCGGCGAGATTGAGCGAGGCTTCGGTGGTGAATTCGAACGGATAATCGCGCGCTTCGAGCCACGCTGCGAGTTCGGGCAGGAACGCCTTGACGGCCTTCTTGTTGCCGATGAGGTTGTCGTCGACGAAGTCGACATGGCCGCGATAGCCAAGACGATAGAGCGCGTCGAGCTCGGCAAGCATCTGCGCATTGGTCTTGGCGCGCGGCACCCGCCCATAAAGCTCGATGATGTCGCAAAACTCGCAGGTGAATGGGCAGCCGCGAGAGAACTGCACGCCGATGTGGAGATAGTCGTCGAATTTCAACAGATCGAAGCGCGGGATCGGCGACTTGGTCACGTCGACCTGAAATTTCTCCGCCTCGAACTGTCCTCCGCGCGCGCCCGCTTCCCAGGCTTCGACGAATTTGCCGATGACGTCTTCGGCTTCGCCGAGGACGCGAAAGTCGGCCGTCTGATAGAGATGGGGAAACGATGTGATGCCGGGGCCGCCGACGGCGACGGGCTTGCCGCTGGCGCGGCAGAGATCGACGATGTCGAGCGTGTCGCTCTGTTGCGGCATCATGCCGCCAGTGAGGACCAGATCGGCCCAGGCCAGGTCGTCGTCGTTCAGTTCCTCGGTGTTGCGGTTGACCAGCCGCAGCGACCAGGACGGCGGCAGCAACGCCGCTAGCGTTATCAGGCCGAGCGGCGGCGCCGGATATTTGGCGCCGAAGACTTCAGCGGTCCGGGTGAAATTCCAGAAGGTGTCCGCATCGAAACGCGGGTAAATCAAAAGCGCGTTGCACGCTTTTGCACTCGACGCGTTTTCCACCCCGGACCGCCTTCCGTTAAATTTCACGGTAGGCGGCGGCGCCTGCTGAGTCCAGCGATCAATCCCGTGTACCGGTGAATCAATACCGGCTGAAGGGGCTGCATCCCGTAATATTGTGGCGGCGGCGGCTGTGGCGGGAAATAGCCCTTTTGCTGGGGTAATAGGGGTGCGGCGGGCCGTAGGTGTGCACCTGCCGGTAGTATTGCTTAATATTCGGGTTGCGGCGGTCTTCCGCAGGCTTGCGCCGGATAGGGCTTCGGCGGCGCCGGCCGATAACCGTCATACCCGGCGGCGCGACTTGCTGCGGCTGTGTCGCGGCTTGTTGCGCCGGGACGCGGCGCCGCGCGATCTCTTCGCCGCCGCGCGCCGGCGTCTGGCCTGAGGGCACTTCGATGCCGGCATTGGCGTCCGTCACATACTCCAGCGGATGGAAGCAGCGACTCAGGTTGCGGCGAATGGAAGACCTGCGCGCCACTGCGCCAACTAATCGGAATGAACCACGTAGAAAACGGCGATCTGTCCGACCCGAGAAAACGAGATTTCCGTCGCACCGAGTTTCCAGGAAAACGTGGTCCCGAAGTCGTATTTTTCGAGGTTGTTTGGAGTGCCGAAGCGCTCTGACAAATCGTCCAATAGCCGCGCAGGATTGGTAGCCGTGTAGGCACACGCGCGGTGTCGACTGGGTCCGCGTGCGACCCAGAATGACAACGACTCTCCGCCGTCGTTATCTTCTCGCCGCCAACCCGAAATCTCCACCGAGCCGCCGGTGTAAGCGACAAAGCCCATGCGCCAGTCTTCGAGTTCTGCGGCGGTCATGCGCCGCCAACCGAGTTGTTCGCCGTTCGCCTCTGCCTCCGCAATCGTCGTGGAGCCGCAGAAGTCGACCAGTTGCGCAAACGGCAGCGTGGACGGCGCCGCGGCCGCGGCTCCGATGGCAAACAGCACGCTGAAGGCAACACCGATCATGACATTGGGCACGCCCGATGGCCGCCTGCGTGATGCGTATCGACGGCGCGGAATGGCCGGCGTTGGCGTGACAGCAGAACTCAGTACAGCCCCGGCGGCCGCAGCACATAGACCGGCGGCGGCTGCGGCGGATAGTAACCCGGCGGCTGCTGCGCGTAATAAGGCTGCTGCTGTTCGTAGTAAGGCTGCGGCACCTGTCGGTAATAACCCTGTGGCGGCGGCGGGTAAGCCGGTTGCTGCACCTGGCGGTAATAAGTTTGCGGTTGTCCGTAGGCCTGCGCCGGATAGGGCTGCGGCGGCGCCGGTTGATAATCATAACCGGGCGGCGCGGCCTGCGCCGGCTGCGCTGCGACCTGCTGGGTTGGCGTCCGGCGCCGCGCCATCTCTTCGCCGCCGCGCGCCGGCGCCTGGCCGGAAACGACGACCGTGGTCTGGCTCATGCCTTGACCCTGCACCAGCGCGAACAGTGTCGCCGCATTGGCCGGCGCCAGCCGCACGCAGCCGTGCGATACCGGCGATCCGAGATGTTTCACGTCGAAAAAGCCGTGAATGGCATGGCCGTGCATGTCGAAGAACATGGTGTGACGCGTTGTCCCACTCCTGCGACAGGTGGTCGGCGTCCATGCGGTTGACCTTGAAGGTGCCGTTCGGCGTGTCGTAACCCGCCCGTCCGGTCGAGACCGGCCAGACGTCGCGCCATCGACCGCGACGGTCATGAGCTGCTCGCTCTTGTCGATGTTTACGACGATGGCGGCCTGCGCTGTCACGGCGAACGAGATCGCCAGCACGGCACCGATGAGCACGCGAACAATCATCGCGCGGCCGCGGCCTCAACCGCGCGCAGGATGAGTTGGCGCGCGTTTGCTGCCCCATAAAGCCATCACCGTGCGCAGCGAGTCTCTTTCGGCGCGCTCGACAACCTTGCAGCGCTCCCAAGCCACAGGCTCGATGCGCCTTGAGATTTCCACATCGACGCAAGCACGCAGATCATTAGGGTCGAGCGCGTCCAGCTCCCAGCAGCGCTTGCCGTAGTTCCGAACGAACCATTTGTAGCGCCCGTCCTTCTGTTTGTCGGTGGCCGGGAAGGACGGAAGACCGGCCAATTGGTCTTGCGTGAGAGCAATCCGTTGCATCTCCACATGCTGGCCGTCGTATTTTTCAAGTCGCTTCGGCAGATCTTGCTCGGACATGCACAGACCGCTCAGATCCCAGTCGCCGACGTAAAGCACGATCAACGGCCGACCGTCGTCACCCTGCGCGACGTCGTAGACCGCGGTGGCGCTCGCGAACCCATGCATAACCCGGAACCCTACGCCGTATTCATCGAGCACGGGCTGAAGAACGCCACGTATGGTGCCCTTCTCGGACCAGACTTCGAGCCGTACCGGTTGCT
>DATMQV010000325.1:0-10018 GCA_035566615.1 Xanthobacteraceae bacterium
CGGCATCACTTCAAGCTCGATTTTGCCCGCGCGGTAAAGGCTCTCGAACACTACCGGATCGGTGGTGCGCGGATAAGAGCAAATGATCTTGCGCACGCGGCCGACTTCCATCAGCCGCGCCAGGCCGACATGACCGACGCCTGCATTGTTGGCGACCACGGTCAAATCCTCGGCGCCCTGCTCGATCAGGGCCTCGATCAGCGCATTGGGCTGACCGATGCTGCCGAAGCCGCCGATCAGCACGACCGCGCCGTCGCGGATCCCCGCCATCGCCTCGGCCATGCTTTGCACGATCTTGTCGATCATGGCTGTTTTGTCTGATCCGCTCGTCCCCGCGAAAGCGGGGACCCAGAACCGATTATATCCAGTCTCTCGTTCTCCTGGATTCCCGCTTACGCTGACGCGGGAATGAGCGCAGTGGGTCACCCGGCGTCGCGCATGCGCGCGCCGTCGGCGAAGGCGGGGATGAGCTCGCGCGCGAAGCGGCGCAGGCTTTCGTGTGCGACCCCGCCGCCGTTGAGCAGCACATATTCGACGCCGAGCTTCCGCAGCTTTTCGAGCTTGAGCGCGATTTCGTCCGGCATGCCGTAGAGCGCCGCTTCCTCGCTCGCCTCGCGCGTATCTGAGAAGGCCATGATGCTCGCCTTGCTCTGCGTGCCGTCGGCCGCTTTCGACAGGGCGGCAAAATGGCGCTGCGCCGCCAGCCGCTGCTCGAGCGCGGCTTCCTTGTCGGCCTCGTCCTTGGCGACATAGAAGGCGCGCGCCACGCCGACGTCGAGCGGATCAAAAACACGGCCGCGTTTCTCGACCTCGGCCTTGAACCAGGCGACGCGCTCGCCGATGGCGTCGAGCGAGGCGAATTGATCGAGCAGAAGGTTGTAGCCACGCTCGGCCACCTGGCGGATCGAATTCGGGCTGCCGGCGGCCATCCACATCGGCGGATGCGGCTTTTGTGCGGTCGGCGGCTCGACGATGATGTCGGCGAAGTTCCAGTACTTGCCCTGATGCGAGAAGCGCTCTTTCGACGTCCAGGATTTGACCACGACGTCGAGGCATTCGTTGAAGCGCTCGTCGGCTTCTTCAATCGGGATGCAGAAGCCGTGGAATTCGTTGTGGCGATAGCCCTTGCCGACGCCGAAGTCGAACCGTCCGCCGGACAAAAGATCGATCGTGGCCGCCTGTTCGGCGAGCAGCACCGGGTTGTGCCAGGGCAGGACAACGACGGCGGTGCCAAGCCGCAGCGTGCGGGTTTTCGCTGCAAGCCAAGTCAACAAAGAGAGACTGGCGGAAACCTGCCCGGCGCCGGTGAAATGATGCTCGACCAGAAAGGTCGAGTGATAGCCGAGCGCCTCGGCTTCGATGTTGTAGTCGACGAATTGTTTGTAGCCGAGGCCTGAATCGACATCGGGCCCGCCGCGGCGCGCGGTGGCGCTGCCGAATAGACCAAAGCGCATCAACTGGCTCCACTGTTTCGCCGGCGACAATGTAGCCGGAAAGACGCCGGGAAGAACAAGTCATCAAAAGGTCGGAGGCGCACCGTCTGGCAGGGTCGGCAACATTGCCTAGTGGGCGACGTCTGTTCGAGGTGGGCTGGATGCTCGTCCAGCTGTGCCGGTGTGCGGGCCGGGAGGGCCTTATTTCGCACCCGCCGCGGCCCGCGCCAAAGCCGAAAGGGCGCCGGCGAGGCCGTTCACGGCCGTGGCGGCGGCGCCGTCGATTCCATGCCGTTTTGCGAGCCAATGCGGATCGTTGTAGGAGAGCCACGTTAGCCCGGCGGCATCCTGCCAGACCAGGACCTTGAGCGGCAGGTCGATGCCGATGGTCTGCACCGCTTGCATCAGCGGCGTGCCGCCTTTGGCGTTGCCGAAGATCAGAAGATCGGTCGGGCCGAGCGACAAGCCGACCGCAGTGGCGCCGGCCGCATGATCGACATGCGCAAATACGGTCAGGCCCTTGCCTTTGAGGTCGGCCTCGAGCCTGTCCATCGTCTCCTTCGGCCCGTGGCTGCTGCGTATGGTTATCAATCCGTCTGCGGCCATGGCGTGCCCTCTCCTATTGGCAGTCGTTGCTATCAACGCGATGAAACATCCGGCGTTCGAAACAACGAGATGGAAATAGCGTATCTAATGTACCAAAATTAAGTCGGAACGAATCTGTGGCACACTTTATGGGCGACATGAAACGCGCGCGTGCGGTCAAAACGGCCGGCCACTGGGACAGCGCCGGTGCGGTCGATCAGGTTTCGCTCGACGCACATGGGCGGCATCGCCGCCGCGTCGTTTTGACCGGCGAGCGGGGCACGACGTTTTTGCTCGACTTGCCGCAGGCGACCGCTTTGCGCGACGGCGATGGTCTCGTGCTCGACGACGGCGGCATTGTTCGCATCGTCGGCCGGCCGGAGGCGCTGATCGAAATCGCCGCCGCCGACAGCCACGAATTGGCGCGGCTTGCCTGGCACATCGGTAACCGGCATATCGACGTGCAGATCGTCGGCGATCGGCTGCGCATTCGCCGCGATCATGTGATCGAGGATATGTTGCGCGGGCTCGGCGCGCGGCTCGCTCCGGTTGACGCGCCATTCGATCCGGAGCAGGGCGCCTACGGCCAGCACACGCCCAGCCATGGGCATGGGCACGATCATGCGCATGCTCATGGTCACGAGCGTGACCACGATCATGGCTAGAGCGTTGGTCCGCTCGTCCCCGCGAAAGCGGGGACCCAGGCGGGAGAAGCCGCTGGATTCCCGCCTTCGCAGGAATGAGCGGCTGGAATCGAGCGCGCTTTATCGCCTCATGGCCTGGCTGTCGCCGGCCTACCCGGTCGGTGCGTTTTCCTATTCGAGCGGCATCGAATGGGCTGTCGAGGCCGGCGACATCAAGGACGCCGAAACGCTGCGGCAATGGCTTGCGGCGATGCTCGCCGAAGGCGGCGGCTTTTGCGATGCGGTTTTGTTTGTTCATGCGCACCGCGCCATCGCCAAGTCGGATGACGCAGCGCTGCGGGACGTTGCCGCGCTCGCGGCGGCGCTCGTTCCTTCGAAGGAGCGCTTCCTGGAAACGACCGCACAGGGGCGCGCGTTTCTCGACGCCACAAAGGCGGCGTGGCCTTGCCCGGCCCTGGTGCGCTTGCAAGATGCCTGGCCGGGCGCAGTGGCGTTGCCGGTTGCGGTCGCGGTTGCTTGCGCTGGGCACGACATCGCCTGCGAGCCGGCGCTTGGTGCCTTTCTGCAAGCGCTGACTGCCAATTGGATCTCGGCCGGCGTGCGGCTCATTCCGCTCGGCCAGACCGATGGCCAGCGCGTGCTCGCCGCGCTCGAAGCCACCGTCGCGGCAACGGCGGAGCGCGCGCTGGCGACGCCGTTGGACGAGATCGGCAGCGCGACGTTCCGCGCCGACCTCGCTACAATGTGGCACGAGACCCAATACACGCGCTTGTTCCGGTCTTAGCCGGCAAGCGTTCAGGCTGCTGTCTCGTCGGCTGCCGCACGATGTCGCGTCAGCTTGGCCGAAGCGGCCGGCTTTGCCTAGCCGGATGGCCCGCACTAAGTTCGGCGAGAAATTGGAGTTGGTTTCATGTCTTCCTCGTATCACGGTCCTTTACGGGTGGGGGTCGGCGGCCCGGTCGGCTCGGGCAAGACCGCACTGATGGACGCGCTGTGCAAGCGGCTGCGCGAGCGCTACGAGATCGCCGCCATCACCAACGACATCTACACCAAATGGGACGCCGAATATCTCGTTCGCTCGGGCGCGCTGGTGCCGGAGCGCATTGCCGGCGTCGAGACCGGTGGCTGCCCGCACACGGCGATCCGCGAGGACGCTTCCGCCAATCTCGCGGCCATCGCCGACATGCGACAGAAATTCCCGACGCTCGATCTGGTGCTGATCGAGTCGGGCGGGGACAATCTTGCCGCGACCTTTTCGCCGGAGCTGGCCGATCTGACGATCTACGTGATCGATGTCGCCGCCGGCGACAAGATTCCCTCCAAGGGCGGCCCCGGCATCACCCGCTCCGATCTTCTGGTGATCAACAAGATCGATCTCGCGCCTTATGTCGGCGCCTCGTTGGAAACCATGGAGCGCGAGTCGAAGCGCATGCGCGGCACGCGTCCGTTCGTTTTCACCAACCTGCGCGCCGGGGCGGGCGTTGACGAGATCGCGCGCTTCATCGAGGAGAAGGGCGGGCTGGGGGTGGGGTGAACATCCGCCCCCGCGAAGCGGGTGAGGGGGACCGCGCGTCAGCGCGGTGGAGGGGGCTGGCTTGCTCTGTGCAAGCCGCCACTTGCCCCTTCCGGCTCGCTTTCGCTCGCCACCTCCCCCGTAAACGGGGGAGGAAATCACTGAGCTCTGCCCGTATGCTTCCTTGCCGCTTCCAGGTGGCCGTAACTCTGCACCGGTGCGCACATCAGGAAGCGATAGCCTTCGCTGACGACACGCTCGGCATTGCCCTGCTCGACGTGCGGATGGCCGACCACGACATTGTGCTTCTTGCAGGTGTCGACCACGCGCTTCATCCACTCGAGCACGACCTTGTGCTCGTATTGGCGCGGGTAGCCGAGCTCCTGCGAGAGATCGCCTTCGCCGATCAGAATGGCGCCGACGCCCGGCACATTGGCGAGGATGTCGTCGAGATTTTCCACGCCGCGTGTGTCCTCGATTTGCAGGATGCAGAAAATCTCGCCCTGCGGATTGAGCGGCCATATGTCCGCCTTTTGGTAATATTCCTGCTGGGTCAGCCCCCAATAGCGCACCGCGGTCGTCGGGCCGTCGCCGCGGATGCCGGCTGGCTCATAGTGCGGCGCGGTCTTAAGCCGCGGATAACGGCAGGCGCCGACCGCATTGGCCGCTTCCTCGACCGTCGAGATGTGCGGGAACACGATACCGTAGCAGCCCATGTCGAGCGCCTGCTTCGCCTGCCACTGCGCCATTTCGACCCCGTTCACGGGCACGCGCGCGAGCGGGGTTACGGCCGGCGCGAGCGAGCCCGATTTGGCGATCTGTGCCCGCAGCAGCATGTATTGCAGGCAATCGCGCAACAGCCGGCCGTCCCAGGGCTGGTGTTCCATCTCGAACACGCAACCGTCGAATTTCGAGGTCGCCAGCGCCACCGCGCTCGAGACTTCGGCGGGCGAGAAACAGGTCAGCGCATGCTGCCCGGATTCGAGCGCGCGGATGATGCCGTTGAGGCGCGGAAGTTCAGCCATTCCCCAGTCTCCCGATCGAGCAGATACCGAATGCTATAGAAAAGCCGCCCCTGTTTGACAATCGCGCCCCGGCCCTTAAAGCATGATCCCGAAAAGTAGAAACCGGTTTTCGGGAAAGATCATGCCAAACAAAACGCTAGAGCGGGATGACGATTCGAAGATAAGGTCATTCCCGCTTTAGCATCGCCGGCCCAACCCCTTCAGCGACTTACCTCGATGATCATCGATTGCCACGGCCACTACACCACCGAACCCAAAGACCTCCATCGCTTCCGCAAGGAGCAGACTGCAGCCGCCAACGCCAAGGATAAAGCGGCGTTGCCGTCGCGCGCTTCGCTGAAGATGTCCGACGACGAAATTCGCGAAAGCATCGAGCAAAACCAGCTCAAGCTGCAGCGCGAGCGCGGCACCGACCTGACCATCTTTTCGCCGCGCGCGTCCGGAATGGGCCATCATGTCGGCGACGAGAGCATCAGCCTTGAATGGTCGCAGATCTGCAACGACCTCATTCACCGCGTATGCACGCTCTATCCGAAGAACTTCATCGGTGTCTGCCAATTGCCGCAATCGCCGGGCGTGCCGCCGAAGAATTCGGCGGCCGAGCTCGAGCGCTGCGTCAAGGAGCTCGGCTTCATCGGCTGCAATCTCAACCCCGACCCCTCCGGCGGCTATTTCAATTCGCCGCCGTTGACCGACAAGTGGTGGTATCCGTTTTACGAGAAGATGGTCGAGCTCGACGTGCCGGCGATGATCCACGTGTCGGGCTGCTGCAATCCGGCCATGCACACGACCGGGTCGTATTATCTGAACGCCGACACGATGGCCTTCATGCAGCTCATCCTGTCCGATGTGTTCAAGGACTTTCCGACGCTCAAGCTGATCATTCCGCATGGCGGCGGCGCGGTGCCGTTCCACTGGGGCCGCTTCCGTGGGCTTGCGCTCAATAACGGCCGGCCGGAGCTCGACGAGGTCATCAAGAACAACATCTTCTTCGACACGTGTGTCTATCACCAGCCGGGCATCAACCTGCTGACCGAAGTTGTGCCGGTGGAGAATATTTTGTTCGCCTCCGAGATGGTCGGCGCCGTCAAAGGCGTCGATCCGAAGACCGGCTTCAACTTCGACGACACCAAGCGTTACATCGACGAGGCGCCGCGCTTGAGCGATGCCGATCGCGCGAAGATTTTCGAGGGGAATGCGCGCCGGGTCTATGGCCGCCTCGGGGCTGCGCTGAAGGCGGCGGGGTGAAGGCGGCTGGCATCCGCATCATGCCGTTCGCCCGTCCCCGCGAAGGAGGGACCCAACTGGTCGGTTGCGGCCAACGTCTTCTGCTGGATTCCCGCTTTCGCGGGAATGAGCGGATGGAATTGAGGCCTCGTTAAATTGGCAAAACTTCGGCGTAAGCGCGCAAAGGAAAAGCCCCAGCTCGTCAGGTTCGGTCACCGCGAGATCGAGACCCTCGGCTTGACCCAGGGTTTCTGGACGGATCTCTATCATCGGGCGATGACGGTCTACTGGCCGGTGTTTTTCGGCAGCGCCGCCGTGTTGTTTGTCACGCTCAACGCCGTGTTCGGTTTTCTGTACTGGCTCGGCCACGAGCCGATCGCCAATGCCGAAGGCAATGGGCCGCTCGCCTACTTTTATTTCTCCATCGAAACGTTGGCGACGGTCGGCTATGGCGACATGCATCCGCAGACCGATTATGGGCATCTGATCGCGACCGTCGAGATCTTCACCGGCATGTCGTTTCTCGCGGTGATGACCGGACTCATTTTCGCCCGCTTCTCGCGGCCGCGCGCCCGCTTTGTGTTCGCCGACACTGCCGTCATTACCCGGCACGAAGGGCGTCAGGCGCTGATGATCCGTACCGCCAATGCGCGCCACAACACGATCTCGCGGGCAAACGCGCGGCTCTGGCTTATTCGCGCCGAGCGCAGCAGGGAAGGCGACCAACTCCGCCGCTTTTACGAGCTCAAGCTCGATCGCAGCGAGCATCCGATGTTCGTGCTGAGCTGGATGCTGTTTCACATCATCGACAAGGACAGCCCGCTGTACGGGGCGACGGCGTCCGATCTCGAGGAAGGCGACGCGCTCTTCGTGCTCAATGTCGGCGGCCTCGACGACAGCTCCGCCCAGCAGCTCTATGCGCGCCACGTCTATTCCTGGCGCGATATCCGCTGGAACCATCGCTACAAGGACATCACCAGCGTCTCGCCGCAGGGGCGTTTTTTGCTCGACTACACCAAATTCAACGACGTCGTGGCGGAGGAGGAGTAACCACTGTCATTCCGGGCGCGCCACTTTGCGGCGCCCCGGAATGACGGCGCTGGTATCACCCGTGTGCCTTCTTGCACGGCCAGGGCGTTGGCCCATTTTGTTGGAAAGCACCGTTAGCCGAGTTGGTCCTAACAGGTTCCGGCTATGTAACCCCCCGGCGCGAGGAGCCGCCATGTCCATCCGCCCTGTCAAACGCATTGTTTCATCCAAGCCCACGATCGAGGGCGCGGGCGTGCATCTGCGCCGCGCTTTCGGTTTCGGCGACACCACCGAATTCGATCCTTTCCTGCTGCTGGACGATTTCCGCAACGACCGGCCGGACGAGTATCGCGCCGGCTTCCCGTGGCATCCGCATCGCGGCATCGAGACCATCACCTATGTGCTCGCCGGCAATGTCGAGCACGGTGACAGCCTCGGCAATCGGGGCAATCTCGGCGCCGGCGACGTGCAGTGGATGACCGCCGGACGCGGCATCCTGCATCAGGAAATGCCGCAGGGCGACGAGAAGGGCCGCATGCACGGCTTTCAGCTCTGGGCCAATCTGCCGTCGTCGCTGAAGATGACGGCACCGCGCTATCAGGACATCAAAGGCGCCGAAGTGCCGGAAGTGATCGACGACGACGGTACGCGCGTGCGCGTGGTGTGCGGCGATTTCTGGGGCAAGCGCGGCCCGGTCGAAGGTGTCGCCGCCGACCCGCGCTATCTCGACGTCTGGGTGCCGCCGGGCAAGCGCAAGACGCTGAAGGTCGAGGTCGAACGCCATGCCTTCGCTTACGTGTTCGAGGGCTCGGGTAATTTCCGCGCCGCGTCGCAACCCTTCGGCGTACTGACCGAAAAGACCGACGGCGTGAACGAGATCCTGGTGCGCGAGCAGACCGGCAACCGTTCGCTGGTGCTGTTCGACTCCGGCGACGAAATCTCCGTGCAGGCCGGCGACGAGGGCATCCGCTTCATCCTCGTGTCCGGCAAGCCGATCAAGGAGCCGGTCGCCTGGTACGGCCCGATCGTGATGAACTCGCAGGCCGAGCTGCAACAGGCCTTTACGGAGCTGAAGCAGGGCACGTTTATTCGGTAGCTCTCGGTGGCCGTTTTTCTCACGCGTCATGCCCGGTCTATGCGCCGGGCATCTCGTTTGTGATGGTACGGAGCATCTGGATCGAGATGGCCGGGACATAGGCGAGCGAAGCGACGCCGTTCTTTGAACGGCTGTGCCCGGCCATGACGGGGCGTGATATCTTCTACGCCGGCTGCGCAGCCGCAACGCGCCTGATCAGGCCGCGCTGCGGGTCATAACCAAGGACCGCGAGCAGAAAGAACAGCACGGTCGCGCCGGTCACGACCAGCGCGGCCACGACACTGATCTCGCCGTAAAGCGCAAAGCGGATCAGCTCCACCGCGTAGGTGAAGGGATTGCCGAGCGAGGCGTAGTAGAGAATCTCCGAGCCACCTTCGCGCAGCCGCCACAGCGGGTAGAGCGCCGACGAGAAGAAGAACATCGGGAACATCACGAAATTCATCGCGCCGGCGAAATTCTCCACCTGCCGGATATAGACCGACAGAAACAGCCAGAGCGCGCCCAGCATCAGCCCGGAAACGATCAGCGCCGGCAGCACGAAAAGCCAGCCGAGCGGATCGAAGGTGACGTCGAAGGCGATGCAGACCGCGAGAAACACGTAGCAAGTGATCACCGCCAGCGCCGTGCCGGCCAGAAGCTTGCAGGCGAGCAGAAGCCAGCGCGGCAGCGGGGCGGTGAGCAGAAGCCGCATCACGCCCATCTCGCGATCATAGACCATCGATAGCGACGATTGCATGCCGTGGAACAGAAGGATCATGCCGAGCAGGCCCGGCACGATATAGACCTGATAGGTGACGTAGGTCTTGTAAGGCGGAATGATCGAGACCCCGAACACGTTGTAGAAGCCGGCCGCGAACACGGCGAGCCAGATCAGCGGGCGGACCAGCGCTGACAACAGCCGGCCGCGCTGCTGCACAAATTTCAGCAACTCCCGCATGGTGACGGCGCGCAGCGCGCGCATGGTGTGGGCGAGGGGCATTCACTGACCTTCTATTCGTCATTGCCGGCGAAGCGAAGCAATCCACGATTTTCGGTCTGCTAGATTGCTTCGTCACTGGGCTCCTCGCAATGACATTGTTATTTACTCAAATGGCACGGCGACTCTTGCTCGTCGTCACCGAGTGTGTCGAGCGTGTTGGTGCGATGCAAAAAGCCCTCGACCGGCGAGTCGGCGACGACTTCGTAGGGCGCCGCCAGCAAGATCGCCTGCCGAACCTGATGGTCCCAGGGGCGCACGCTGACCGCCAGGCCTTTGGCGCCGTCGAAATTGCCGTCGCCCAGAATGAACGCGCGCTGCTTGGCGAAATCGGTGGATTCGGTTCGCAGCGACGATTGCACGATCACCCTGACCGCCATCCAGGCCGCCCAATCGGGGCCTTCCATGTGCCGACCGCCGGATTTCTTCTCGAAGCGTGAATTGACCTGCGGCGCGCCGTGCCGTTCCCAGGTCCAGTGCCACGCCACCG
>DATMQV010000326.1:0-4945 GCA_035566615.1 Xanthobacteraceae bacterium
ACCAGACGATTGACGAGCTGCAGGCCGACCTCGATGCCTGGATCGCCGAATACAATCTGCGGCGTCCTCACCAGGGCCGCTGGTGCTTCGGAAAGACTCCGATGCAGACCCTGCTTGACGCCCTACCCCTGGCAAAGGAACAACTCATGGCTGCTTGACCACAGACGAAACTCAGAAAGGCTCAAACCACCAACACCGTCTGTCAGATCAAGCTTGAATTAATACAAGCCATCGTTACGCCGCTTGCCTCGACCGCGCTTGCCCGAGCGCCGCCAGATCGCGGCTCGACCGCTCGGCGAGCCCCACTGTGTCGCGCTCAGCGGTTGGGAACGGCTGCAGTGCGAGATGAGGGTCGTCGTCAGCTGTGTATTTCACGTCCCAAACTGTCTGCCGGCCTCCGACGGGATCCGAAACCCACGCAGGATTTATGCCAGCCGCCTGCCGGGCCGCCATGAGAGCTTCAGATGGTACCGGGTCCTACCACCGGACCGGGGTCACGAGCTCGCCTCGATTGCCGCAAGCACGCGTTCGGACGTAAACGGGATTTCGGTCAGCCGTACGCCGACTGCATCATGGATCGCATTGGCGATCGCGCTCGCAACCCCGAGCATACCCGCTTCCCCGATGCCTTTGGCCCCAAATGGACCGGGGCCGCCATACTCGAAAATGACGGCTTCGTAGTGGTCGGGAAGATCGGCCGCGTGCGGCACGCGATAGTCGAGCGGCGTCGCATTCACCGGCTCGCCACCCTGATAGCGCAACTCCTCGAAGAGGCTTTGCCCCAGCGCCTGAAGTACCGCACCCTCGACCTGACCACGGCAAGCAACGGAGTTGACGCTGCGTCCGGAATCGGCTCCGACCACGAGCTGCAAGACCCGCACCTTTCCGGTCTCGCGGTCGACTTCGACCTCGGCACCCACCCAGCTCGGCATCCAGAACAAGCTTGCGGCGCCCAGTGGTGCCCTCGGGTCATTGAGGACCTTGACCATGCCGCGACCAATGAATTCGAATCCGGCGCCGCCAAAGTGCTCCGCGATCATTGGCTCGAGTGGGTGAGCGTGATTGCCGCGCCGAACGGTCCAATTATCAAGCTGGAGCTCATCCGCTCTGCAGCCGAGCTGCTCGGCTGCGAATTCGAGGATCTGGCCGCACGCGTCTGTTGCCGCACGCATCACGGCAGTGCCGGTAACCGCGGTCCCGCAGCTGGCATGGGTGCCATTGTCAAGCGGCGTGTGGTCGGTGTCGATCGCGCCATAGCGCACCCAATCGAGCGGGAGCTTCAACGTCTCGGCAGCGATGCGGCTCAGCGCCGTCGTCGCGCCCTGACCGATCTCGACCGCGGCGGCATTGACGATCGCGCGTCCCGACGGCAGCACCTTGACGAGCGCCTGGGCATGATTGGCCGTACCGCCGCCATCCTTTATCCCGATGCTGAGCCCCATGCCGCGCGCCTTGTGACCCTGCGCGGCGCTCCGCCGATGTTGCCGATAACCAAGGCGTTCGACGATTTCGTCGAGACCGCCTCCGAGGTCGCTGTCGACGGCGCTGTCGCCCGGTTGAAACGGCTCGCCGACGGCAAGCAGGTTCTTGCGGCGAAAATCATAAGGATCGATCCCGAGCCGCCGTGCAATCATGTCAATCTGCGACTCCGAGGCGAAACTCGCCTGCGTCCCGCCAAACCCGCGAAACGAACCGGCCGGAACCGTGTTGGTACGCACCGCGTAGGCGCGTGTCGCAACTGCGTCCCAGCGATAGGGGCCGGTGATGCGGTAGCCGGTCTTGACCACCGTCAACGCGCTCGCGTCCGAATAGGCGCCGCCGTCGAGCTGGATCTCGCTCCTCCGTGCGGTCAGCCGGCCATCCTTGGTGACCCCCGTCTTCAGTGTCAGGATCCCGGCATGCTTGGTGAGCGTCAGCAGGCCTTCGTCCAAGCTGAGACAGAGGCGTACGGGCCGGCCCGCTTTCATCGCGAGCAGCACGAGGAGCGGCTCCATCTTGCAAAAGCTCTTGCCGCCAAAGCCGCCGCCGATATAGCTTGCATTGATGCGAATATTATTGGCAGGCCGTCCGAATATTCGCGAGATGTCCCCACGCAGCACGAACGGATCCTGGTTGCACGACCACAACTCGATCTGTTCGCCAGTGACTCGTGCGACATTGACGTAAGGCTCGAGATGAAAGTGGTTGATCCGCGAAAAGCGGAACCGGTCTTCGAAAATGTGGTCTGACTTTGCCAGCACGGCGTCGGCGTCGCCTTTAGCGTAGCCGAATTCACAGAGCACGTTCGGCCGTGGCTCTTTTAGGCTGGTGACGCCGTCGCCCAGCTTAATAGGCGCACCCGCAGCGGGCGCATCGAACAGCAGCGGCGCGCCATCCGCGAGTGCTTCCTCAATCGTCGTGACAGGCAGCAGCAGATCGTAGCGGACATCGATCAGCGCCAGTGCCCGATAGGCGGTCTCCTCGTCGACGGCGGCAACTGCCGCGATCATGTCGCCGATGTAGCGCGCCCTGTCGATCGCGAGCACCGGCTGGTCGCGGATCGCCACGCCGTAATAGGGGTCCGGCAGCTTGATCGCGTCTGCGCCCGTTACGACTGCAACGACCCCGGGCAGTGCCTCGGCGCTGCTCGTATCGATTGCCACGATACGGGCGTGCGGGTGCGGGCTGCGCAGCACCTTCGCGTGCAGCATGCCGCGTAATATTACATCGAACGTAAAGCGCGCGGCGCCGGTAACTTTGTCCGGACCATCGAGCGCGGTGACCCGGGATCGAAAGAGCGAAGTGCCCACCTCGTTCATTATTCGGCCACTGCCTTGGCTGCCGCGCGGACCGCCTCGATGATCATTTGATATCCGGTGCAACGGCAGATATTGGCATCGAGCCATTGCCGGATTGTCGTTTCGTCGGGATCGCTATAATGCTCGAGCAGCGCCTTCACCGACAGGATCATTCCGGGTGTGCAAAAACCGCATTGGAACGCGCTGTGTTCGAGGAAGGTGCGTTGTATTGGATGCAGCATGCCCTCTTCACTCAATCCTTCGATCGTTGTCACCGCCGTACCATCGAGCTCAAACGCGAAAGTCGTACAGGCAGTCACCGGCAGACCGTCGACCAGCACTGTGCACGCACCGCAGACCGCTTGGTCGCAGCCGATCTTGCAGCCGGTGAGTAGCAGATCCTCGCGCAGTAAATCGGCGAATATCCGATTCGGCGGCACATTTAGGCGGTATGTGCGCCGATTGATGGTAACCGTGATGTCGATATCCGCGGTCATGTGATCCGCTCCCCGAGCGTGGCTAGATTTCGCCGCAGCAGTACCTCGATCATCTGCCGGCGATAGCGCGCGCTTGCGTGCTGGTTGGTCATCGGTTCGGGCAAAGAAGCGGCGTGATCGCGTGCAAGGATCGCCGCTCTTTCGACGGCTTCCCGCGACGAAAGCGGTTCGCTTATTGGCAAACACAACGAGACCGGCGCCGGGAACGCGCAACCGATGGCGACCCTGCCCCCGATCACCTTGCCGTCCTCGACATCGAGACCGAGGGCCAAGGTTATCGCCGGTCGCAGAGAACGATCGAAGGCGAGACGGAGCCGGGCGGCCGACGGGAGGGTAATCCCGGTAAGCAGCCCATATGCGCTCAGACCGCCGAGCGCCATCGCGGAGACGCTGCGGACGGCGCCGTCTTGGCCGAGAAAATCGAGATGTGCTTCGGCCGCCATCGCAGCGAGAGCGAAATCATAGTTCGGATCGGCCGCCATGATGTTGCCGCCGATCGTGCCCTTGCAGCGGATCCTAATATTGGCGACGTCGTGCCAGGTTTGCGCCAATTCCGGGAAGCGAGCACGGACGAGCGCGCACGTCTCGATCTGGTGATGCGTGACAAGGCTGCCCAAGCGGAGCCCGCCCCCCGTGTCGCTGATCGCGCCGAGCTCCGTAAGGCCGCCAAGGTAAATCATCTCGGTGATCGGCTCGCCGAATTTCATGCGGTTGACGATATCGATGCCGCCCGCCATGAACGCGCCGCCATCGCCCGCCTCGGCTCGCATGGCTACGGCCTCGGCCGCAGAGCGTGGACGCCAAAGCCGAAATTGAGGAATCATCTTTCGCGAGCGATGAACGGCCAATGATGGCTTCACCAAGCGGCGTCCCTTCGATGGTACATGCGGACCGCCCTCCTCACTCGATGTAGTACGGCGAAGTCTCTAATTGGTCCTCGACGGGTATAGGGGATGGGCGACAGCCCGATTGGCTGCGACATAGCTTGATGCGAGATGTTTTAAGTGGCCGCGTATCTTAACATGAAGAGCCGGCAATTGATGAAAGGGGATCGAAGGATATAGGTGATGCTCTGCATGGTAGGGCATGTTCCACATCAGCAATCTGATCGGGAACCAGGTCAGCGTCGTGCGCGTGTTGGTCAGACCGTTTCCGTCCTTCCAACCGCTTCTCGCGAACGGCGTCCGCCTTCGCCGCGTTCCATGGCACGACGAGAGGCACGGCGTCGAGCCGGGAAACCCGACGCCGCCGACAGTCTTCATGACCGAGATCCGTGACAGCGCCGGCGCGCCAACAAAGCTTGTCAATTCGAAGCACCTATGAATGCTCACAGTTCCGAACCGAGTTCGCCGCTGACTCGCCGCTGGAGGGAGAAGGATTCGAACCCTCGGTCCCCCTAAGCCGGCGAAGCCGGAACCAAACAGGCTAAAATAGACGCCGGAGACGCGGGGAGCAGGAGGGGAGGTTGAGGCAGCCGCTAACGGAGCGTTACCGCGAGCGCCTCGCCGGGGTGCTCTCCTGCTATGACCGGATCATCGTCACCGGCACGCTGCCGGGAGCCTGTTACGCGAAGGGAATGACGGGATTTTTTTCTGCCCGGCAGATCCGGATCTTCGACTATCCGCGATTTGCCGAACCGCTTCGCGATCAAGTGCGCGAGCGCGCCGCCGA
>DATMQV010000327.1:0-2120 GCA_035566615.1 Xanthobacteraceae bacterium
CGCCTCGACGGCATCGCCTCGATCGAATCGAGTTTTGCATTGAGCCAGGTGAAATACTCGATCGCGCTGCCGGTGTAATGTCGTTCCTGCGAACGCAGGAACCCATAACCACCGACGCTAGTTGTTTTGAAAAAGCCGTCGACCACTTCGCCGAAATGACCACCGCCGCGGCTTATGGGTCCCGGATCGGCGCTCGCACCGGACAGCGCAAGGGCGCTGCCGGGGGCTCGCTTGTCCGGGACGACCCAGATTAGGCAAGTCGCCACGCTCCGAGGCTCTTGTCGCGCCAGCCGCCGCCGGCTTCCAGGCAATTCTCATTCAACAGTTCGACCGGCGGTCCCCAGCCAAACGGCGCGCGCTCGAAATTCAGCGCGCGCCAGTCGCCGTCCTCGCAATCGCGGTTGACCTGCCACTGTGGAAACGTGGTCGCAATCAGCCACGTCGCGCCGGAGGCGCGGAAATTCGCCACCGCACGTTCGACATTCGCAAATGACAGATGCACGAGGCAGTCGCGGCACAGGATCGCATCGCATCGCGGCAGCGTATCGCAGGTGATATCGGCGAGACTATATTCGCCGCGAATTTCGCCTGCCGCGGCGCGGGCCTGCAGCCGCTCGATCAGCGCAGGCACGATGTCGACGCCGACATAACGTACGCCGAGATCGGCATGGTTGATCCAGCCGGCGTCGCCGCAGGGCGCATCGAGCAGCGAGGTCACCGCAAACTTCTGGAAAAGTCGCGGCAATTCCGCGCGCAGCACGGCGGTCGCGTCCATCTGCGAGCCCAAGCCGGAAGTGGATGCTTCCGCGCCCCATAGATTGGTGTCGTGGATGCGGCGAAAACGCTGCGCGAGATTCAGTCCCGCGAAGGACTTCTTGTCTTCGAGGAAGCGCTGATGCGCCAGCACAGGCGGACGATCGGAATCACGTGTCATCTACCGCCACGGCTCGACGATGATCTTGGTATGCTGCTCCGGATTGGCGAGATCGGCGAATGCGCCGGCGACGCCGTCGATGCCGACTTTGGCCGTCACCAGCGAGGCCGCATCGACCTCGCCTTCCGCGATCAGGCGCAGCGACCAGGCGAACTCGTCGGGCGTATAGCCCAGCACATATTGCACGTTGAGTTCCTTCAAGATCCCGAGCATCGGCTCGGAGCGGTCGGTTTCCATGCAGACCCCGACCACCACGATGCGGGCGTCGCGCGGCGCGCCTTCGAATACCTGTTGCAGCAGCCCGGGAATCCCGACGCACTCGAATATCAGCGCCGGCTTCAACGCCGGCCACCACGCCTCCCGCGGCGGCCGCGCCGCAATCTGGTCCGGCGACATCGCCGCATGCTCGGCCCAGCTCGCATAGGGTTGCGTATGCGCGGGATCGAGGACGACATCGGCGCCGAGCTTTTGTGCGAGCGCCCGCCGCGCCGGCGAATAGTCGGCGGCGACGATCGGGTGCAACCCCTTCAGCTTGAGCGCCGCGATCACAGCTAACCCGACCGGGCCGCAGCCGATCACCAGCGGCACTTCGTCGCCGCGCACATTGGCTTTTGCCACCGCGTGGACTCCAACCGCCAGCGGCTCGGTCAGCGCGGCGTGTTCGGCCGCCAGGCCATTGGGGACCTTCAGCAGCAGCGCCTCGCTGAGCAGCATGCGCTCGGCATAGCCGCCGACGTTGTCGTTGGAATAGCCGATGCCTTTCGGGCCTTCCGGCGTCAACAGCGCGGGGATCGAACAGACGCGGGTTCCGGCTTTCAAGCCACGCGCCGTCCCCGGCCCGTGATCGAGAATTTCGCACGTGAATTCGTGGCCGAACACGACGTCGCGGGCGAGGTCCATCGGCTTGCGGCCGGGGAAATGCCTGGCCATTTCGACCATGCGGTGGGCGTGCTTGCGCGCGTGCAGGTCGGAGCCGCAGATGCCGCAGGCCAGTGTCCTGACCAGCACCTGGCCCGCGGCCGGCTTCGGTTCGGGGAAGGAATCAACGACGATCTCGCCGTTCCTGAAAATGGCCGCGCGCATCCGTCTCGTCCGGTTTCGTTGTTACGGTTCCTCTCCCACAGCCGGCGGCAGAAGGAAAGCACGAATGCGGATCGCCCGGGCCGCCACGGCCGCGTGCTGATCA
>DATMQV010000328.1:0-21457 GCA_035566615.1 Xanthobacteraceae bacterium
CATCAGCCACAAGCCCATCATAATCGCTTCGTTCAGGCGGGGCCGATGCGTTGGGGCTTGCAACTTGATCGGTGCCCGGGCTTGCGCCAGGCGTCGGCGCAACTGCCTCGCTTTGCGCAGCAGGGGGTGGGCTTGCGACCGGGACCTGATTGCTGCTCGCCGGCGTATCGGCGGCTTGCCGAGCCGTGCTCTCTGCCTGGTGCGCTGGTGCTTCGTTCGCAGCCGCCGCTTGATTGCCGGTGGGCGACACGCCGGGCGCCGGCTGACTTTCGTCCTTTTGCTCCGGCGGTGCCGGACTGTTCGAGGCGGCGGCCGCAACCACGCCACGCTGCGTCGTTGCCGGCGCCGCGCCAGGATTGGGCGAGCTCGAAGGCGCTGGCTCGCGCGCTGCCGAAGCGCCTGCGACTTCTGCCGGTTCGCCGGTCCCGGGCACCACATGCACGACATGAAAGCCCGCTGCTTTCAATTTGGTCAGAAGCTCCGGCAGCGCCGCGACGGTCGCGTGATGAATGTCATGAAGCAGCAAGATGCCCTTGCCGCGTGCTTCGAGCCTGCTCAGCGCCAGCCGCGTGATGTCGGCCGACCGGATTCGCCGATGCCAATCGTCGGCGACAGTGTCGGAGCTGAATACCACCAGCGAACGGTCGGCCAGCTCCTTCTCGATCGCGTCGCTGCGCGCCAAGCCGGGAATCCGGAAGAATGGGGCGAGGTCTTTTTGATCCCACAGCGCACCGCCTACATCCGCGATGCCGCGGTCGACCTCGGCCCGAACCTTGTCGATCGACATTTTTTGCATGCGAAGAGGATGATGCTCGCTGTGCGTGCCGATCGTGTGTCCTTCCTCGTGGATGCGCCGCACGATGGAGGGAAATTCTCGCGCCATTTCGCCGACGAGAAAGAAGGTAGCCTTGACGCACTGTGCAGCAAGGATATCGAGCACTGCTGTCGAGTGCGGCGGCAGCGGCCCGTCGTCGAACGTGAGCACCACTTCCTTGTCGGCAAGCGGCAGGCTTTGCGCGTATTGCATCACGCCGACACGCTGGATTTTGCCCGGGTCGACGACAAGAACGCGGCTCGTTCCCAGCGCGTCAGGATGGCCGGGGCAGTCCTCCGCCAGGGCCAGGGCGGGGAGGAAGGCTGGCGCCACTAAACCTAAGGTCGCGCTCAGCACGGCGCCGAGGAGGAAATCAGCCGACTTTCGCGGGAAGCTTAGCATGTCCTGTTCCTGGCACCGCCGTGCCGCTGCAGACTAGGGGTTGCCCAATTTAAAGCAATGTTAACGATAGCGGCCACGTGTTTCGAGTTGTTGAAAACTGCCTACTCAGTGCACCGAGGTTTTTCCTTGGCGTTAATCAGGGCCGCATAAGTCTAGCTATCGGCATACTAGTAAAGGGCGTTGGAATATGGTGGTCGATGCAGCCCGACAATGGTGGGCGGCACATCGGCAGCGCCAACCCAGGCCGACCTCCCGGTCGAAAAGCACCCATAAGGCAACCGTCGCGCGACTAGCCCTGTTTCTGCCGCTGGTCGTCGTCGGCGCGATATTGCTGTGCGCGGCTACCGGCTTTACTGCCACGCGAATCAGCAAAGGCCACGTCGAGGGGCAGCAGCGGGCCGCGCTGCAACAGGCGCTTGACGAATTCCACACCCAGTTTGGCGACATCGACGCGCCCGACGACATGCAATTGCGGGAGATCGCGCGCCGCAGCCGCCTCGCTGATCTCCGCTTCGACGCCAATCCGATCGGCGAAGCCGGGCGGACGGTGCAATCGTTGCACGATCCCCGCGGCCGCATCGTCGGGTGGTTCAGTTGGGCCGGCGATCACGGATTTATCGCAGCGATGGACCGGCTGTGGGGCTTGCTGGCATTGGTCGGCGCAATCCTTGGTGTATGCACGTTTATCGCATTGCGCGCGGCCCGGCATGTGCTGCGTTCGCTCAATCGCAGCGCCGAGGACGTGCGCAAACTTACGACCCAGGATCCGCTGACCGGACTGCCCAACCAGCGCGTGATGCTTGAACAACTCGGCGAGGCGTTGGCAAGACGGCGTTCCGGTGTGGTCGTGTTAGCGCTCGTCGATCTCGACGGCTTCCGCGAGGTCAACGACACGCTCGGACGCTCCGGCGGTGACGCACTGCTCACCAGCATCGCGGAGCACCTCAAGGCCGGTTTGCCGCCAGGCGCGATCTTGGGCCGCTTCGAGGAAGACCAATTCGCCGTCATCATCGCGAGCGATGATTCCGGCGTGGAAGATTTGCTGGTCGAGTCGCTACGCGCGTCGCTCCTGCGTCCGATCTTCATGGACCGGATGTGGCAGATCACCGCCAGCATCGGCATTGCGCGAGCCCCGGACCATGGCGCGAGCGGCGAGGAGATCGTGCGCCGTGCCGGGCTTGCGCTACGCGCCGCCAAGAGAGCCGGCCGCGGCAACGCCCGTCGCTTCGAGCCGCAAATCGAGACCGACTATGCGGAGCGCCGCTTTCTGCTGCACGAGTTGCAATCCGCGATCGCGTTGCAGGCGTTCGACATCGAGTATCAGCCGATCGTCGCGGCCGACGGCGGCGCCATGGTGGGTGTTGAGGCGCTCTTGCGTTGGACGCATCCGACCCGGGGGCCAATCACGCCATCGGTCTTTATTCCGCTTGCGGAGCAAAGCGGATTGATGTCGCAGCTTGGCGAGATCGTGCTGCGGCGGGCGCTGTCGGATGGTGCGCGCTGGCCGACGCTTTCCGTGGCGGTCAATCTCTCGCCTTTGCAGATCCGCGATCGCTGGCTGGTCGATTTGGTCGCCAACATCATGGCGGAGACCGGGATTGACGCGTCGCGGGTCGTGCTCGAGGTGACCGAGGGCGTGTTGATCGACAATCCGCAAGAAGCGCAGGCGCGTCTCGAAGCGTTGCGGGCGCTCGGCGTCAGGCTTGCGCTTGACGACTTCGGCACCGGCTATTCGAGCTTGAACTACCTGCAGAAGTTTCCGTTCGATCGGCTCAAGATCGATCGCTCTTTCGTGGCGTCGCTCGGCTCGTCGGGCAATACCGGCGCGATCATTCAATCGATCGTCACGCTCGGCCACACGCTTGGTATGAAAGTCTTGGCGGAAGGCGTGGAGAAAGACGAGCAACGGGTTCTGCTGCGCCTGGCCGGCTGCGACGAGATGCAAGGCTATTTGTTCGCCAAGTCAAGACCTGCCGCCGACATAGATCAGGCGCTGGCGCGCGCGACACGTTTCGCGACCGCCTGAGCGTGGCTTCTTGGAGCGCTGACAGCGCGCCGGCCAATCGATATCGTTAGGCACCCCGACGGTCCCCGAGACCAAGATCCGGGGCAGGCCGGTGTCAGGCCACGGATGGAGCGTGTGATGATCCGCAACACTCTGCCCGGACTGGATTATGCGCTCGGCAGCGACGTCGACATGCTGCGCGAGACGGTCGGCGCCTTTGCGCAGGCAAAGATCGCGCCGCGGGCCGACGACATCGACCGGTCCAACAAATTTCCCCGCGACTTGTGGCCGGAACTCGGCGCGCTTGGCCTTCTTGGCATCACGGTTGAAGAGGAATGGGGCGGTTCGGGTCTCGGCTATCTCGCCCATTGCGTCGCCATGGAAGAAATCTCGCGCGCTTCGGCTGCTGTGGGACTGTCTTACGGCGCGCATTCCAATCTTTGCGTCAATCAGATCAGGCGCAATGGCAGTGCCGAGCAGAAGAAGCGGTATCTGCCCAAGCTGATCTCAGGCGAGCATGTCGGTGCGCTCGCCATGTCGGAGCCGAATGCCGGTTCGGACGTGGTGTCGATGCGCACGCGCGCCGCCCGGCGCGGCGATCGTTATGTGCTCAATGGCTCGAAGATGTGGATCACCAACGGGCCGCTGGCGGAGACGATCGTCGTCTACGCCAAGACCGATTCCACTGCTGGCTCGCGCGGCATCACGGCGTTTATCGTCGAGAATAGTTTCAAGGGCTTTTCGACCGCGCCGAAGCTCGACAAGCTCGGCATGTGCGGCTCCGACACCGGCGAGCTCGTATTCGCGGACTGCGAAGTGCCGGCCGAGAACGTGCTCGGGGTCGAGGGCAACGGCGTCAACGTTCTGATGTCCGGTCTCGACTACGAGCGCGCGGTCTTGGCGGCGGGCCCGATCGGCGTGATGCAGGCCTGCCTCGATCTGGTCATTCCGTACGTTCACCAGCGCTCGCAATTCGGCCAGCCGATCGGCCGCTTTCAGCTCATTCAGGCAAAGCTTGCCGACATGTATGTCGCGCTCAGCACGACCAAGGCCTACGTCTATGCCGTGGCCAAGGCCTGCGATCGCGGCGAGACCACGCGTGAGGACGCCGCCGGCGCCATTCTCTATGCCGCCGAGCGCGCCACTTGGATGGCGCTCGAGACCATCCAATGCCTGGGCGGCAACGGATACATCAACGATTATCCGGCCGGGCGGCTGTTGCGCGACGCCAAGCTCTACGAGATCGGCGCCGGCACGAGCGAAATCCGCCGCATGCTGATCGGCCGCGAGATTTTCGAAAAGACGTGCTGATCCGGCTCAGCTGAGCCTGCGGTCGTATTCCAGCACGGCGTTGAGCAAGACTTGCGCACCAGCCGCACATTCCTCGAAGCTCGTCGATTCCGCTTCGTTGTGCGAGATGCCGCCGGCGCATGGAACGAAGATCATCGTGGTCGGCGCGACGCGCGCCACATAGGCGGCGTCATGCCCTGCGCCGGAAATGATGTCGCGCGACGAATAGCCGGCCTTCTGCGTGCCGATGCGTACGCATTCGATCAGTTCGGGGGCAAATTTGACAGCGGGCGAATTCCAGATGCATTCCTCTTTGTAGGTGAGCTTCAGCGGCGGCAGAAGCTCGGCCAGCGACGCCCGCAACTTGGCCTCCATGACGTCGAGGACCTGGTCCTCCGGGTGGCGGAAATCGATCGTAAAGAAAACTTCGCCCGGCACGACATTGCGGCTGTTCGGCTTGTTTTCGATTAGTCCGACGGCGCCGACAGCGTTCGGCGCATGCTCCAGCGCGATCGCATCGATGCGCTCGATCATGCGTGCGGCCCCGAGCAGCGCATTCCTGCGTAACCGCATCGGCGTGGCGCCGGTATGCGCCTCCTGGCCGGACACGATGACCTCATACCAGCGCATGCCTTGCACGCCTTGGACGATGCCGACCATACGGTGCTCGTCTTCGAGGATCGGACCCTGCTCGATGTGCAGCTCGAACATGGCGCCGAACGTGCGCGCGCCGGCTTTCTCCGGGCCCTTGTAGCCGATCCGCTGCAACTCATCGCCGAATGTCTTGCCCTCGCGGTCGGTGCGCGAATAGGCGTGTTCCGCGGTGAACACGCCGGCGAAGACGCCGGATGCCAGCATCGCCGGTGCAAAGCGCGAGCCTTCCTCGTTGGTCCAGTTGACTATCTCGATCGGCGCGTTGGTCTCGTAGCCGGTCTCGTGCAGGGTTCGCATCGCCTCGAGCGCGCCGAGCACGCCGAGCACGCCGTCGAACTTGCCGCCGGTCGGCTGCGTGTCGAGGTGCGAGCCCATCGCGATCGGCGCCAGCTTGTCATTCTTGCCCGGCCGACGCGCAAACATGTTGCCGACTTCGTCGACCGTCACCGTGCAGCCGAGCGCCTCGCACCTTTGCCTGAACCACTCGCGCACCTGGCGGTCGAGGTCGGTCAGCGTCAGACGGCAAATGCCACCCTTGGGCGTGGCGCCAAACTTCGCTGTTTCCATCAGCGTGTCCCAAAGGCGTTGGGCGTCAATTTGCAGGTTTTGCATGGGCTACTCGCTTGAATGCGGCATGTGTGACGGCATTTTTGGCGTCTTGCGGGCGGTTCGTCAAAATCTGTTGATGCATGTTGGGGTGTTCCGGAGGAACCATCAATCGACTTGCGGGAGACGCGCTCCTAGAATTCAGGGCGAGGGAAGCATGCATGAGGGGCGGCCACGATCCAAGGAGTCTTACCATGGCATTTTCGCATTCGCGGCGCGATATTGTCGTCGCCGCATGTTCGGCGAGTTTGGTGATTTTGGCGCAGCCGGGAATTGCTGCGCCGATGTCATTCAAGGTGGACTTGAACGGCGCGCAGCAGGTGCCGCCGGTGCAAACCGGCGCCACCGGCAAGGCTGATCTGACTTACGATCCGGCCACGCGGGTGCTGACATGGAATGTGTCCTATAGCGGCCTCTCCGGCCCCGCCACCATGGCGCATTTCCACGGGCCCGCGATGCAGGGCAAGAATGGGCCGCCGGTGATCTGGCTGAGCGAGAAGGGTGCCGCAGTGAGCGACCCCATCAAAGGTCAAGCCACGCTCACGCCCGAACAGTCGCAGCAAATGACGGCGGGCGAGTGGTATATCAATGTTCACACGCAGGCCAACCCGGGCGGCGAGATCCGCGGTCAGGTGATGCCGCCCAAGGGCTGACAAGGGCTGACAAGCTAACAAGGGCTGAGAGGAACTATCGCATGATGGCGAGGCCGGCCGCGCAACGCTGGGCAGTTCTCATTTGTCTGCTGCCTCCTCTGCTCGGCGCTGCGAGCGCGGCCGGCCACGCCCAAAGCCGCAAGCCGACGATGAAGGAGATCGCGGCAATCCGCGACTGCGCCAAGAAACACGAGACCGATTTGGACGAAGTCGAACAGAAATGCTTGTTCAACCTGGTCGGGACGCCATGCACGGAAACCCCCGAAGGCCAATCCAACGTCGGTACGGCCGATTGTTATCGCCTCGAAGGGGCAATCTGGGACGATCTCCTCAACGAGAACTACAAAAGGCTCGCCGCCGATCTCGATGATGAGCAAAAGGCAAAACTGCGCGAAATGCAGCGCGCCTGGATCGCGTACCGCGATAGCACGTGTGGCTTCTATTACACGAAGATCCAAGGTACGATGGCGGGGCCGATGACGGCGGCGTGCACCGCCCGGGAGACGGCGCGGCGAGCCGTGCTGCTCAAGTTTTTCAGCGGCTTGTAGTTGATCCGCCGAACTGGGGCATTGGCCTATTGTCGGCATCTGCATCAGGCCCCTGACCCAGTACCTTTGGCCCGTTCGCTGAATTCACGCCGAATCAGATATGCTCGTCCGGCCGGCAGAGCTGGAGCAAGCACCATGCTTCGTGTGCGACTGAAAGCCGACGGACGGTTGGTCGAAATCCTGCCGGATGGCCGTGAGCGGGCGATTTCCTTTTCCGAAGAGCCGCCGCCTGCCCGCCGCGACAATTCCGAGCGCTTCGAGAATGCGGTGTACGCGCGCAATGTGCGCGGGCGAACTGGATTGACGCAGGCCGCTTTCGCTGCGCAGATCGGCGTTCCGGTCGAGACGGTGCGCAACTGGGAGCAGGGCAAACGCTCGCCGCGCGGCCCGGCCCGCGCCCTTCTCAAAGTCATCGATGGGGCGCCCGAGGCCGCCTTCGCGGTGCTTGGCGGAAAGTCTCGCTCGGCGCTTTGACGCGGCGAGGCAGATAGTTCAAAACGTTCCGAGCGTCGAAGCCAATAATGCGCGAATTCCCTTGCTGGGGCTCGGCACCTGGGATTTGCGCGGACGTGTTTGTGCGCGCGTGGTCGAACAAGCCTTGCGGCTCGGCTATAGGCACATCGACACCGCCGAAATGTACGACAATGAACGCGAGGTCGGCGAAGGGCTGCGTGCATCGGGCGTCAAGCGCAACGACATCTTCGTCACCACCAAGATCTGGCCCTCGCATTTTGCCCCGCTCGAGCTCGAGCGGACTGCGCGCGAGTGTCTTGGTCGGTTGCGACTAGGCGAGGTCGATCTTCTTTTGCTTCACTGGCCCAATCCGCAGATTCCGCTTGCAGAAACGCTCGGCGCGCTTTGCAAGGTCAAGCGCGATGGCCTCGCGCGTCAGATCGGCGTGTCGAACTTTACCGTGCCGCTGATGGATGAAGCCTTGCGGCTGAGCAGTGAGCCGTTGGTGTGCAATCAGTTCGAATGCCATCCCTTTCTCGACCAGTCGAAGCTGATCACCGCCTGCCGGCAGCACGGAATGGCGGTCGTCGCCTATAGCCCGATCGCCAAGGGCAGGGTGCGTGAGGACGAGACTCTGTCCCGCATCGGGGCCGCGCACAAAAAGACGGCCGCACAGGTCTGTTTGCGCTTCCTGGTCCAGCAAAACATCGTCGTCATTCCGCGCACCAGCAAGGTCGAACGGCTGTCGGAGAACGCGGCAATCTTCGATTTTGCGCTCACCGAGCCAGAAATGGCGAGCATTGCCGCACTGGCGCGCCGTGACGGCCGGCTCGTCAATTTTGCTTTCTCAGGTCAGCAAAAATGGGATTGAGTTCGAGCTTGATCCGGAAAAAGTGGAAGCCGGTTTTCCGAAAAGATCATGCTCAAATAAAAAAGCCAGAGCGGGATGACGATTCGAAGAAAAGTCATCCCGCTCTAGAATTCGACGTCGAGCTCTTCCAGTTCGTCCGGCTCTACTTTGGCCGCGGCGATCCATTCCAGCATGAGCGGCATCGCCATGATGGTGCGGCAGTATTGCGCGGATACCGGATCCACGGCCATGTCGTAGGTGAGGAAGCGCGTGCAGACCGGCGCGTACATGGCGTCGGCGGCGCAGGGTGCTTCGCCAAACAAATAGGGTCCGCGGTAGGCTTCGATGCACTCGCGCCAGATGGCAGTGATGCGATCGATATCGCCATGCGCGCCGGCCCACGATTTGAATCCTGGGAAGCGCGCCTTGATGTTCATCGGCAGCGCCGACCGCAAGTTGCTGAAGCCGGAATGCATCTCCCCGCAAATCGAGCGGCAATGAGCGCGCTGGGCGCGATCGGGGGGCAATAGACCTGCTTCGGGATAAAGCTCATGCAGGTATTCGGCGATTGCCAGCGTGTCCCAGACCTTCAAGCCGTCATGGGTAAGCCGTGGCACCAGGAAGGACGGCGACAGCAGGAGAAGTTCTGCCCGCGTGGAAGGGTCGTCCGTACCGACATGCTGCTCTTCAAAGTCGATGCCGGCCATTTTGCAGAGCAACCATCCGCGCAACGACCACGAGCCGTAATTTTTGCTGGCGATGGTGAGGACGGCTTTGGACATATCAGGCAGATCTCATAAATTGCTGATTTTTCAACTGTTTATTCGCTGGAATTAAAGGCAATCCAGTCCCGTCGATTGCCCAATTCGACCTCCCGCAGCCACTGTGCAGGATGTTCACAATCTTGTCGCAGCGCAACAAGAAATGCACTAGCTTTTCCTTTCAGGGGCCGGGGTTTCTGTCGCCAGAAGGACTACGGCACCCGTGGGTAACGGATGCTGTACTTCGCTTACCAGACTCAATCCGACATGATGGCCCCGGTTCGGGCCTGGGCATCAATAGCGCTAGCGGCCGGTGCGCAGCCGCTGCTCGGCGACGATGTTCAGCGCAACCTGAGCGCCGCCTACGAACTGATTTCGCGCGCGGGTCTCACGCACACCCGGCCGCCTTTCGGCATTTCCCACGTCAATGTCGGTAACCGCGAAGTGGAAGTGCGGGAAGAGCCTGCGGCGCGCACGCCGTTCGGCACGCTTCTGCATTTCAAAAAGGACGTCGCGGTGGCCCAGCCGCGCGTGCTCGTGGTGGCGCCGCTCTCCGGCCATTTTGCGACGCTATTGCGCGCGACGGTGCGTACTTTGCTGCCCGAGCATGACGTGTTCATTACCGATTGGCACAATGCGCGCGACGTGCCGATTACCGCCGGCCGTTTCGGCATCGACGAATATGTCGAACACCTGATCAAATATCTCGAGGTCCTGGGTCCTGGCTCGCATGTTCTTGCGGTCTGCCAGCCCTGCGTAGCCGTTCTCTGCGCGGTGGCGCTGATGGCGCAATCGGGCAATCCGGCGCAGCCGCGAAGCATGACGCTGATGGCCGGGCCGATCGATTGCCGGGTCAACCCGACCAAAGTCAATGAGCTTGCCAACAAGCGAGACATTGCGTGGTTCGAGCGGATGCTGACCGCAACCGTGCCGATGCGCTATCCCGGCGCTTTCCGCCACGTCTATCCGGGCTTCGTGCAACTCGCCGCTTTCATGACGATGAATATCGATCGGCATGTGAAAGCGCACAAAGAGCTTTACGACAATCTCGCCAACGGCGAGCTGGAAAAGGCGGCGACCACCAAGGCATTCTACGACGAATATTTCGCCGTGCTCGATCTCACCGCCGAATTCTATCTGGAAACGGTGCGGCACATCTTCCAGGAGTACGCGCTGCCGCTCGGTAGACTCAAATGGCGCGGTGAGACCATCGATCCGGGCGCGATCCGCCGCACCATGCTGCTGACCGTCGAGGGGGAGCGCGACGACATCTGCGCCGTCGGCCAGACCGTCGCGGCGCACGATCTCTGCAGGAAACTGCGCCCCTATCTCAAGCGGCACCATATGCAGGCCGGTGTCGGCCATTACGGCGTGTTCTCGGGCAAGCGCTGGGAAAACCAAGTCTACCCGATCGTCAAGAATGTGATCTTGTCGAGCAATTGAGCGGAAGCTGGAGCGTGATCCCGGAAAGTGGAAACCGGTTTTCGGAAAAGATCACGCTCGAACAAAAAGCTAGAGCAGACTGCCGATCCAACTATAGCTCATCCCGCTCTAGCGCATCGCCGCGGCGATGTTGCCGCCATCGACGGTGGTCACGTCCGCGGTGGTTTTGAGCGCCAGCGCCTGATGGAGGAACGCTTGCGCAACGTCTTCGGCCGTGACTTCGCGGCCGAGCAGATTGCCGCCCATATAATCTTTCTCGCTCAAGCCGCGCGCTTTCGCACGTGAGGCGATCATCTCTCCCGTCAGCAATCCCGACCTGATGCGGTCGGCGTTGACCGCGTTGGCGCGAATGCCATCGGCGCCATAGTCGAGCGCGTATTGTCGCATGAGCGCCAGCAGCGCTGCTTTTGGAATGCCGTACGGGCCAAAATTCGGTCCAGGATTGACCGCCTGCTTTGAGACATTGAACAAAAGGCACCCGCCGGTCCCTTGCGCGCGCATGATCTTGATCGCGGCCTGCGCCACGCGCTGGTGGCCGTAGAAATTCAGATCAAAGCTCTTGCGCAAAATGTCTTCGTCGACCTCGCCGATGCGGCCTTGCCAGGCGGCGCCGGCATTCGACACGACAATGTCGACGCCGCCAAAATGCGCCGCGATCTGGTCGAAGGCCGCACGAACCGAGCCGCCATCGGTCACGTCGCACGCGATCGCGAGCGGTGATCCACCGATCGTCTTTGCCTGTTCGAGCGCGGCCGCGAGGTTCACGTCGAGCAGCGCAACTTCCGCTCCGGCGATAGCGAATGCCTTGGCTGTGGCGCCGCCGATTGCGCCGGTGGCCCCGGTGACCGCAACGATTTGGCCGGCGAGCGGCGGCTCCTTGCGTGCTCCGAGCTTGGCTTGCTCGAGCGGCCAATATTCGCAGTCGAACATGTCGGCCTCGGAAATCGACTCGAAGCGGCCGATGCGCTCGGCATCGCCGACGACCGCCATCCATTCTTCGGCAATGTCGGCGGCGATGGCGGCGTCGCGTTTGGTGCGGCCCAGACCGAACAGGCCCAGGCCCGGCACCAGCGCGACGCGGGGCAGGGGATCGAGTTCCTGCTTGGCACCGGCGGCACGCTTGTTGTGCCGTGCAAAATAGTCGCGGTAGCGATCGACGAACGCGCCCACAGCTTCGCGGGTCGCATCCGCGAAGCCGTCGAGCTTGCCGGCGTCCGCATGCGGCAAGACCAACGGCCCGTTTTTGGTGCGGATGGTGTGGTCGGGCGTGACCACGCCGCCTTCGGCTAAGCAGGCCAAGTCTGACTGCAACGCGCTCAAAACCGTCGGACCGCCGCGAAAGTCGAGCACCAGACGCCGCCATGCGCCTTCGATTTTCTCATCTTTTTGGCAGCAGGCGCCACGGATGATTGGCGCGACCGACGCGATCGGCTCGGGCTCTCGCCATTCTGTTACGAGAATGCGTGGCTCGCTGTTGCGCGCGATGAAATCCTCGGCGAGAGAGACCATCGCGATCATGCGCTCATAAGCTTCGCGCGCGCTCTCGCCGAAAGTGACGATCCCGTGTTTGCTGAGGATCAAGCCGTCGCTCGGCTGCGCCCGTTCGAAGATCTCGATCGCCTTTTTGGCGAGGCCGAAGCCCGGCATCAAATACGGCACGAAAGCCAGGCGGCCGCCAAACGCGTCGGCGCACTTTTTCTCTCCGTCCGGCTGGTCGATGATGCTGAGCACGGCGCTGGCATGCGTGTGGTCGACGAATTTGTATGGCAAGAAAGCATGCAGCATCACTTCGACGGACGGATTGGGCGCGGCCGAATCGATCAGATTGGCGCGTTCGATCGCGAGGAGTTTTTCATCCGCGATCGCCTCGATGGCGCGCAAATCCCGCAGTGGCGCCAAGCGAACCGCCGGCAAGCCTTCCGCTTCGATCGTGGCCATGTTGGCGCCCGAAGCCTTGATCCGCAGGACCTCGATTTCGTTGCCGAGCAGGTCGCGGGCACGCGTCTTCAAAGAAGTGTTGCCGCCGCCATGCAGCACTAGTTTAGGATCGGCACCGAGCAATCTTGTGCTGTAGAGGCGAAGCGCCAGATCGCGCGTGATGCCGGCCTCGGCGCCGTGCGCCACAATTTCCGCGGCTTCAGCTTCGACCCATCTGCTTTTCATGGGCGCGCGTTCCAAAAAAGAACTGCCCCGGACTTGGTTCGGGGCAGCCAGAAGCTTTGCGACAAGATCATGTTCGACCGCGCGACGGCGCGCCCGTCATCAACCGCCGGCGAAGCGTCGTGACCACCAGCCGCTACGGCGTGGCCGATCGGCGCTTTCGCTTTCGCCGACTTCGGTGACGACCGGCTGTTGAGCAGGAGAGGGCGCCTGGATGGGCGTCGGCTGAAGTGCTGCGTCGCTCGCGGCCGCGGTTGGCGCAGGCTCGCGTACAGTCGAACGCCGGCGCGGTTGTTCGTGCTGCGGAGGCGGCGGCGACGCTTGCGCAGCCGCCACATCCGCCGGCTCGGCCGGCGGTGGCGCCTCGCTGGGCGGCGCATCGAGATCGGTGACCGCCTGCGTCAGGTCCGCTTCGTTGGTCGGCGCTGCCGTCAATTCCTCGGCCGAGCCGAATGCATGCGGCTCGGCCTCGCCCTCCTGCATGTCGTGCTCGTATTGGGCCGGCGCGCCTTCGCGCTCCCGTCCCATGCGGTTGCGACGGCCGCCACGGCGGCCGCGACGGCGTCGCCGCCGGTCGCCGTCGCGCTGCGGCTCGCCGCCCTGCGAAGCGAAAGACTCGTCTGCCTCCGCCGCGCCTTCGTCGGTCGCCGTCTCTTCGGCACCCTCGGCGCCGAATTCCTCTTCGGTCTCGCCTGCCTCATCCAAATGACGTTCTTCCGGCGGATGTTCGTCGTGACCATCGTCCTGACGGTGTGGCTGGGCGTGCGCATCGCCGCCGTTCCGGCCGCGCCGCCGCCGACGGCGCCGCCGCCGCCCACCAGCGCCTTCGCCGTGTTGCTCGGTGGCGCCCTCTGCTGGCGTTTCGCTCTCGCCTTCGTCGTCCGATCCCGCCGCTTCCTCGAGCCCGTCTTCTTCTTCCAGCGGCGCGACCGTGGTTTCGGTCTGCTGGGCGAGCGCCTTGGCCGCTTCGAGCGTATGCACCTGTTCGCCGCGATCGATCGCGAAAGCCTGCGGTGCGATCAGGGTCTCATCGGCATTGATCGTGATGGTGATCGCAAAGCGCTCTTCCAGCGCCCGCAAATGCGCGCGCTTCTGGTTGAGCACGTACAACGCCACGTCAGGCCGCGTGCGCGCTATGAGATTGTGGGTAGCGCCGCGCATAAGTTGATCTTCGAGCGCGCGCAACACCTGCAGTGCAAGCGACGAGACGGCGCGGACATGGCCGCTGCCGCCGCAATACGGGCAACGCTCCGTCGAACTTTCCAGCACGCTGGTGCGGATGCGCTGGCGCGACATTTCCAGCAGGCCGAAATGCGAGATGCGGCCGACCTGGATGCGCGCGCGATCCTGCTTCAAGCATTCTTTCAGCCGGCGCTCGACCGAGCGGTTGTTGCGCTTCTCGTCCATATCGATGAAGTCGATGACGATCAGCCCAGCCAGATCGCGCAGCCGCAATTGTCGCGCGATTTCGTCGGCTGCTTCCAGATTGGTTTTCAGCGCCGTGTCTTCGATATGATGCTCGCGCGTGGCGCGGCCGGAATTGACGTCGATGGCGACCAGCGCTTCGGCCTGATTAAGCACGATGTAGCCGCCCGAGCGCAGCTGCACGACCGGGGAGAACATGCCGTCGAGCTGGTTCTCGACGCCGTAGCGCGACAACAGCGGTTGCGTGTCGGAATAAAGTTTTACGTTCTTGGCATGGCTCGGCATGAGCATGCGCATGAACTCTTTGGCTTCCTGATACGCATCCGATCCGGCGACGACGATCTCGTCGATTTCCTTGCTATAGAGGTCGCGGATCGAGCGTTTGACCAGCGAGCCCTCTTCGTAGACGAGCTTCGGCGCGGTCGATTTGAGTGTCAGGTCGCGGACAGTTTCCCAGAGTCGCAGCAGATATTCGAAATCGCGCTTGATCTCGGTCTTGGTGCGGCTCGCGCCCGCCGTGCGCACGATGACGCCCATGCCTTCCGGCACTTCAAGCTCTTGGGCGATTTCCTTCAGCCGGGAGCGATCTTCGCCGCTGGTGATCTTGCGGCTGATGCCGCCGCCACGCGCGGTGTTGGGCATCAGCACGGAATAGCGGCCGGCGAGCGAGAGGTATGTCGTCAACGCGGCGCCTTTGGTGCCGCGCTCCTCCTTGACCACCTGTACCAGCATCACTTGCCGGCGCTTAATGACCTCTTGGATCTTATATTGGCGGCGATAGCGCGGCGCGCGGTCGGGCACCTCTTCGAGCGCATCGGCGCCGCCGACAGATTCGACGATTTCTTCCGCCGCTTCGTCGTCGTCTCCGTCGCCGTCGGCATGGTCGCCGTTCGGGGCGGTCTGCGGAGCCCCGATCACCTCCTCGGCCATATCAGTTGCCAGCTCTGCCGCCGCTTCTCCGGCGTCGTGAACGTCCTCCTGGACGTTCGGTGCTTCGTCTACCGCCGGCAGGTCACTGCTTACATCGGCTTGGCGAGTTTCCGTCTCGAAGAGAGCAGGGAGCTCGGCCGCGTCGGGAAATTCGTTCGCGGGAGTGACCACTTCCGACGGGATGGACAGAGTCTCTTCCGCGGGTGATTCGTGCCCTTCGGCTACGAAGGGCGCCCCTGGGAGGGTGGTCGGTCCCTCGGTGTCTTCGGCCTCGACCGCGGCCTCATCTTCGATCCCGAGTTCCTGTGCCGGGACCTCGGCATGATCCCCGCCCGCGGCGGGCGACTCGCTCCCGGCCGGCTCGGCCGGTTCACCGCCTTGTACGACGTCTTCGTCCCGTCGCGCGGAAGCGCGGTGACGGCCACGATTGCGGCGCGAACGGCGATCGTCTTCGTCGTCGGCGGCGCGCTGGGCGCGGCCTTCTTCGTCGATCAATGCCTGCCGGTCGGCAACTGGGATCTGGTAATAGTCGGGGTGAATTTCGCTGAATGCCAGGAAGCCATGGCGATTGCCGCCGTAATCGACAAAGGCGGCTTGCAGCGACGGCTCAACGCGCGTCACTTTCGCCAGATAGATATTGCCTCGTAGCTGCTTGCGTTGCGCGGACTCGAAATCAAACTCTTCGACACGATTGCCGCGCAGGACGACCACCCGGGTTTCTTCCGGATGGGTCGCGTCGATGAGCATTTTGTTGGCCATTTGCAAATCTCATAAAGGCTGGCCTGCGGCGCACTTCGTGCCGGAACGGCGACGAATACGGCGCGCTGCCAGTTTGTCTGTGGAGGTAACGGATGGAGTACTCCGAGGGCAGGCAAGGAACGCCGCGTCGGCGAGCGCGCGTCGCATTAACGCTGCGGTGCCGATCCGATCGAACCTGTTGGGCCTCGAACATAGACTTCAAACCGTAGTGGACGGCGACGGTTGGGCCGCCGCGATACTGCTAAGCCGACGATATTCGGCAACGCGACCTCGGCGGCACACGCCGCCAGCACATGTCCCGCACCGTAGGCTCCGGTTGCCCTGCTCCTTTAAGGGCGTCGGCGGGGCCAGCTCTTCGTCCGCATCAGAAGCGCGCGAAAGCGCCGGAATGGATCGAAACCCGCGTTCGCCTGCGGTCTCTCTTTCCATGGTAGCTCCATGGGAGACATCGCGGCGGACGTGCCGAGGCCCTGACGGGACACAACCGGAACATTCACCGTCAGCCACCCCCTTCATAAAGCCGCGAGCAGTGAATTGGCAAGCGGCCTGCGCTTTATGTCCCAATGGCGCTGGGGAATAGGCCGGAAACGGCTCCAGATTACGCCCCTGGGTGGCCGCTCTGTGCCATAAATAGGCGCGTAAGCTTCGATTAACCACGCCTGCCTATTGGAGTAAGACTGGCACAAAGGGTTGGAACCGATGGTTGTCCGGGCGGCGAACTGGGCGTTCCTCGGCATGCTCTGCGCCATGGGGGCTCGGGCGGCGGAATTGCCGGCTGCTCCCCCGGCGTCCCCATCCGATTCGCTTCCGGTGGCGACCGACGCCCGGCTCGGCGGGGACGAAACGCAGACCCGTTTCGTCATGGACTTCAACCGCAAGATCGATCTGCGGGCCTTCACGCTTGCCGATCCCTATCGTGTCGTCGTCGATATACCGCAGGTGGTCTTTCAACTGCCGTCTAAGACCGGTGAAACCGGACGCGGCCTGATCAAGGCATTCCGCTTTGGACTTGTGATGCAGGGCGGTTCGCGCCTGGTCTTCGACCTCGCCAAGCCCGCGAAGATCGAAAAAGCGTTCGTCGTTGATTCGACCGAGACTGCCCCGGCCCGCCTCGTCCTCGATCTGGCGCCGACCGACCGCGAAAGTTTTTTACGGCGGACCGCCGCGGACAATCGCACCGCCCGCGCCGATTTGCCGCGCGTCGACGCTCCCGCAGTAAAAGAAGGCGACCAGCGTCCGCTCGTCGTGCTCGATCCAGGACACGGCGGCATCGACACCGGCACCAAGGGGCCGAGCGGCGAAGAAGAAAAAGATATTGTTCTGAACTTCGCGCAGCGCCTGCGCGAACGCCTCGAGAAATCCGGCAAGTATCGGGTGCTGTTGACCCGCACCGACGACACCTTCGTGGCGCTCGCCGACCGCGTACGAATCGCGCGCGACGCTGGCGCGACCCTGTTCGTATCGATTCACGCCGACTCGCTCCCGCACGGCGAAGGCGATGCGCAGGGTGCCAGCATCTACACGCTGTCCGATACCGCGACCGATTCCGAGGCAGCGCGCCTCGCCGAGAAAGAAAACAGGGCCGACGTCATCGCCGGAGTGGATCTGAAGAGCGAACCGGACGATGTCGCCGGCATCCTCATCGATCTCGCTGAACGAGAGACGAAAAGCCTCTCCACACAATTCGCCCATAAACTCGCCGGCGAGATGAAGGCGGTAATGCGAATGCACAAAAAGCCGCTGAAGTCCGCGGGCTTTCGCGTCCTACGCGCGCCCGACGTGCCGTCGGTGCTGGTCGAACTCGGTTACGTCTCCAATCGGCAGGATTTGCAGTCGCTCTTGTCCGAGACTTGGCGGAACCGGACATCGGACTCGATGGCGCAGGTGATCGAAACCTTCCTGTCCTCGCCGATGGCGGGAGCCCATACCGGGTCAAACTAAGGACCTAACGGCCTCAGTTTGAACAAAAACGAGAGCGACGACAAAGCTGTCGAACGGGGTTTTTGCACGGTTTCTTGTGGTTCCTTTGCCCTTAAGGGCAAAAGTGACATAAGGGGCGTTTCGCAGCCCATCGCGGCGCGGATCAATGGGGCGCGGGCGTGACTGGGCGGGGCGTTTAGCATGAAAATCTTGCTCCGGTTCTTCGGCTTTCTGTTCGCGGCGGGAACCATTCTGTTCATCGCCGGGATCGCGGCCGTGGCCGGCCTGATGTGGCATTTTTCCAAGGACCTGCCGGAATACACGCAACTGCAGAATTACGAGCCGCCAGTGATGACGCGGGTGCACGCGTCCGATGGCTCGCTGCTTGCGGAATACGCCAACGAGCGCCGCCTTTATCTGCCGATCCAAGCAATTCCGAAGCTTGTGACCAATGCGTTCATCGCCGCGGAAGATAAGAATTTCTACCAACATCCCGGCGTCGACGTCACCGGCATCGGCCGCGCGGCGATGGTCTATATCCAGAATTACGGCGGCGGCCGGCGGCCGCAGGGCGCTTCGACCATCACCCAACAGGTGGCGAAGAATTTCCTTTTGACCAACGAACTGTCGATGACGCGCAAGATCAAGGAAGCGCTGCTCGCCTTGCGCATCGAGCGAGCATACTCGAAGGACAAGATCCTCGAGCTTTATCTCAACCAGATCTATCTCGGACTCGGCGCCTACGGCGTTGCCGCGGCTTCGCTCCTCTATTTCGACAAATCGGTGCACGAACTGACGGTCGCCGAGGCGGCTTACCTCGCCGCGTTGCCGAAGGGGCCGAACAACTACAATCCGTTCCGCCGCCGCGACGAGGCGATTGCGCGGCGCAATTATGTGATCGACCGCATGGTCGAAGACGGCTTCATCACGGCAGCCGTCGGCGACAAATCCAAGAAGGAACCGTTGAACGTCGCGGTGCGGCCGACCGGCGCGCACACATTCGCGGCCGAGTATTTTGCCGAAGAGGTCCGCCGCTACCTCTTCGAGAACTACGGAGAGAAGAAGCTCTACGAAGGCGGCCTCTCCGTGCGCACCACGCTCGATCCAAAGATGCAGGTGCTGGCGCGCAAGACCATGACCGACGGGCTGATCAATTTCGACGAGACGCAAGGTTACCGCGGCCCGATCGGCAAGATCGAGATCGAGGGCGACTGGGGCATCAAGCTTGCCGACCACAAATCGTTGTCCGACATCGATCCCTGGCGGCTTGCGGTCGTGCTCGAGGTGAGCGACCAGTCCGCGCGCGTGGGGCTGCAGCCGGCGCGCGATCCCGGAGGAGCCGTCGTCAAAGCCCGCGAAGTCGGCATCGTGCCGCTCGACGGCGTGAAGTGGGCAAAGCCCGCTGGCGGGCCGGCCAAGCCGATCCAGCGTGTCAGCCAAGTGCTGTCGCCTGGCGACATCATCTACGTCGATCCCACGAAGGATCAGGGCCAGTTCCGGCTGCGCCAGTTGCCGGAAATTTCCGGCGCCATGGTGGTGATGGATCCTCGCACCGGGCGCGTGCTCGCGATGGTAGGCGGCTTCTCCTACGATCAAAGCCAGTTCAATCGCGCCACGCAGGCGCTGCGCCAGCCGGGCTCCTCGTTCAAGCCGCTAGTCTACGCAGCCGCCATCGATAACGGCTATACCCCCTCGACTGTCGTGCTCGACGCTCCCATCGAGGTCGACACCGGTCAGGGGGGCGGCGGCGTGTGGAAGCCGGAAAACTATGGCGGCAAATTCTACGGACCCTCGACGCTGCGCTTTGGTCTTGAGCAATCGCGCAATGTGATGACGGTGCGGCTCGCGCAAGACATCGGCATGCCGTTGATCGCCGAATATGCCAAGCGCTTCGGCGTCTATGACGATTTGCCGCCTTATCTCTCGTATGCGCTTGGCGCCGGCGAAACGACCGTCCTTCGCATGGTCACCGCCTATTCGATGCTCGACAATGGCGGGCGGCGGGTAAAGCCGACATTGATTGATCGCATCCAGGACCGTTACGGCCACACCATCTTCCGGCACGACCAGCGCGAATGCGTGGGGTGTGATGCCGATAAATGGAACGGTCAGCCCGAGCCGACGCTCCTCGACCACCGCGAACAGGTGATCGATCCGATGACCGCCTACCAGATCACCTCGATGATGGAAGGCGTCGTGCAGCGGGGCACGGCTACGGTCGTGCGCGAAGTCGGCAAGCCGATCGCGGGCAAGACCGGCACAACCAATGAGGAGAAGGACGTCTGGTTCATCGGCTTTTCTCCCGATATCGTCTGCGGCGTCTATCTGGGCTTCGACAAGCCCCGCCATATCGGGCGGCTCGCGACCGGCGGCCATCTGGCCGCTCCGGTGGTGAAGGATTTCCTCAAGGTGGTGCTTGCCGACAAGCCGCCGATTCCCTTCCGCGTGCCGCCGGGCATCAAGCTCATCCGCGTCGACGCCAAGAGCGGCATGCGTGCCGGCCCGGGTGATCCGAAAGTCATCCTCGAAGCGTTCAAGCCCGGTACTGCACCGCCGGATAGCTACTCGGTCATCGGCACCGAGGCATCCAGCAGCGGCGGCGCTATGTCGGTTTCGCCGGATTCCGCCGCCGGCGCGGTGCACACCGGCACCGGCGGCCTTTACTGAGGCTTTTCATTAGGGCTCTTGAGGCTTTTCGCCGGACGCGTTGCATCCGGCGGCGTCAACCATTAAATCGCTCCCCATCATGCGTGCAGAAATCGAAGCCATCGTCGGTGACATCAAGCAGTCGGTCGGGCTGCTGAGGAGGCATCTTTGACGTCGACAAGGCGCGCGCGCGGCTTGCCGAGTTGAACCGGCAGGCCGAGGACCCCAATCTCTGGAACGATCCGCAGCGCGCGAGCCGGCTGATGCAGGAGCGCACGGCGCTTGAGGATCAGCTCACCGCCATTTCCCGCATCGAGCAGGAGCTCGACGATCAAGTGACCATGATCGAGCTCGGCGAGGCCGAGGGCGATCAAAGGGTCATTGCCGACGCGGAGGCATCGTTGCGCAAGCTCAAGGCCGATGTCGCGCGCCGCGAACTCGAAGCGCTTCTGTCAGGGGAAGCCGACGCCAACGATTCTTACCTCGAGGTGCATGCCGGCGCCGGCGGCACCGAGAGTCAAGACTGGGCCAACATGTTGCTGCGCATGTATGTGCGTTGGGCCGAGCAGCACGGCTTCAAGGTCGACTATATCGAAGAGACCGACGGCGAAGAGGCCGGCATCAAATCGGCCACGATCGAGGTGAAAGGCCGCAATGCGTACGGCTGGCTGAAGACTGAAAACGGCGTGCATCGCCTGGTGCGCATTTCGCCTTTCGACTCCAATGCGCGCCGGCACACCTCGTTCGCGAGCGTCACAGTATATCCTGTGGTCGACGACCGCATTCAGATCGACATCAAAGAAGCCGACGTACGCACGGACACCATGCGTTCCGGCGGCGCCGGCGGTCAGCACGTCAACAAGACCGAATCCGCGGTCCGGCTCACGCACATCCCGACCAACATCGTCGTGGTGTGCCAGAACGACCGCTCGCAACACCGCAACCGCGCGCAGGCTTGGCAGATGTTGCGCGCCAAGCTCTATGAAGCCGAGCTCAAAAAGCGCGAGGAGAAAGCCGCCGCCGATCAGGCCGCCAAGACTGATATTGGCTGGGGCCATCAGATCCGTTCTTATGTGCTGCAGCCCTATCAGATGGTGAAGGATCTGCGCACTGGCGTTTCGACCTCCAATACCGGCGG
>DATMQV010000329.1:0-4893 GCA_035566615.1 Xanthobacteraceae bacterium
AGGAAATCCGAGACGCGATAAAACGCCTCGTTATTGACCAGAATAGCGCCGAGCAGCGCCTGCTCCGCTTCGATGTTGTGCGGCGGCGCGCGGTATGTGGGCTCGGCAGGGAGCTGCCGGCGTGCGGTCGAATCGAATATCGCCATGGTCCCGATCAGGGGATTTGGATGTGGCCGAATTGGGGTTACTCAACATCGCGGTTCACTCAACGACAGCGTCACTTTTACGACTTCGCGACCGTTGCATTAACGCCATGAGGTCTCTGTCGATAGTCGAGCTAGGCGCGGAGGGGAATGCCCGGTCGCGGCTTTCCCCGTTACACACTATGTGCGTGATCGATCGGCGTGGCGGATACGAAGGCGCTTGACTGACGCACGGTTCGCGGAATGCCAAGTCCGGACTCGATCTCGGGCACCGATTCCCGCAAAAGATCGTGCTCGATCAAAACTCTGGAGCGCAAACTTGCAGCGTCGGCTCCGCGCGCCCCTCGGCGCATCGGGCGCGTTTACTCGCCGGCAAGCCGAAGCGGCGGAGAGTAGGTGGCTTCCAGCCCGCGCAGGCGCGCTTCTTCGCGACCGATATAGTCGCGGGTTTGCGGCACCACGCCCTTATGTTTCGCCATCTGGATCTGGAACACCACCATGTCGCTTTCGCGGAAAGCCATTTCCGACGATGCCAAATAGAACTCCCACATGCGCACAAAGCGCGCGTCGTAGAGTCGTTCCACCTCTTCGCGGTGAGCGAGGAAGCGCTCGCGCCAGGCCTTGAGCGTCTCTGCATAGTGAAGCTGGAGAATTTCGACGTCGGTGACCACGAGCCGCGAGCGCTGGATCGCGGGCAATACTTCCGACAGCGCCGGAATGTAGCCGCCCGGAAAAATATACTTGGCGATCCAGGCATTGGTGATGCTGGGCGGCCCGCTGCGGCCGATCGTGTGCAACAGAAAGACGCCGTCCTTGTCGAGGATCTTTGCGCACTTGCGAAAGAACGTGTCGTAGTGGCCGACGCCGACGTGCTCGAACATGCCGACCGACGCGATGCGGTCGAATGGGCCGTCGACGTCGCGATAATCCTCGAGCCGGAATACCGCCTCCTTCGATCGGCCGCGTTCGGTCGCGCGCTGTTGCGCGCGCGCATATTGCTCTTGCGAAAGCGTGATGCCGGTGACCTGTCCGCCGCCGATCTCGGCGAGATAGAGCGCCAATCCTCCCCAGCCGCAGCCGATGTCGAGGATCTTCGCGCCCGGCTCGACTCGCAGCTTTGCGGCGAGATGACGTTTCTTGGCGAGCTGGGCGTCGTCGAGCGACTGATCGGGAGTTTCAAAATAGGCGCAGCTATATTGTTGATCGGCGTCGAGGAAGAGCTTATAAAGCCGGCCGTCCAGATCGTAGTGATGGGCGACATTGCGCCGCGAGCGCGAGCGCGGGTTGAACTGTTGCACCCTGCGAAGCAGGTAGCGAACGAACTGCAGCGGCACAGCCCATCGCGGCGATGCGATGTGATCCTGCCGCAGCAGGATGGCCAGCACATCCGCGATCGAGCCCCGATCGAGGACAAACGTACCATCCATATAGGCTTCGCCGAGGCGCAGCTGCGGATTGAACAGGACTTCGCGCTGGGCCTTGGCGGTCGCGAAGCGGACGGCAACCGGCGGGCCGCTGCCATCGCCAAACGTGTATGTCCTGCCGGCCGCGCTCGCAACCGTCAGGGTTCCTTGGCGGATGTACCGCCGCAAGAATATCGCCAGCAACCAGTCCAAAGCCCCTCTCCACGCACTTCTTACGCAACGTGCCGGCACGTAAGGCGGCACATCCATACCTAGGGAAAATCCTTCACCCGTCTGCCGTCATTAAAACAAAATCCTCCTTGACCAGCAATGCGGGGCGGCGGCGCCTGTTTCTTAATGCGCGCCCGCTAAACGCCGCCCCACAAGCGGCTGCTTTTTGCGGTAAGGGATGACCCGCTCGGCCGAATGACTTGAGGAGTTGAGGGTGAACCGGGGTTTTGCGCTGACAATCGGGTTTCTTGCGGTGCTGGCGCCGGCAATGGCGCACGCGCAGACCAATATCGACCAGGGCAAACCGGCGTCGCAGTTGTTCGCCAATGCCTGCGCGGAATGCCACAAGGCGCCGCACACGCTAGCGAAGGGAAAGAGCGCTGCGACCGTCGCGGAGTTCCTGCGCGAGCATTACACGACCGGTCGCGACCAAGCGGCCGCGCTTGCGGTGTACGTCGTATCCGGCCGCGATACGGTGGCCTCGCCGGCGCCTGGCCGGAGGCTGTCCCCTGCGACATCGGCTCAGAAGCCGCCCAAGCCGGAGGAGCGGGCAACCGCCAATGCCAAACCGCACCGGCCGGGCGACGAGCCGAGTTCCGGCGGATCGATGATGAATCCGATTGTTCGTCCCGAACCGACGCAGCGGGACAACAAATCGACGGCGGCTACGCGCAACCGCCGCCCTGCAACTCCGGACGTGCCGCAAGAACCTTCAGCGGTTGCTCATGCGCCGTCCGAGGCGGCGCCGGAGGGTATGCGCGCCGAACCGGCCGCTCAGGAGGCGCCGACATCGGCTGTCGTGCCAACTGCAACAGCGCCAATGCCGGTGGAGGCTCCGGCCACCGAATCCGGTGAGTCGGGCTCCCGCGACAATATTCCCGATTAAACGATAGTCGCCGGCTAGCTCTTATCTGCTTCCGGGGCAGGGGCCTCGGCCGCTTCGCCGTCCTCGCCCTCGCGGGCGCGCAGCGATTCCGCAGCCTCGGGCTCAAAGAAAGCTTCAGCCGCCGACCTCGCTTCTTCCTCCGGTGTCCGCTCTTCGCGCAGCCGCGTGATGTCTTCGCCGCGTTCGATGCGTGCTGCTTCGTCGGCGTTGCGCGCGACAATGATCGAGATCGTCGTCTCGATTTCCGGATGCAGCGAGATTGGGACGTTGTGCCGGCCGATCATCTTGATCGGCGTGTTGAGCGCGATCTGACTGCGGGTGACGGCGTAGCCCCCGGCAACAAGCAAACCGACGAGATCGCGGGGCGAGACCGAGCCGAAGAGTTGACCCGATTCCGATGCCTGGCGGAGCACCGTGAAGCTCTTGCCGTCGAGCTTTTCGGCCACCTGGCTTGCGTCATTTTTCAGCGATTGCGAGCGCACTTGCAGATCGCTTTTTATCGCCTCGAAGCGCGTCCGGTTCTCGTCTGTCGCGCGCAAGGCCTTGCCGCGCGGCAAGAGGAAATTCCGGGCGAATCCGTCTTTCACGCGCACGACGTCGCCCATCTGGCCGAGCCGCGCCACGCGTTCGAGCAAGATCACTTCCATGTCGGTCCCTCCTTGCTCAGCGGATCACGTAAGGCAGCAGACCAAGAAAGCGCGCGCGCTTGATCGCTTGCGCGAGCTCGCGCTGCTTCTTTGCCGAGACGGCGGTGATGCGGCTTGGCACGATCTTGCCGCGTTCCGACACGAAGCGCTGCAGGAGCTTGACGTCTTTATAGTCGATCTTCGGCGCATTGGCGCCCGAGAACGGGCAGCTCTTGCGGCGGCGAAAGAACGGCCGGCGCCCTCCGCCGGATTGCGGTGACATGGCCATGATTATTCTCCCGTCACGGCTTCGATCTCGTCGGAGCCCTCACGGGGCCGACGCTCGCGGTCACGATCGCGCGGGCGGTCACCGCGGTCGAAGCGATCGCCACGGTCGCCTCTGTCGAAGCGATCGCCGCGGCGCTCGTCGCGATCACGGTCGCGCTCGGCGCGCCGCATCATCGCCGACGGGCCTTCCTCGAGTTCGTCCACGCGGATCGTCAGGTAGCGCACCACGTCTTCGTTGAGCCGTTCCAACCGCTCGATCTCGTTGATCGCGGCCGACGGCGCATCGATATTCAATAGGGTGAAATGCGCCTTGCGATTTTTACGCAGCCGGTAGGAGAGCGATTTTACGCCCCAATACTCGGTCTTGGCGACTGACCCGCCCAATCCCTCGACGACGCTCTTGAGATGCGCGGTCAATTCCTCGACCTGCTGCGCGCTGGCGTCCTGGCGCGCAAGATAGACGTGCTCGTAGAGCGACATAGATGCCCTTTCCTTACGTTGTCGTCGCTCGCCTCGGCGCGAAGCCCCTCGAACCCTTCGGGAAAGGCTCGAATGCTCTGAAGGCGGGAACACCGGACGCCGGACCGGTAAGGTCCTACCGAGCCCCCATGGAGGACACGGCCGTCCGTTCAGCCCCCGGCCGGGGTCGAGCGGAAAGCAGGGCTTATACGCGCCCTGCGCGGAAACGCAAGCGGATCAGCTTTCCGGCGTCGGCTCAGACGTCTGGATGAGTTCTGCCAGGCGCACCGCAAGGGTTACGCCCTCCCGCATCTGGCCGGGCTTCGCGGCGACGGAACTGGGCATTTGGCGTTCCTTCTGCAGCCTGCCAAGGAGAGCGTCGAGACTTTGTTGCAAAAGTTTTTGTCGGAAGGCCGGGTCGGTGCGAGCGCGCGACAGGTCGGCTTCAGTCAGCGGCGGAAAGGAGCTCATGAGCACAGACTCTGGAGCCGGCCCGTTTAACCATGCCGGCGTCTCTTGAACATTAGTCAGCGTGGGTTGTCGTTTTCTTACCGGGGCTTTCTCCCTTGACACCGCCGCGATCGCGGTATCTTTCGCCCCTCTTTCAGGGGCATAGAATTGCTGGGTGGACGTTACCCGACAAGCATCTCCAAAAACCAGCGATTTAGCCATATTTTATGGACTTTTATCACTGTATGTCGGGGCGTTGCCGGACACCTACAGCCATGCTAATTCTGCACCCGATTGTTACCCGAGCGCCAAATGTCGCCATAACATGACAGGACTATCGGTGAAGGCGGTGGAGGCAGCCAAGCCCGGCAAGGCCCGGCGCGAACTGCCTGACATGTATATGAAGG
>DATMQV010000330.1:0-11412 GCA_035566615.1 Xanthobacteraceae bacterium
GCGATCTGTGCGAGACGCGTGATCCTGCGGCGAGCCTGAAAGGCACGCCCGGTGAGCGCATCGGCACACTGGCGGACATTCTCACCAATACGCCACCCGAAAGGCGCGATGCAGTAAAGCCGTGGCTGCTCGCGCCTGTCGATCTTCAGGCGATCAAGGCGGCGGGTGTCACCTTCGCGATCTCGATGATCGAGCGGGTGATCGAAGAGCGCGCCCGCGGCAATCCGCAGGCGGCGGACGGCATTCGCCGGGACATTCTGCGTATTGCCGGGATCGGTGATCTCAAGCATCTACGCCCCGGCTCGAAGGAGGCCGCAACGCTCAAGGAAGCGCTGATCGCACAAGACATGTGGAGCCAGTATCTCGAGGTCGGCATCGGTCCGGATGCGGAAATCTTTTCCAAGGCGCAGCCGATGGCCGCGGTCGGCACCGGGATGGATGCCGGACTCCACCCGGTGTCGACCTGGAACAATCCGGAGCCGGAAGTGGTGCTCGCGGTGGCCTCCGACGGCCGCATCGTCGGCGCTGCCTTGGGTAACGACGTCAACCTGCGCGACGTCGAAGGCCGTTCGGCGCTGTTATTGTCCAAGGCCAAAGACAACAATGCGAGCTGCGCTATCGGGCCATTTCTACGCTTCTTCGATGCGACCTTCTCGTTTGATGCGGTGTGCGAGACGACTGTCAGCCTCAGCGTCGTCGGGCCGGACGGCTTTCGCCTCGACGACGCGTCCTACATGAATAGGATCAGCCGGGACCCGCGTGATCTCGTCGCCCAGATGGTCGGCCCGTATCATCAATACCCCGATGGGGCCGTGCTCTTTCTCGGCACCCTGTTTGCGCCGACCAAGGACCGCGATGGGTCGGGTCAAGGCTTCACCCACAAGGTCGGCGATATCGTCACCGTCGCCGCCGCCGAGCTCGGCAGCCTCGTCAACCGCATGCGATATTGCCAGGATTGTGCGCCTTGGCGCTTTGGAACGGGCCATCTCGCGCGCAATCTGGCGCGCCGGGGCCTGCTCGCCTGAAAGGTGCCGCCGCCGGCTACGCCGGCCGCCTGTGCGCTGAAGCTCAGCCAAGACTGGGGGGCCCCCGATTGTTGGGAAGGTCTCGCATTTGATGCGAGCGCGCAGGAGTTGCTCTATACTCACCACATACCCGATGGGGTGAAGTGCCAGCCGTCCGACGCATGAAGGATGACGGCAATGCCGGTGACCTACGAGGCTTGGCTCGTGCTGCTCTCGATCGTGATGGCGATCCAGGGCGCCTACGTGGCCTTGAGCCTCTCCTTGCAAATTGGGGGCGCGACGGGGACGCGGCGACGTCTTCTGCTCGCCGGTGCCACCGTTTCGTTCGCTGTGGCGATCTGGACCATGCATTTTGTCGGCATGCTCGCCGTGCGGCTGCCGTTTCAGGTGGATTACCTGGTGCTGCCCACATTGCTGTCGTTTCTGGTGTGCGCGATCGTGGTCGGCGGGGCTGTGTATGCAACCAGTTCCGGGCCGCTCACGCTGCTGCGCCTGACATTGTCGTCCTGCCTGATGGGCGGCGGCATCTTCGCCATGCACTATCTCGGCATGAGCGCGCTCGATGCGAGCACGCATATGATCCACAATCCCATTTACGTCGCTGCCAGCATGGCGATCGCCATCGCCGCGTCCGGACTGGCGCTTTGGCTGGCGACCGGCCGGGCATGGCGAGCGCCGCTCATCCTGTCGGCGGCGGCCTTCGGTATGGCCATTTCAGGCATGCACTACACGGCCATGACCGGCGTGACGCTTTACCCCTTTGTCACTGCGGCGTCGGCTGCGCCCGCGCTTTCGACGGATCTCCTCGCCATTGTTGTTGCGGTCGTGGCGTTCTGTGTTTCCGGCATATTCTTCCTGCTGCTGCTGCCCGATTCCGCTCGCGTTGAGCAGCAAATGCTCGCGGTGGCTGCCGCAGGGCCGGCGGCGCAAGCAGGAGATGCCGCAGTCGCGGTAGTGCCGGCGCCAGGATCGGAGACTGCGGCTAGCGTCGAACTCGGCCGCGGCGGTTACGGACCGCTCGGCGGCGCCGGCTCACCGCGGCGCTTCGCCCGGCATCTGCCGATCGAGCGCGACGGCAAAACGCACTTTCTCGCCGTCGAGCAGGTGGTCGCTGTCCATGCCAACGCGCACTACACCTATATCTTCGACGGCAACGACAAACTGTTTTGCCCGCTTGCCATCGGCGATGTCGAATCGCGGCTCGACGATCGGCATTTTGTCCGGGTTCATCGGAGCCACATCGTCAATATCACTCGGGTTGTCGGCTATCGGCGCTCGGGCGACAACGAGTTGGTCGAAATGGCCGGCGCTACGCCGAGCCTCGTGCCGGTCAGCCGCAGCCGTATTGGTTCGCTGAGATCGCGCGTCGCGAGTTTGAACGGCCACGATCCGGCTTTGGTGCGGAAGCGGCAGCGTTTCGCGGTGCAATAGACTCGCGTCGCAGTCTGGCGATTGCGTCAGTCATGTTGACGCAATTCGTGCGAATGCTCTGCAATTCGTGCACGCGAACCCGCCTTTGGTGCATTCGTCGGCACCTAGTGCAGCGATGATTGCTGCTGCGCCGCACAACTCGCCAGAATTGGAATCCTTAAAAGGTATTGCGCGACGGCCCGCGACCTCGGTGACGACCTTGGCCCGCACGGTCCGCCGTCAGGGAGGATGCCCAATGATACCAGGCGCTTTCGCCTATCATCGTCCTACATCCGTCAAAGATGCTGTCGGTCTGTTGGCGCAATTCGGCGATGACGGCCGTGCGCTCGCCGGCGGCCACAGCCTCATCCCGATGATGAAGCTGCGCCTCGCTACCCCGGCCAACCTCGTCGATCTTGCGGGAATAGCCGAGCTCAAGGGGGTGCGCGCCGAAGGCGACGAAGTCGTCGTCGGCGCCATGACGACCCAGCACGACTTGATCGCGTCTGATCTCCTCAGCGAGAAAATCCCGATCCTGCGGGAGACATCCGAGCAGATTGCCGACCCGCAGGTGCGCTATCTCGGCACGCTCGGCGGCAATGTCGCCAACGGCGATCCCGGCAACGATATGCCGGCGGTGATGGTGTGCTTGAACGCGACCTACCAAGTCACGGGCGATAAGGGTGAACGGCGGATTCCCGCCCGTCAGTTCTACCAGGGAGCCTATTTCACCGCGCTCGAGCCCGGCGAGGTGCTCACGGCGGTACGCATCCCGGTCCCGGCCGCCGGACACGGCTACGCTTACGAAAAGCTCAAGCGCAAGGTCGGCGACTATGCGACCGCGGCCGCGGCCGTCGTGCTCGCGCTCAACGGCGGCAAAGTCGCAAGCTGTTCGATCGGGCTGACCAATGTCGGCGAAACCCCGTTGTGGGCGCAGGAAGCGGCCACGATCCTGCTCGGCTCCACGCTCGATGCGGCGACCGTGAAGCGGGCGGTCGCAGCCGCCGAGGCGATCACGGCGCCGGCGAGCGATGCGCGTGGTCCCGCGCTTTACCGCACCAAGATGGCCGGCGTGATGCTCACGCGCGCGCTCGCGCGCGCCAAGAGTCGCACCCGCGGCTGACGGACAAGGAGATAACGCGATGGCCAAATCCCACATCACGATGACGGTGAACGGCAAGACCATCGAAGCCTTGGTCGAGCCGCGCACGCTTCTCATCCACTTCCTGCGCGACCAGCAGAACATCACCGGGCCGCATATCGGCTGTGAGACCAGCCATTGCGGCGCCTGCACGGTCGACCTCGACGGCAAATCGGTGAAGTCCTGCACCGTGTTCGCCGTGCAGGCCAACGGCACCGACGTCCGCACCATCGAAGGCATGGCGAATCCGGACGGCACGCTGCATGCGCTGCAAGAAGGTTTCCGCGAGATGCACGGGCTGCAGTGCGGCTTTTGCACGCCGGGCATGATCATGCGTGCCTATCGTCTGTTGCAGGAGAACAAGAACCCGACCGAGCAGGAAATCCGCTACGGCATTTCCGGCAATCTCTGCCGCTGCACGGGTTATCAGAACATCGTCAAAGCCATTCAATTCGCCGCCGCGAAACTCAACGGCGTGGCTTTCCAGGAGGCTGCAGAATGAACGCTCAGACCCCCACCTCCGCTGAACGCGCCGAGAAACTTGAAGGCATGGGTTGCCGGAGAAAGCGCGTCGAGGATATCCGCTTCGTCCAGGGCAAAGGCAACTACGTCGACGATCTGAAGCTGCCGGGCATGCTGTACGGCGATTTCAACCGTTCGCCGCACGCGCACGCCCGCATCAAGAAAATCGATACGACCAAAGCCGCGGCCGTCCCCGGCGTGGTCGCTGTGATCACCGCCGAGACGCTGAAAACCGTCAATCTCGCCTGGATGCCGACACTCGCGGGCGACACGCAGATGGTGCTCGCCGACGGCAAAGTGCTGTTCCAGAACCAGGAAGTGGCGTTCGTGATCGCCGAGGATCGCTATGTCGCGGCCGATGCCGCCGATCTCGTGGAAGTCGAATACGAGCCGCTGCCGGTCAATGTCGATCCGCTCAAGGCGATGACGGCGGATGCGCCGATGATCCGCGAGGATCTCAAGGACAAGACCGACGGCGCCCACGGCAAGCGCAAGCACTACAACCACATCTTCTCCTGGCAATCAGGCGACAAGGCCGCGACTGATGCCGCGTTCGACAAGGCCGAGGTCAAGATCAAGGAGATGATCGTCTATCCGCGCGTGCATCCTTGCCCGCTCGAGACTTGCCAGTGCGTCGCCTCCTTTGACAAGATCAAAGGCGAACTGACGCTGTGGGGCACGTTCCAGGCTCCGCACGTCATTCGTACGGTTGGCTCGCTGATCTCGAAAATCCCCGAGCACAAGATTCATGTCATCGCGCCGGATATCGGCGGCGGTTTTGGCAACAAGGTCGGCGCCTATCCGGGCTATATCTGTTCGATCGTTGCTTCGATTGTCACCGGCCGGCCGGTGAAATGGACCGAGGATCGCATCGAGAATCTCTCCACCACGGCGTTCGCGCGCGACTTCTATATGGGGACCGAGATAGCCGCCACGCGCGACGGCACGGTCACAGGGCTCCGCTGCTACACCATCGCCGACCATGGCGCCTTCGACGCCTGCGCCAACGCCACCAAATGGCCGGCGGGCTTGTTCTCAATCATCAGCGGCTCGTACGATTTCCCGGCGGCGCATGTGCTGGTCGACGGCGTCTATACCAACAAGGCGCCGGGAGGTGTCGCCTACCGCTGCTCGTTCCGCGTCACCGAAGCGGCTTACGCCATCGAGCGCGCCATGGACATCATAGCGCAGAAGCTCGGCATGGATCCGGCCGAATTCCGCATGAAGAACCTGATCCGGCGCGAGCAATTTCCCTACACGTCCGCCTTCGGCTGGCAGTACGATTCCGGCGACTATCACACCGCAATGAACAAGGCGCTGGAATCGGTCGATTACAAAAAGCTGCGCGAGGAGCAGAAAGCAAAGCGCGAAGCCTTCAGGCGCGGCGAGACGCGCGACCTGATGGGCATCGGGGTCGCCTTCTTCACCGAGATTGTCGGCGCCGGCCCCTCGCGCGCCTGCGACATTCTCGGCATTGCAATGTTCGACTCCGCCGAAATCCGCATCCATCCGACCGGCAGCGGTATTTGCCGGCTCGGCACCAAGTCGCAAGGCCAGGGTCACGAGACGACTTACGCGCAGATCATCGCCACCGAGCTTGGCCTGCCTGCCGACAACATCATGGTGGAGGAGGGCAACACCGACACCGCCCCCTATGGTCTCGGCACTTACGGGTCGCGCTCGACGCCGGTGTCCGGCGCAGCGACCGCGATGGCCTGCCGCAAGATCAAAGCCAAGGCGCAGATGATCGCCGCCTATATGCTCGAAGTGCACGATGACGATCTGGAATGGGATGTCGATCGCTTCCGGGTGAAAGGAAATCCGGAACGCTTCAAGACCATGACCGAACTCGCCTGGGCGGCTTATCACGAAGTGCCGCCCGGCATGGAGCCGGGCCTCGAGGCGATCAACTATTACGATCCGCCGAACTTCACCTATCCGTTCGGGGCTTATATCTGCGTGGTCGATGTCGACGTCGATACCGGGCAGACGAAAGTGCGCCGCTTCTACGCGCTCGACGATTGCGGCACCCGCATCAATCCGATGATCATCGAGGGCCAGATCCACGGCGGCCTGACCGAGGCCTTCGGCATCGCGATGGGCCAGGAGATCCACTACGACGAGCAAGGCAACGTCACCACCGCCTCGTTCATGGATTACTTCCTGCCGACGGCGGTCGAAACGCCGCACTGGGAAACCGACTGGACCACGACGCCGTCGCCGCACCATCCGATCGGGGCCAAAGGCGTCGGCGAAAGCCCAAATGTCGGCGGCGTGCCGTGTTTCTCCAATGCGGTTAACGACGCCTTCGCGTTCCTCGGCTCGACCCATATCCAGATGCCGCACGACCACTGGCGGACCTGGACAGCCGCGGAAAAGCTCGGGCTGCATGGGTGAGCGCTGTCATTCCGGGGCGCGGGCCAACGGGTCCGACCCGAAGTGGCCCGCCCGATGACAAGCTCGCCCGCGAGCCCGGAATCCATAACCACCGCCGCGTCTTGGTGGCAGGAGCGGCGCAAAATCCTTATGTCCGTGACTGTGGATTCCGGGCTCGCTGCTTCGCAGCGCCCCGGAATGACGTGATGGTATGACCCTCGCGCGCGAAGAGATCGCGACTAAGCTCGCTGCCGTCGGCTATATCGCCGACCGCGATATCGCCACCGCTCTGTGGCTGATGGAGTTCCTCAAGCGTCCGTTGCTGCTGGAAGGCGAGGCCGGCGTCGGCAAGACCGAAGTCGCCAAGGCGCTCGCCGCCGTGCACGAGGCCGAACTGATCCGCCTGCAATGCTACGAGGGTCTCGATCAGAACGCCGCGCTCTACGAATGGAACTATCAGCGCCAGCTTCTCGCCATCAAGACCCGCGAGGGGATCGGCGAGAATGCCGACGATATCGAAGAGCATATCTTCTCGGAGAAATATCTGCTGGAGCGGCCGCTGCTTGCCGCCATCCGCCGCGAGACGCCGCCGGTGCTCTTGATCGACGAGGTCGATCGCGCTGACGAGGAGTTCGAGGCCTTTCTGCTCGAGCTTCTCTCCGATTTTCAGGTGAGCATTCCGGAACTCGGCACCATAAAGGCAACTGCGATCCCGCGGGTCGTGCTGACCTCCAACGGTACGCGCGAATTGTCCGACGCGCTGCGGCGGCGCTGTCTTTATCATTATATCGACTTTCCCGACGTGGACCGCGAGGCACGGATTATCCTCACGCGCATTCCGGGCATCGAGACGTCGCTCGCTTTGCAGATCGCCCGCATGGTGGCGGCCGTGCGCAAGGAGGATTTGCGCAAGGTGCCGGGCGTGGCAGAATCGCTCGATTGGGCGGCGACGCTCGCCGGACTCGAAGTCCATGACCTGCGGCAGGAGCCGGAAGCCATCTACGAGACGATGATGTGTTTGCTCAAGACCCAGGAAGATCGCGCGCGGCTCACCCGCGAAGTGAGCGAGCGATTGCTGGGCAAGGTGGCGTGATGAGTGCTGATGCTCATCGTTCCACTCATTCCCGCGAAAGCGGAGATCCAGCACTGGGTCCCCGCCTTCGCGGGGGCGAGCGGGAAGATTCCCTGGCCGCCCCCTTGCGCCGCCGGCTCGCCGGTTTTGCGCGCACGCTTCGTTCCAATGGCTTCCGCGTCGGCCTTGCGGAAACGAGCGACGCGCTCGCCATGCTCGCGTCACCCCTGGCGCTCCGGCCTGCGTCGCTAAAACCGGCCCTGCGCGCGCTGTTCTGCGCGACCCATTCCGACTGGGAGCGGTTTGACGAAATCTTCGATGCGTATTGGCGTGGCGAAGGCATGCGCCAGCGGCAGATTTTGTCGGGCGCCCCCGGCGCAAGCCGAGCCCCGGCGCGCCGGCTCGCGCAGGCACACGTCCCGCAAGAAGCGCTCGGCCTTCCTGATCGCATCGAACGGCGGAACGACGAGGGCGCTGAACACGCTGCCGATGGACGCGGCCGCCGCGAAGGCGCTTCGCGCGCCGAAGTCTTGTCAGTCACCGACCTGCGCCATATCGCCGACCCCGACGATGTGGCGGCGACGCACGCGCTCGCGGCGCGGCTCGCCCGCACCATGCGTGCGCGGCTTGTTCGCCGCGAGCAGGTCAGGCGCCGGGGCCGCCGCCTGGATTTAAGGCGCACCATTCATCGCAATGTGTCGCACGGCGGCACCCTGATTGATCTCGCCTGGCGCCGCCGCAAGATCAAGCCGCTGCGGCTTGTGGTGCTGCTCGATGCCTCCGGCTCGATGAGCCTCTACACCGCCTTCTTCGTCCGCTTCCTGCACGGCGTCGTCGATAGCTTCCACGAAGCCGAAGCGTTTGTATTTCATACGCGTCTGGCGCATGTCTCGCCGTCGCTGCGCGACCGCGACGTGACGCGCGCGGTCGATAAGCTCGCCTTGATGGCGCAAGGCATAGGTGGCGGCACGCGCATTGGCGAAAGCCTCGCCACGTTCAATCGCTGGCATGCGCGGCGGGTCATCAACTCGCGCACCGCGGTGATGATCGTCTCCGATGGCTATGACACCGGCGAGCCGGCGCAGCTTGCCGGAGAGATGCGGCGGCTGCGCCGCCGTTGCCGCAAGATCATTTGGCTCAATCCGCTGATCGGCTGGCGCGATTATTCTCCGCAAGCGCGCGGCATGCAGGCGGCGCTGCCTTATGTCGATCTGTTCGCGCCGGCGCACAATCTTGAAAGCTTGGCGGCGCTCGAACCTTATCTGGCGAGGATCTGATCCGTGGAGCCCGGCTCCGACATTCTCGACATCATCTCGACGCGCAAAGCGGCCGGTGAACCATTTGCACTCGCAACCGTGGTGCGGACAGTGGCCGCGACCGCCGCGAAAGCCGGCGCCAAGGCCGTGATCCTGCCGGACGGCACCATCTCCGAAGGCTGGATCGGCGGCGGCTGCGCGCGTGCTGCCGTCCTCAAAGCCGCCAAGGATGCGCTCGCCGATGGCCGCTCGCGGCTGGTATCGGTGCAGCCGCCCGATCTTCTCGCCGAGCAAGGCGTCGAGGCCGGCGACGAGCAGCAGGGCATCCGCTTCGCCAAGAATATGTGTCCCAGCCAAGGCACGATGGACATCTTCATCGAGCCCGTACTGCCGCGCCCGCAGGTGATTGTTTGCGGATCAAGCCCGGTGGCCGTTGCCGTCGCCGATCTGGCAGGGCGGAGCGGGTTTGCAGTGACGATTTGCGCGCCGCCGGCAGATCAAGCGGCCTTCGCGCACGCGGATCGCCGTGTCGAAGGCTACGCATTGCCGGTGGCGGAGGCGGGTGCGCGCTATGTAGTCGTGTCAACCCAAGGGCGCGGTGATGAAGCAGCCTTGCTGGCCGCGCTCGCCATCGATTCGGCCTATGTGGCGTTCGTCGGCAGCCGCAAGAAAGCCGAAGCGCTGAAGGCGGCGCTGTCGCAGCGCGGCGTTTCCGCCGAGCGCCTGGCGAAGCTCAAAGCGCCCGCCGGCCTCGACCTCGGCGCCATCACGCCCGACGAAATCGCGATCTCCATCCTCGCCGAAATTGTCGCGGTGCGTCGCCAGTCCATGCGCGGCTGAACGAAGGCGCTGGTGGCGCGTTTTCATCGCTATCCGTGCCCGGCGCCCGCGGCTTGCGCGCCTGCGCGCACCTCGGTGCCGCCCGCAGCAGGGGATTGAAGCTCCCGTCTCGCCTCTCGATTGAAGAAGGCTTGCACCGTCACGAAGAAGATCGGAACCATCAATAGCGCCAGGATGACCACCGCGATCATCCCGCCCATGACGACCGTTCCCAGCGCCTGTTGGCTTTTGGCGCTGGCGCCGGCCGCGATGATCATCGGCGCGACGCCGAAGACGAACGCAAGGCCGGTCATCACAATGGGCCGAAAGCGCATGCGGCAGGCTTCGATAGTCGCGTCCTTGATCGAGCGACCCTGCTCGCGCAAAGCTTTGGCGAATTCGATGATCAGGATGCCGTCCTTGGCGGCGAGCCCGATGATGGTCACGATGCCGACGGTGAAATAGACGTCGTTCGGCAGCCCGCGCAGCATCGCCGCCGTTACCGCGCCCAATATGCCGAGCGGTACGGTCAGCAGGACCGACAAGGGAATGGTCCAGCTTTCATAAAGCGCGGCGAGGACGAGGAACACCAGCAGCACCGACAGCATCAGCAGGAACGGCGCCTGCGAGCCGGACAGCTTCTCCTGCAGCGACTGCCCCGCCCATTCGTAGCCGAAGCCCTTCGGCAGACGCGCGGCAAGGCGTTCCATCTCGCGGATCGCGTCGCCGCTGGTGTAGCCGGGCTTGGCCGAGCCCGACAGCCGTACCGACGGATAATAGTTGAAGCCTACGATCTGCGACGGGCCGACCGACCAACGCACCGTCGCGAAGGATGACATCGGCACGAGCTGAGCGCTCGTGTTGCGCACATTGTAAGTCAGGATTTGATCGGCCTGCACGCGGGCATTGCCGTCGGCCTGCACGATGACGCGCTGCATGCGTCCGCGATTGGGAAAGTCGTTGATGTAAGCGGAGCCGAGATTGGTCGAGATGGCGTTGTTGATCTCCTCGAAGGTCACGCCAAGCGCGGCCGCCTTCTCGCGGTCCACGACCAGCTCCATTTGCGGTGCGGGCGACAGGCCTTCGACGTAAACGTCCTGAAGCACCGGGCTTTGCGCGGCGGCGGCGAGCAGGTGGTCTTTCGCACGCATCAGTTCGGCATAACCACGCTGGCCGCGATCCTGCAGGCGGAAGCTGAAGCCGCTGGAATTGCCGAGATTGTCGATCGGCGGCGGCTGCAATGCGGAGACTCTGCCGTCGCGCAGCGGCGCGAAAGTACGGTTGATATCGGCGACGATGGCTTCGGCAGAGTCGGACCTGGGCCGCTCCGACCAGTCCTTCAGCGTGACGAAGGCTTGGGCGGTATTCTGGCCCTGGCCGAGAAAGCTGTAGCCGGTCAGGAATGTCACGGTGTCGATGCCTTCGCGCTTTGTCAGATAGTCCTCGACGCGCTTGACCACGTCGAGCGTGCGCGGAAACGACGCTTCCGGCGGCGTGAGCACGTCGGCTGTGATGAAGCCCTGGTCGTCGACCGGCAGAAAGCCGCCCGGAAGCCTGATGAAGGCGAAAGCGACGGCTACGAGCATCGCCGCATAGATCAGCATCAAGCGCCCGGCGCGCAGGATCGACCAGCGGACCCACGCCGCATAGCCGCCCTTGGCCTCCTCCATGCGGCGGTTGAACCAGCCGAACGGGCCGCGCGCCGCGTGATGGTGACCTGCCGCAACCGGCTTGAGGATGGTCGCGCACAAGGCCGGCGTGAGCGACAGCGCCAGCAGCGACGACAAGCCG
>DATMQV010000331.1:0-35401 GCA_035566615.1 Xanthobacteraceae bacterium
TGAGCATCGAGATCACGACCGGCATGTCGGCGCCGCCGATCGGAATGATGATGAGTACGCCGAGCAGGAACGAGACCGCGGCGATGAGCCAGAACGCCGTATAGTGCTGGGCTTCGAAGAACCAGACGATCAGCGCGACGAGCGCGATCGCAAGCGCGATGTTGATGGCGTGTCGTGCCGGCAGGATGATCGGCTTGCCGCTCATCCGTCCGGAAAGCTTCAGGAACGCGATCACCGAGCCGGTAAACGTGATGGCGCCGATCGCCACGCCAAGCGACATCTCGATCAGACTCTGACCGTGGATCGCGCCTTCGGCGCCGATGTCGAAGGCGGCGGGCGCATAGAGGGCGCCTGCGGCGACCAGCACGGCCGCCATGCCGACCAGCGAGTGAAAGGCAGCGACCAGTTCCGGCATCGAGGTCATCGGCACGCGCCGCGCGATCACTGCGCCGAGACCGCCGCCGATCGCGACCGCGATGATCACCAGCACCCAGGCGCCAAGCCCCGCCGGCGGATGGGCCGCCAGCGTCGTGGCGACCGCAATCGCCATGCCGGTCATGCCGAACAGATTGCCGCGCCGGCTGGTGTCGGGATGCGACAGCCCGCGCAGCGCCAGGATGAACAGGACGCCCGCGATCAGATAAGCCAGCGCGGCGAGATTAGCGCTCATCGGTCAAGCTCCTGCCGCGCGCTGTCATCGCTTCGGTTTTTTCTGGAACATCGCGAGCATGCGCTGCGTCACCAGAAAGCCGCCGAAAATATTCACCGAGGCGAAGATCAGCGCCACGAAGCCGAAGGCGCGCGCCCAGATCGGCCCGGAATCGTTGGCGACCAGTGCAACGCCGACCGCGAGCAGCGCACCGACCACGATCACCGAGGAGATGGCGTTGGTCACCGACATCAACGGCGTATGCAGCGCCGGCGTCACCGACCACACGACGTAATAGCCGACGAAGACCGCAAGCACGAAAATCGACAGGCGAAACACGAACGGATCGACCACATCTGGGATCGCGCGGAGGGCGCCATCGCTCGCGGTCGAAATGATATCGAGCTGCGCGAGAACCGAGAGAGTCACCATAATCGGCTCCTTCCGTGGTCTCCCTCCCGCCTTGTGGGGGAGGGTGGGAAGGGGGGTCGGGAGGCGACGCGCTTGCCTCGATGCCTGTTCATCACCTCTCGACCCCCACCCCTAACCCTCCCCACAAGGGGGGAGGGAAAACGTTACGCCGCGCTCTTCGGCTTGAAATTCGGATGCACGACCGCGCCGTCGCGCGTGAGCGCGGTCGCTTTCACGATATCGTCGTCCCAATTGATCGCCACCGCCTTGGTCTTTTTGTCGATCAGCACGTCCAGGAAGGCGAGCAAATTCTTCGCATAGAGGCTTGACGCCGTGGCTGCGATCCGGCCCGGCACGTTGCCATAGCCAACAATCTTGACGGCGCCGGTTTCTGTCACCGCGTCGGCCTTGACGCCGTCCACATTGCCGCCGCGCTCGACCGCAAGATCGACGATCACCGAGCCGGGCCGCATCGATGCCACCATTTCCTTCGAGATCAGCCGCGGCGCCGGCCGGCCGGGAATGAGCGCGGTGGTGATGACAATGTCCTGCTTCTTGACGTGATCGGCAACGAGCGCGGCCTGCTTCGCCTGGTATTCCTTGGACATTTCCTTGGCGTAGCCGCCGGCGGTTTCCGCCGCCTTGAATTCTTCGTCCTCGACCGCGACGAATTTGGCGCCGAGGCTTTCCACCTGCTCTTTCGCCGCCGGCCGCACGTCGGTCGCGGTGACCACCGCGCCGAGCCGCCGCGCGGTCGCGATCGCCTGCAGGCCGGCGACGCCGGCGCCCATGACAAAGACCTTGGTGGCCGGCACCGTGCCGGCCGCTGTCATCATCATCGGCAGCGCGCGGCCATACTCGGCGGCGGCGTCGATCACCGCGCGGTAACCGGCGAGATTGGCCTGGCTGGAGAGAACGTCCATCACCTGCGCGCGCGTGATGCGCGGCAGGAGCTCCATGGCGAACGATGTGAGGCCGGCATCGGCCATGGCGCGCAACGCGTCGTCGTGGCCGTAAGGATCCATGATGCCGATCACGATCGCGCCGCGTTTATAGCGCGAGAGTTCCGCCGCCTGCGGCCGCCGCACCTTCAAGATGATATCGGCGCCGTTGAGCGCATCAGGGGAGACCTTCGCGCCGGCCGCGGAATAATCGGCGTCGAGGATGCCGGACTTGATGCCGGCGCCGGGCTCGACGGCGACCTCGGCGCCGAGCGCAATGATCTTCTTGATGGTTTCGGGCGTTGCGGCGACCCGCGGCTCACCCGCTTCCACCTCGGCAGCAACCGCAACTTTCATGATTCCTCCGACGGCTGCATCCCGCGTGGTCGGGTCGATAGGATTCCCTCGTTGATTGCCGGGGCCGCCGCAAACGGCCGCCCCTTCCGCTCAGACGAGGAAAATGGCCATCAGAATGAGGATGACGACGACGACCGCGAGGACGCCCTTCACCAGATGGATAAAGGTGCGGTAGGTCTGCTCATGGGCGGCGTAGTCGTTGCCCGTGGCAGTGGTGTACTGGACTTCACCATGATCAGCCATTTCAAGTCCCTCAAGCTTGCGCGGTCGGTCGCGGACTTAGCGTAATTGCGCGCCTAGAGCAACGGGAAGTCGACGGTCTTGGGACTTTCAAGGACTGATTTGGGTCTTCGGCGCTCCTTTGCGCTGAGGTTCAGGCAGCAGCTCAACCTCCTTTAGGCCACTTGGCCGCCCCGCCCACCGTCGGCCACTTACATGTCGAGGACGAGGCGCTCGCTCTTGCAGCCGGCGCAGCAGATCATAACCTTGTCGTTCGCCGCCTGCTCTTCTTCGCTCAGCACCGAGTCGCGGTGCTCAGGAATGCCGGAGATCACGCGCGTCACACACTCGCCGCAGATGCCGAGCTCGCAGGAATAATCGACGTCGATGCCGGCTTCGTACAGGACTTCGAGAATCTTCTTGCCCTCGGGGATGTAATATTCTTCGCCCGAGCGCGCGAGCTCGACCCAGAAACCGCCCGACGTCGCTGCCTCGGCTTTGGGCGTGAAATATTCCACATGCACATTGGGCTTCGGCCGGCTCGCGGCGGCGGCTTCGAAGGCCGTCAGCATCGGGTTGGGTCCGCAGCAATAGAAATGGGCGGTCGCCGGCGCTTTGGCGATGGCGCCGGCGAGGTCGAGAAAATGCCCCTTCGCCTCGTCGTCAAAATGCAGATGCGCGCGGTCCGGGCCGACTTTCTCGATGGTCGAGAGAAACGCCATGTCGGCGCGCGAGCGGCAGGAATAATAGAGCTCCCACGAGCGGTTCTGCGCCGTGAGCTCTTGCGCCATGCACCAGATCGGCGTGATGCCGATGCCGCCGGCGAACAGCACGACATGCTCGGCATTTTCCACCAGCGGAAAATTGTTGCGCGGCGCGCCGATCTGGAGCGCGTCGCCGACTTTCATCTCGTCGAAAATGTAACGCGAGCCGCCGCGGCTTGCGGCATCGAGCTTGATGGCGACGACGTAGCTGTCCGGATCGGCGCTCGGATTGAGCAGCGAGAACTGCCGGATCAATCCGTTCGGCAAATGAATGTCAATGTGCGCGCCGGCCTTGTAGGGCGGAAGCCTGCCGCCGTCGGGCCGCCGGAACGTATAAACATTCGTGTCACGCGCGGCGTTCTCAACATCTCTCAACACCACGTCGATCAGCGCGTGGCGGGAGTTCTCGGTTGGTGCCGAGGCAGCGGGTAGAGGTGCGGTCATCGTGTTCATGCGGGCATAGATAGGCGGGTCAGGGCAGGTTTCGCAACATGTTGTTCTGCAGGCTCGGAACTCGCTGTCGGCAGGTCCGATTTAGAAGCGTTCTTAAGCCGGTTTTGTTCTTCGATCCGGCCAATTAGCGGATAACGTTAAAGCTAAGCGCATCACTTAAGCTTGGCGCGCTGCCGCGATCGGCGCCGTCTCGCCAGTCGTTTCCTGCCCATAGTCCGCAAACACGCGCCCGATCATGACGATCACCGGGCCCGACGGCGCCGCGGCCGCAAGTTCAGCCGGCAGATCGCTAATGCTTGCGGCTATCGTGCGTTCTTCGGCACGCGTGGCATGGGCAACGGCGACCGCGGGTGTTGCGGGATCGAGACCTGCCGCGCAAGCTTGCGCGACCAGGGCCGGTAGCGTCTTTACCGGCATGTAGACCACAGTCGTCGCTACCGGATCGGCGAGGCTCTTCCAATCGATGTCGTTCGGCAATTCGCCGTCGTGGCCATGGCCTGTGATGTATTGCACGCGCCGCGCCTCGCCGCGCCGCGTCAGCGACACCTTCAGCCTCCCGGCCGCCGCCTGCGCGGTCGTGATACCCGGCACGATGTCCACGTCGATGCCGGCCGCGCGGCAGGCGTCGATCTCCTCGTCAGCACGGCCGAAAATCATCGGATCGCCGCCCTTCAAGCGCACCACGCGGCGGCCGGCTTTCGCCAGCGAGACCATCAGCGCGTTGATGTCGTCCTGCTTGCAGGACGGCGCATGCCCGGTCTTGCCGACCAGCATTTTCTTTGCTTCGCGCCGCGCGAAATCGAGGATCTCGGGCGACACGAGATGATCGAACAAGATCACGTCGGCCGATTGCAGCGCGCGCACGGCGCGCAGCGTCAACAATTCCGGATCGCCGGGGCCGGCGCCGACCAAAACAACAGAGCCCGCTTGCGCGGCCGCGTCTTGGTTCAGCAGCGCGGCGAAATCGGATTCGGTCGGCACGCTGTTCGGCGCCGCCACGGCGCGCTCGGCGAATTTTTCCCAGAGATTGCGCCGGCCGCGGAATGAGAGGGCGAGCGCCTGCACGCGCGGCCGCCAACTGCGCGCCGCTTCCGCCCAGCGCGCAAAGCCATTCGGGATCAGCGCTTCGATCTTGGCCCGGATCGCCTGGCCGAAGACCGGCGCGGCGCCGTCGGTCGATATCCCGATTACGAGCGGCGAACGATTGACGATGGCGCCGAAAGCAAAATCGCAGAAGGCCGGCCGGTCGATCACGTTCACCGGCACGCCGGCGGCGCGCGCCGCGGCGGCAAAGCGCGCAGCTTCGTTGTCATTGTCGCATTCGGCAACCGCGATCGCTGCGCCGGAGAGATCGTCCGCGCTCCAAGCGCGCTCATGTATGGCTACGCGGCCGCCAGGCGGCGCGGCCGTAAGCGCGCGCATGTCCTCGCCGGCTTTCGAATTGAAAACGTCCACTGCCGCGCCGGCCGCCGAAAGGAGTTCGGCCTTCCACGCGGCGGCCTGTCCGCCGCCGGCGACGACCGCGCGCTTTCCCGCGAGCGCAAAGAAGGCCGGTAGCCGCGATAGGCGGCCCATGCGCGCGCTCTGAACTTCAGTCGGTAGCCGGCTCATCCGGATGTTCTCGGTACTTCCTGGCAATTAGAATTTTCTACTCTCATCGGCAACTGCCGCCACATATTTCGAAACAAAATTGGCGGTAGATCGCCATTTTGTAGAAGAGAATAATTGCCCGTCAGCCGCCCACCGCAAAAAACTCCCTCTCGCGATCCATGCGGAGCGCAGGCTATTTCATACAAGTGCCGTGCCAGCCAGTGTGACCCGGCAGCTACGGACCTCGGCGCCCTCTTGGAAACTTGGTGGGCGCCCGACGGGGATACCGCCGGACGCCCTTAAGCTTGAAGCCAGCCAGTCTATAAGCCGGGTTCTGGATGGCCTGCGGGCAAGCCCGCAAGCGTGACGGCCATTCCTCTAGGACGCCGGTTGCCCGGCGCCTCCAGCAACCTACCCGGACGGCGGTTCTAGACATCGACCTGAGACGTCAGCGGTTGCCCGCCAAAGCCTCGTGCCGTCCCTATTCGGTCTTGCTCCCGGTGGGGTTTGCCATGCCGCCGGCGTTGCCGTCGGCGCGGTGCGCTCTTACCGCACCTTTTCACCCTTACCGCAGCCATACGCTACGCGCCGCGGCGGTATATTCTCTGTGGCACTTTCCCTAGGCTCGCGCCCGCCGGACGTTATCCGGCACCGTTTGTCCATGGAGCCCGGACTTTCCTCCCCGGCAATCCCTGACCCTCCCCCGCTTGCAGGGGAGAGGGAAGGGTGAGGACCGGAGCGGCCGTCCGACCGACTGACCAAAAGAGGCATGGGGGCGCGCGGACGCGCCGTCAAGAGGCGAGGCGAGCGAAGTCGCGCGCGCGGGCGGCAATCGAGCGCACGCGCCCGCGATGCGCGAGCAAATCTTTCAGCGTGGCGCGGGTCGATTCATCGGCGATGCCGTCCACGCGCTCGGGGCGGAAATGACGTTGAAAGGCTTTCACCACGTCGTGGCTGACGGAGTCGTAATTGCCGCTGATCGCGATCCCGTAGCCATATTGGCTGAGCTGGTCCTGGATCGAAGAAACCGCTTCGCCGCGATCGCCGAGCGTGAGCATGGCACCGCCCTCGGCGATGGGTGCGGGTGGGACCCAATGCCCGACGCCTGAATCCCACAAAGTCTGCCAGGGAAATTTCTCGCCCGGATCCTGCTTGCGCGAAGGCGCCACATCGGAATGCGCGAGCACGCGCTCCGGCCGGATGGTGTTGCGCGTTTGGATGCCGCGGCACAAAGCTGTGACAGCCGCGATCTGGCGTTTGGGAAAATCCGGATAGCCGAAGTCGTGACCCGGATTGGCGATCTCAATGCCGATCGAGGAAGAATTGACATCGGTCTCGCCGGCCCAGGACGACGCGCCCGCGTGCCAAGCGCGGCGGGCTTCCGGCACCATCTGGATCACGCGGCCGTCTTCGAGCACCAAATAGTGCGCAGATACCTCGCTGCCCGCTGCGCACAAACGATCAAGCGCGACCGCCGGATCGAGCATGCCGGTATAATGCAGCAGGATCATATCGGGCCGCATGGCGTTGCGGCGCTCGCCATGATTAGGCGACGGCCGCACCTCGGCGACCACGCAAGACTCCGCTGGGAACACGCTGCGCAACATCGATCTGAGATTAGGTCGTGTAGCGCACCCTACAAGGCGGTTTGCGGGTCCAGGTTAATGAAATTGTGGAAAAAAGCGGGCGCGTGGCCGGCCGGCCACAAGTTCATGCGGAAAACCACCCGTTTTGCGCCGGAACCGGCCTGCCGAGGCCCGATGCCGGACCCGAACAGACGATCGTGCCCAAGCAAGGGTCTGGCGGCCCTTAACGCTAACGTTTTCAACTCTTCCTTAAGTTTACCTGTCGCTAATCGAGATCGCCCCCCACCGGGGTCCGGGGAACCTTTCACCGACGCCCATATAGGCCCAATGAGATCGGCTAATGAGCGCTCAGCTTGCCTTCTCCAGCATCGCGATCGTCAGGCCGGGTGCTGGGAGAGGTGCTCAAGCTGGAATTCGGCGTGCGATTGGCGCCAAGCGCATTCGGAGCATCGCCATGATCGTCGGCGATGACGGCGCCGCCGTTGATGGCAGAGCGTCTCAGCACATTCCCGTGCTCATCGGCCGCGTCGCTGAATGGCTCGCGGCGCGTGAGGGCGGCCTTTATGTCGACGGTACCTTCGGTGCCGGCGGCTATACGCGCGCGATCTTGGAAACCTCCGGCGCGCGCGTGATCGGCATCGATCGCGATCAAGGCGCGATTGCGCGCGGCGCCGATCTGGTCGGGCAAGCGCAAGACCGGCTCGAATTGGTCGAGGAGCGCTTCGGCAATTTGCAATCGGTCGTGCCCGAGGCTTCGGCCGATGGCATCGTATTCGATCTCGGCGTGTCGTCGATGCAGCTCGACCAACCCGAGCGCGGCTTTTCATTCCGGCTCGATGGTCCGCTTAATATGCGGATGGGGCGCGAGGGTCCGAGCGCCGCCGATGTCGTTGCTCGCGCCAGCGAACGCGATCTCGCCGCCATCATCGCCACGCTTGGCGAGGAACGGCACGCGCGGTCGGTCGCGCGCGCTATCGTCAAAGCCCGCAACGAGCACGCGATCGAGACGACACGCGCGCTCGCCGACATCGTTGCGCGCGTCGTGCACGCACGTGACAGCACGATCCATCCGGCCACGCGCACCTTTCAGGCACTGCGCATTTTCGCCAACGAAGAGCTCGCCGAACTCGCGCACGGGCTCGCCGCCGCGGAACGCGTACTCAAGCCGGGCGGCCGCCTCGTCGTCGTCTCGTTTCACTCGCTGGAAGACCGCATCGTCAAGAATTTCCTCGCGGAGCGCGGCCGTGCACCGGCCTATTCGCGCCATCAGCCGGAAATGACGGCAGCGCCGCCGACATTCCATTTGCTCACACGCAAGCCCGAGGTGCCCGACGACGCCGAAATCGCTGCCAACCCACGCGCGCGCTCGGCGAAACTGCGGGCGGCGGAGCGCACCGATGCTCCCGCGCGCTCTACGTCGGTCGAGGCGCTGCTGCCGCGGCTGCCTTCGCTCGCCGACGCGATGCGGGGGCGCGCATGATTTTGCGCGTTCTTAATTTCATGGTGATCGGTGCCTTGATCCTGGCTGCGGCGTACGTCTATCGCATCAAGTACGACTCGACCGTACAGGCCGAGCGGCTTGCAAAAATCCGCAGCGAGGTGCGGCGCGAGCGCGACACCATCGCGGCGTTGCGCGCCGAATGGGGCGAATTGGAAAGCCCATCGCGCATCGAGGCGCTCGCCAAGCGTTATCTGCATCTCAAGCCGGTCGCGCCGACGCAATTCGACAAGCTCGACGGATTGCCGGACCGGCCGCCGCAATTGGTCAAACCCGACAGTCACGATCCGATCGGCGACGTCATAGAAAATCTGGAGGAGCCGCCGCCGGCAATGACCGGGAGCATCTGGCCGCCGGCGGTTGCGCCCTCGCCTGCATCTACGGACGCGGCGCGGACGACAGCGCCGGCCGCGGCGGCCCCCGCAATCGGCACGAATGCGGGAGCGCCGGCAGCAAAATCCGGGCGGCTTGACCGATGACTGCGATGACCGAAGCCGAAACACCGCCGCCAGCGGAGCTGGCAGAAAATCCCGCGCCGGAAGCGGCCGCAACCATACCAGCGGAGCCGGTATCACATCCGCTCGCGGCGGCGGACGGGCATCCACCGGCGGACACGCAGGAAAGCGCGCACGCGCCGGAGCCGGCAGTTCCGGTCGTCGAAGCGCCGGTAAAGCTGGCCGCAACGGCTCCGGCCGAACCGTGGCGCCGTCGGGCTCTGCGTGCGCTTCTCTATGGCAGCAAAGTCGATCGCAACGTGAAAGCGCGCGCGCGGGTCGGGCTCGCGATTCTCGCTTTCGCCGTGGTCTATTTCATCATCGCCGTGCGGTTGGTCGCCTTCGGCATCGTCTCCGAGAGCCGCAGCGGCCATCGTGTCGGCGGCGGCGACGCCATCGCCACGGCGCGCCCGGACATTCTCGACCGCAATGGCGAAGTGCTGGCAACCGATGTGCGGGTGCCTTCGCTCTACGCCGAGCCGCGCCGGCTGATCGACGTGGACGAAGCGGTTGAACTCCTCACCGCCGATCTGCCCGACATCGATGCCAACGAGTTGCGCGAGCGGCTCTCGTCGAAGCGCGGTTTTGTTTGGCTCAAGCGCGACATCACGCCGGAGCAGCAGCGCGCGATTTATCGCCAGGGCCTGCCGGGCATCGGCTTCCTGAACGAGAATAAACGCGACTATCCGAGCAACAATGAAGCCTCGCACGTCCTGGGCCACGTCAATATCGACAACCAGGGCATCGCCGGCATTGAGAAGTGGCTCGATGGTCACGGCCTCGCCGCGCTCCACATGGCTGGCCTCGCCACCGACCGCCTGCAAAATCCAGTCGAGCTTTCGGTCGATCTGCGCGTGCAGCACGCGTTACGAGATGAGCTCGTCGCCGCCCGCACCAAATTCAAGGCGCTTGCCGCGGCCGGCATCGTGCTCGATGTGCGTACCGGCGAAGTGATCGCCATGGTGTCGGAGCCGGACTACAATCCCAATAATCCGCACGAGGCTTTGGACCCGACCCGCATCAACCGGCTGACCACCGGCGTGTTCGAGATGGGCTCCACGTTCAAAGCTTTCACCATCGCGATGGCGCTCGATTCCGGCAAGGTGACGCTCAAGTCGTCGTTCGATGCGCGCATGCCCCTGCGTTTCGGCAAATTCGATATTCACGATTTCCACGCGCAGAACCGCGTGCTGACAGTCCCGGAAATCTTCACTTATTCATCGAACATCGGTGCGGCGCGCGCGGCGCTGGCGGTCGGCATCGAGGCGCACAAGGCGTTCCTGAAAAAGCTGGGCCAGCTCGACCGGCTGCGCACCGAATTGCCGGAGAGTGCCGAGCCGATCGTGCCCAAGCGCTGGGGCGAATTGAACACGATCACCATCGCGTTCGGCCACGGTCTCTCGGTCGCGCCGCTTCAGGCCGTGATGGGCACGGCAGCCTTGGTCAACGGCGGCATTCTCATTCCGCCCACCTTCCTCAAGCGCTCGGAGGCCGAGGCGGCCGCGCTCGGCAAGCGCGTGATCAAGCCCGAGACTTCGGAAATGATGCGCTACCTGATGCGGCTCAACGTGGAAAAGGGCACCGCCGAAAAGGCCGAGGTCAAAGGCTACTACATCGGCGGCAAGACCGGCACTGCCGACAAGGTGATCAACGGCCACTATTCCAAGACCAAGGTGCTGACGGATTTCATGGCGGTGTTGCCGGCGGATAAGCCGAAATACGTGCTGCTGATCATGATCGACGATCCGCAGATCCTGCCGGAAACCCATGGCTTTAATACCTCCGGCTGGAACGCGGTTCCAGTCGGCGGCGCCGTGGTCGCCCGGATCGCTCCGCTCCTGGGGATCGAGCCGCGCATGGATCTGCCGACCGCCGATCGCCTGATACTGGCTTCGATGAAGGAAAGCAGGTAAGGCGGAGCTAGAGCACATGCCGATTGGTTGAATCGGCATTTGCTCTAGATTCTTATGCGGTCGCATGTCCTTTTTTTTCGGAAAACCGGTTTCCACTTTTCCGGGCATGCTCTAATGCGTATCCGGCGAGCCGCCATGAAGCTTCGCGCCATTCTGCCTCCGGACGCCGCCATCGAGACTGGCAGCCCCGATATCGACGTGCGCGGCGTGGCGGCGGATTCGCGCGCGGTCAAGCCGGGCGACATCTTCGTCGCAATCGAAGGCGGCAAAACCGACGGCCTGAAATTCGTCGCGGCGGCACTCGCTGCCGGCGCAACCGCGATCCTCGCGCAGCAGGTGCCGGAAACGCCGGTGCCTGCCGGCGTTGCTTTCGTGCGCGCCGGCAATGCGCGGCGCGCGCTAGCGCTGATCGCGGCGAAATTTTTTGCCCGCCAGCCGCAGACCATCGCCGCCGTCACCGGCACAAGCGGCAAGACATCGGTCGCAGCCTTCGCGCGTCAGATCTGGACGACGCTCGGGCACTCTGCCGCGAGCCTCGGCACGATCGGCATCGTATCGCCGCGCGGCGAGACCTACGGGTCACTCACCACGCCCGATCCGGTGGCGCTGCATCGCTCGCTCGATGCGCTCGCCGGCGAAGGCGTCACGCATCTTGCGATCGAAGCGTCTTCGCACGGCCTCGATCAATTTCGGCTCGACGGCCTGCGCATCGCGGCGGCGGCCTTCACCAATCTCTCGCGCGATCATCTCGACTATCATCCGACCATCGAGGCCTATCTGGCCGCCAAGCTTCGGCTGTTCGAGGAATTGGTTGCGCAAGGCGGCGCGGCCGTCATCGATGTCGATCACGAACATGCCGCCGCGGCGATCGCCGCCGCCAAGAAACGCGGTTTGCGGCTTATCACCGTTGGCCGCAAAGGTGACGGAATTCGCGTCGTCGATTCCGCGGTGGATGGTTTCGCGCAGCGTCTCCGCGTTGCCCATGCCGGAAAGGAATTCCAGATCCGTTTGCCGCTGGTCGGTGAATTTCAGGTCGAGAACGCGCTGGTCGCCGCCGGACTTGTCATCGGCACCGGCGGCGATCCAGGCGCGGTCTTCGCCGCGCTCGAACGCCTTGTCGGCGCCAAGGGCCGGCTTGATCTTGCCGGCGTGAAGAACGGCGCGCCGATCTTCATCGACTATGCGCACAAGCCCGACGCGCTCGCCAAAGCCCTCGACGCGTTGCGGCCCGCGGCGAGCGGCAAACTTGTCGTCGTTTTCGGCGCCGGCGGCGATCGCGATCGCGGCAAGCGGCCGTTGATGGGTGAAGTCGCCGCCGCCAAGGCCGACCGGGTAATCGTCACTGACGATAATCCGCGCAGCGAAGAGCCAGCCGCCATCCGCGCCGCCATCCTCGCCGCCGCCCCCGGCGCCGTGGAAATCGGCGACCGGCGTGAGGCAATCCGGGCAGCGATTGCCGATTTGCGCGCCGGCGATGTTCTCTTGATCGCCGGCAAGGGCCATGAAACCGGCCAAATCATCGGCGACCGGAAAATACCGTTTAGCGATCACGAAGCGGTCGCCGCGGCACTGAAGGAGCTTGCCGCATGAGCGTGCGGGCGCTGTGGACCGTCGAAGACATGGCCGCTGCGATGGGCGCCGAGCGGCAGGGCACGCTGCCGGCGACGATCTCCGGCCTATCGATCGATACCCGCACGATCAGCGAGGGTGAAGCGTTCTTTGCATTGGCTGACCGCCGCGACGGCCATGAATTCGTTCCCACCGCGCTGGCCGCAAAAGCCGCGCTCGCCGTCGTCGCCGCCGAACGGCGTGCCGACATGCCGAACGATGCGCCGCTCCTCATCGTGCCGGACGTGCTCGCCGCGCTGCGCGCGCTCGCCGCCGCGGCGCGGGCGCGTACGCACGCCAAGGTGATCGGCGTCACCGGTTCGGTCGGCAAGACCAGCACCAAGGAAGCGCTGCGGCTTGCGCTGTCGAAGGACGGCGAAACCCACGCATCGGTCGCTTCCTACAACAATCATTGGGGTGTGCCGCTGTCGCTCGCGCGCTGTCCGGCCGGGGCGCATTATGCCGTGCTGGAAATGGGCATGAACCATGCCGGCGAGATAGAGCCGCTGTCGCGGCTCGCGCGCCCGCATGTGGCGATCATCACCACCATCGCGCCGGTGCATCTCGAATTTTTCGGCACCCTGACCAAAATCGCCGACGCCAAAGCCGAGATCTTATTCGGATTGGAGAAAGACGGCGCCGCCGTCATCAATCGCGACATCGCGCAGTTCGCGCATCTCAGACGCCGCGCCAAGGAAGCGAACGTCGCGCGTGTGATCTCGTTCGGCGAGCACGCCAAGGCCGATGCGCGTTTGATCAAATGCGCTCTGCATCCGGACTGCTCTACCGTGGAGGCCGATATTCTCGGCCATGCGCTGACCTACAAGATCGGGGCACCCGGGCGTCATCTCGTGCACAACTCGCTGGCCGTGTTGGCAAGCGCCGTGCTGGTCGGCGCCGATCTTGCGCTCGCGGCGCTCGCGCTGTCGGAGTTCCAGCCGGCGTCCGGCCGCGGTACGCGGCTCGAAATCGAGTTGCCGGACGGAACCGCGCTCGTCATCGACGAGAGCTATAATGCCAATCCTGCCTCCATGGCGGCCTCGCTTGCCCTGCTCGGCCAGACGCAGATCGGCCCGCGCGGCCGGCGGATAGCCGTGCTGGGGGACATGCTGGAACTCGGCCCGCGCGGCCGGGCGCTGCATCGCGGCCTGGTCGAGCCCGTACTGGCCAATTCGGTCGATCTCGTCTTCTGCTGCGGCCCGTTGATGAAAGCCCTGTGGCAGGCCCTTCCCGTCGGCCGCCGCGGCGGCTATGCAGAGGAATCGGCCGCGCTTGAGCCGCAGCTGTTGTCCGCGATCCGTGGCGGCGATGCCGTCATGGTCAAAGGCTCCCTCGGCTCGCGCATGGGGCCCATCGTCAAGGCGCTGGAGCGGCTATCCGCGCGCCAGAATATGTCGGAGACTGGCGCGTCGCGTAACGGCACGTTGCAGACCGCGTCCGCACAAGGTTGATGCGATGCTTTATTGGCTGATCGATCTGTCGGACAAGATCACCGTCTTTAACGTCTTTCGCTATATCACCTTCCGCACCGGCGGCGCCGTCATCACCGCGCTGTTGTTCGTCTTTCTGTTCGGCACGTCCATCATCGGCCGCCTGCGCTCGCTGCAGGGCAAAGGCCAGCCGATCCGAACGGATGGCCCGCAATCCCACATCATCGCCAAGGCCGGCACGCCGACCATGGGCGGCCTGATGATCCTTTCCGGCATGGTCGTCTCGACTTTGCTGTGGGCCAATCCGCGCAACCCTTACGTCTGGGTCGTGATGTGGGTGACGCTCGGCTTCGGCATGGTCGGCTTTTATGACGACTATCTGAAAGTCACCAAGCAGACGCATAAAGGATTCGCCGGAGTGGCGCGGCTCACGATCGAAGCGGGCATTGCGCTTGTCGCCTGCATCGCGTTTGTGGAATTGGGGCGCGTGCCGTTCTCCACTTCGCTGGTGTTCCCGCTGTTCAAGGAACTCGTGATCAATTTCGGCTGGTTCTACGTGATCTTCGCGATCCTGATCATCGTCGGCGCCGGCAACGCGGTGAATCTCACGGATGGCCTCGATGGGCTTGCCATCGTTCCGGTCATGATCGCCGCCTCGAGCTTCGGCATGATTGCCTACCTCTCCGGCAACGCGGTGTTCGCCGACTATTTGCAGATTCACTATGTGGCCGGCACCGGCGAACTCGCGGTGTTGTTAGGCGCCGTGTTCGGTGCGGGCCTCGGCTTTCTTTGGTTCAATGCGCCGCCTGCCTCGATCTTCATGGGCGATACCGGCTCGCTCGCGCTCGGCGGCATGATCGGCGCCGTCGCGGTCGCGACCAAGCACGAGATCGTGCTCGCAGTGATCGGCGGCTTGTTCGTCCTCGAAGCGGTCTCGGTTATCGTGCAGGTCGTGTCGTTCAAGCTCACCGGTAAGCGCGTCTTCAGGATGGCGCCGATCCATCATCACTTCGAGCAGCTCGGCTGGACCGAGCCGCAAATCGTCATCCGCTTCTGGATCGTCGCGGTCGTGCTCGCGCTGGCCGGGCTCTCGACCTTGAAGCTGCGATAGTTCTCCGTGATCCCGGTTGCGACTCTTGCCGGCCAGAAGGTCGCCGTGTTCGGCTTGGGCGGCTCGGGCCTGGTCAGCGCGCGAGCGCTCATCGCCGGCGGGGCCGACGTGGTAGCCTCCGACGACACTGCCGACAGCCTCAAGAAAGCCGAAGCCGCCGGAATTCCGATCGCGGATTTGCACGCGATCGATTGGACTAAGATTGCCGCGCTCGTGCTTGCGCCCGGCGTGCCGCTGACGCACCCGAAACCGCATTGGACCGTCGAACTGGCGCACAAGGCGGGCGTGCCGGTGATCGGCGACATCGAGCTTTTCTGCCGCGAACGCCGCCGGCTGGCGCAAGCCGCGCCCTTCATTGCCATCACCGGCACCAACGGCAAATCGACGACGACGGCATTGACCGCGCATCTTGCGGCTTCGGCCGGCATGGATGCGCAGCTCGGCGGCAATATCGGCACCGCAATTCTTTCGCTTGCGCCGCCGCAGGCACCTGACATCGCGCCCACGCGGGTTCACGTCATCGAATGTTCGTCTTATCAGATCGACCTTGCGCCTTCGCTCGATCCGTCGATCGGCATTCTGATCAACTTGAGTGAAGACCATCTCGATCGTCACGGCACGATGGCGCATTACGCGGACGTGAAAGCGCGTCTGGTGGCGGGCGTGCCGGGGGGCGGCACCGCCATCGTCGGCGTCGATGACGAATGGTGCCGCGCCACTGCCGATCGCCTTGCGCAATCCGGAAAACCCGTCGTGCGCATTTCCGTGCGCGGCGCGCTTGCCGACGGCATCTATGCCGACGGGCCGCGGATCCTGCGCGCTGTTGCCGGCAAGGCGACGCCGCTCGCCGACCTCAGCGGGATCGGCTCGCTGCGCGGGGTGCACAATGCGCAGAACGCCGCCTGTGCCACCGCGGCTGCACTCGCGCTCGGGCTATCGCCCGCTGCGATTCAAGCCGGCCTGCGCTCCTTCCCGGGCCTCGCGCACCGGATGGAAGAAGTCGGCCGCGCTGGCAACGTGCTGTTCGTCAATGATTCAAAAGCCACCAACGCCGACTCGGCGGCGCAGGCGCTGGTCTGCTTCGACGACATTTTCTGGATTGCCGGCGGCAAGCCGAAGACCGGCGGCATCGAATCGCTGCGCGGCTTCTTTCCACGCGTCCGCAAAGCGTATCTGATCGGCGAAGCGGCCGACGAATTCGCCGCGACGCTGGGCACTACCGTAACCCACGAAATTGCCGGCACACTCGATAAGGCGGTCGCCGCGGCGGCGCGCGATGCAGCGCTTTTGGCGGCGCGCCAGCCGGTCGTGCTCCTTTCACCCGCCTGCGCCTCGTTCGACCAGTATCGGAATTTCGAAGTGCGCGGCGATGCCTTCCGCACGCTTGTCCAGGCGTTGCCCGGGGTCGCGAGACCTGGCGGCCGATGACCGCGCTACTCGATCGAAAATCGATGATGCGGTGGATGACGCACGTCAACAGGCTCGATGCCTGGCTCGGCGCAATGCTGCTTTCGCCACAGCGCGCCGGCGCCGGCGTCAGCGTCGCCATCGCGATCTTTTACATCCTCGGCGTGGTCGTCCTGCTCTTGATGAAGCCGGCCGAAACGCTCTTCATGGACAGCACCGAGGCGTACGCCTGGGGCATGCAATTCCTCGGCGGTTATGGCCGCCATCCGCCGCTGACCGGCTGGATCGCGCGCGTCTGGTACAGCGTATTTCCGGCGACCCATTGGTCGTCCTACGCGCTGTCCGGCGTCATGATCGGCATCTCGATCGGCTCGATCTATTTGATCGGGTTGCGTGTGCTCGGCCGTCGGCGCGCGACGCTGATCGTCTTTGCGATGATGTTCTATCCGCTTTTCATCGGCGCCAAGGCCGATCGGTTCAACAATTATCAGGTTCTACTCGCCGTCCTTCCGCTCACGATCTGGTTGTTTCTGCGCGCTTACGACAAGCCGAATGTCAGGTCGGGCATCGCGCTCGGCCTCTCCGCCGCAGCCGCGACGCTGACGATTTATTCAGCGGCTTTCGGTCTCATCGGTATCGCGCTTGCCGCGCTCATACATCCGGACCGGCGGAAATTCTTCACGCATCCCGCGCCCTATGTGGCGGTGATCACCTACCTCTTGGCGTTGTCGCCTCATCTCGTTTGGCTTGTTCACAACGATTTTTCATCGCTGCGCTGGGCGGAAAGCTTTGTCGACCGCGTGCCGCATCGCGCGCATGTTCTGACCTATCTCGGGCAGCATTTCGGGCTGGTGGGCTTCTGCCTGGTCGGTGCCGTGATTTCACTCATCCCGTGGCGCTTGCGGGCAGGTCCGATCGATGCGCCGCCGCCGGCCGATCGGCTGCACATTCTCATCATCACCGCCGTGCTTATCGGCGGTCCGGCGCTAATGGGACTTGCCTTCAACGTCTTTCTGAAACCGGATTGGGGCAATCCCTTCTTCTTCCTGGTGCCGATCGCCGTTCTTTCGTTGGTGCCCGGTGTACTGGTTACGCGCCGGGCGGTTGCGAGATCCGTGGTCGTGGCCGCGGTCTTTGTCTTTGCCCTGTTGCTTGGTTCGCCGCCGTATTCCTGGGTGCGTTACCAAAAAGAGCTGGACGATGGCCTGTACCGGCCGTTTCCCGAGGCCGCGCTGGAGATCACGCGGCTCTGGCACGAGCGCTATCATTCGCGGCTGCCGATCGTCGCCTCGGGTTTCGAGATTGCCGCGCCGATCGTGTTCTACAGTCCCGATCATCCGAAAATGTTTTCGGACTTCGACCCAGCTTATGCGCCGTGGATCGACTATCCGGGTGAACTCAAGCAAAAAGGCTTTGTCGGCGTGTGCTTTGCGGATGACGCCGGCTGCCGGGAAAATCTCAAGGCGCTCAATCCCAATGCCGGGCCGCTCGAACTCACGGTGCACCGGCGGATGTATGGGGTCATGACCCCGCCCATAAAGCTGTACCTGGAATTCACCGCCCCGAGCCCGTGAGCCGCGAGATGATGCGTATCGTCCCTGGCGACCTAGGCGATCCGCGAGTCATTGATCTTGTGCTGATCCATCTCAAGCGTGCCCGTGCCGAAACCGCGCCGGGCAGCGCCCATGCCTTGGATCTCACGGCGCTGCAGTCGCCCGACATCTGCTTTTGGACGACCTGGGACGATGAGGTGCTGCTCGGCTTCGGCGCGCTGAAGCGGCTGTCGGCAGACCACGGTGAGGTCAAATCGATGCACACCGTCGAATCGGAGCGCGGCAAGGGAATCGGCAGCGCGATGTTGCGGCACATCATTACGGCCGCGCGCGCTCTGGCCATATCACGGCTGAGCCTGGAAACAGGTTCCTGGGACTATTTTCGGCCCGCGCGGGCGCTCTATCGCAAGCACGGCTTTGTCGAATGCGCGCCGTTTGGCGATTACTTGCCCGATCCGAACAGCGTTTTCATGTCGCTCGACCTCGGGAAACCGTGACCCGATGAGCGCTTCCGGCGATCCGAAACGCCGGTCGCCCAGATACGTCCCCTCCTTAATCCTATGTAAACCACCCCGGTGCCACCACTGAGCGGGATCACCTTCGGGGACTCTGCTTTGGGGATGTCATGGCGTCGCGCGCGCAGCCCACGCCCTTGAGCGAATGGTGGCGGACGGTCGATCGGCTTACGCTGGCTGCGCTCGGCGCGCTGATGCTCGGCGGCATCATTCTCTGCCTGGCCGCAAGTCCGCCGGTTGCCGCGCGCATCGGGCTCGACCCGTTCCACTTCGTCAACCGGCAGGTGTTTTTTCTTATTCCCGCTACGGCCGTGCTGATTGCGACCTCGGTCTTGTCGCCGCGCGACATCCGCAAGCTTTCGCTGCTCGTCTTCCTGGTCAGCCTCGCGCTGGTCGCGGCCACACCTCATTTCGGCGCCGAGATCAAGGGCGCACGGCGCTGGCTGGTGATCCTCGGTGTCAACATCCAGCCGTCGGAGTTTCTCAAGCCCACTTTCGTGGTTTTGATCGCCTGGCTGTTCGGCGAATCCGGTCGTCGACCCGACATGCCGGCCAATACGGTGGCGCTCGCCCTGCTCATGATCGTCGTGAGCCTGTTGGTGCTCCAGCCGGATTTCGGCCAGACCATGCTCATCACGCTTGTCTGGGGCGCGCTGTTCTATATGGCCGGCATGCGCTTTATCTGGGTGCTCGGCTTGGGTGCCACCGCGAGCGTCGGCCTGTTGGTGGCCTTCTACACGGTCCCGCACGTCGCCCAGCGCATCAACCGCTTTCTCGATCCGTCGTCCGGCGATACCTTTAATATCGATATCGCGACGGAATCCTTCGTGCGCGGCGGCTGGTTCGGCCGCGGCCCGGGTGAGGGCACGATCAAACGCATTTTGCCCGAGGGCCACACCGACTTTGTCTTTGCTGTCGCGGGCGAAGAATTCGGCGTCGTGCTCTGTCTCATTCTGGTAGCCTTGTTCGCTTTTATTGTGATCCGCGCTCTGGTCAAGGCAATGCGCAACGAGGACGCTTTCATCCGATTCGCCGCGGCGGGGCTTGCGATTCTGTTCGGGCTGCAATCGACCATCAACATGGCCGTGAACCTCCATCTGATGCCAGCCAAGGGAATGACGCTGCCGTTCATCTCCTACGGCGGCTCGTCGCTCATTTCGCTCGCCTACGGCATGGGCATGCTGATCGCGCTGACGCGCGAGCGGCCGCAAGCGCATCTCCCCAGCGGCACCGTGCTCGCCGCGAGCGCGGTCTGATGCTTGCCGGCGGCCGCGCGCCCGTCCTTGTGGCGGCCGGCGGGACCGGGGGGCATTTGTTTCCCGCCGAAGCGCTCGCCGCGGCGCTGATCCAGCGCGGCATTCCGGTGCATCTTGCGACTGACCGGCGCGCTGCGCGCTATGGCGGCGCTTTCGTCGATGAGAGCGTGCATGTGATCGCAAGCGCGACGCTGCGGGCGCGCAATCCGATCGCCATGGCGCAGACTGCCACAATCCTTGCCACGGGGTTTGTGCAGGCCTGGGCTTTGATCGGACGGATCAAACCGGCGGCGGTGATTGGCTTCGGCGGCTATCCGACGCTGCCGCCGGTTCTGGCGGCGGCCTGGCGCGGCGTGCCGACCGTCATCCATGACGCGAATGCCGTGATCGGGCGCGCCAACCGGCTGCTAGCGCCGCGCGTGACCGCCATCGCCACCACCTTTCCGGACATGTTTCGCGATCAGCCTCGGCTTGCCGCCAAGGCGACGCTTACCGGCAATCCAGTACGGCCCGCAGTCGTCGCCGCCGCTGTCACTCCGTATCCGCCGATGACCGATCGGCTCTGGCTCCTTGTTTTCGGCGGCAGCCAAGGTGCGCGCGTCATGGCAGAGGTGGTGCCCGCCGCGATCGAGGCGCTCGATCCGGCGTTGCGCGCGCGTCTCGTGATCGTCCAGCAGGCCCGCGAGGAGGATCTGGCGCGCGTGCGCGACGCCTACAGCGGTTTGTCGGTCGATGCCGAAACCGCACCTTTCTTTCCCGATCTGCCGGCGCGCATCGCGGGAAGCCATTTGGTTGTGGCGCGCTCAGGCGCTTCCACCGTCGCCGAATTGGCCGCGATCGGCCGGCCTTCGATTTTGGTGCCGCTGCCGCACGCGCTCGACCAGGATCAATTCGCCAATGCCGGCGTTTTGGCCGGCGTCAACGCAGCCATTCGGCTGCCGCAGGCCGAGTTTACGCCACGGCGGCTCGCGGCCGAGATCACCGCGCTTGCAGGCGCGCCCAAGCGGCTCGCCGCCATGGCGGCGGCGGCGAAATTTCTCGGCCGGCTCGATGCCGCCGACCGGCTAGCGGACCTGGTTCTGAAAGTCGCCGGCAACGCTTTGCGGGACTAACTCGGTCGCGGCGAAAGGTCTTGCGTTACCTAATAGGGCGTGCCGTCCTTGTGCACGAACCGCCAGCGGCCGTCGCTTCCCATGACGGCTTGCAGGTCGTCGGCCGGGTAGCTGACCATATCGCCGTCGCTGCGATCGCCGATCTCGAGGATGACGCAATCCCGGTCGCTGTTATTCTCCAGGTGATGTGCCGTTCCGTTGGCGGGAAAACCCGCCACCATGCCGGGCCGGAGCGTTGTCTGGCCGTTGTCGGCAAACAGCGTCGCTTCGCCCTCAAGAACATAAATGAACTCATCCTGCCGCGAGTGTCGATGATGCAAAGAAGAAACGGCGCCCGGCGCCAGGCGGGTCAAGTTCACTCCGAAATTGTGCAGGCCGAAGAGGTCGCCAAGCGGACGCTTGAGCCGGCCGCCGACGCGCGCGGCGAAGGGTTCCGGATAATTGGTGATCTTGGTGCGCGGCGGCGATTCGCAAGCAAACAAGGCAGGGCGATCGGTCATGGCGTGCCTCCGTTGATTGCTCACCCAACTGGCGCGGACTAAGGTTGACGTCAATCTTGACGCAATCGATCAACATAAAGACCGCCATGAAATGGCTGACCGCCGAGCAGGCCTTGAAGTTCCTCGGCGTCCGATCGCAGACGCTTTATGCCAATGTCAGCCGGGGACGGATTCGGGCAAAGCCCGATCCCGCCGACCCGCGCCGCAGTCTCTACAACGGCAACGACGTTGCCCGGTTGGCCGAGCGGCGGGCCGGTCGGCGCTCGGCCGAGACGGTGGCGTCGCAAGCGATCGGCTGGGGCGATCCGGTCCTCGCGTCCGGGATCTCCACGATCGCGAGCGGACGGCTCTGGTACCGCGGTCGGGATGCCGTGGCGCTTGCCGAAAGCGCCACCCTGGAAGAGGTCGCCGCGCTCCTTTGGCAGACCTCGGCCATGCGCCCGCATGCCGATCCAGCAGGGGCGAAATCCGCGCACGCCGGGACGCCGATCGGCCTGCTTCTGTCGGTCGCATCGGAACGGGCGGCGATCGATCCGCCGTCGCGGGGGCGTTCGCCGGCGGTTCTGAAATGCGAGGCGGAGTTGCTGTTTGGCAGGCTTCTGGAAGCCTCGCTCGGCACGGTCACCGCCCGTTTAGACTTGCCGGTGCATACGCGCCTTGCCAAAGCTTGGCGCAAACCGCAGGCGCAGGATATTTTGCGAAGAACACTTGTCCTTCTGGCCGATCATGAGCTCAACGCCTCGACTTTTGCGGTCCGCGTTGCCGCCTCGACGGGCGCTTCGCTGTCGGCTTGCCTGCTGGCAGGTCTTGCGACCCTGACAGGGCCCCTGCACGGTGGCGCGGCGCGCGCGCTTTCCTCCTTGCTCGACGCCGCCCGCCAAACTAGCGCCAATGAGGCGGTGCGCGAATGGCTGGGGCGCGGCGAGCCGCTTCCCGCCTTTGGTCACCCGCTTTATCCTGGAGGCGATCTGCGCGCGATTGCGCTCATGCGCCACTTTAAGCTTTCTGGCATGTTCCTTTCGGTTCGAACGGCGGCGGAAGATTTGACCGGAGAGCCACCTAATGTCGATTTTGCGCTGGCCGCTTTGGCAGATGCCTATGACTTGCCTAAGCAGGCTCCGTTCGTGATTTTCGCGTTGTCCCGATCGGTCGGTTGGACCGCTCATGCGCTTGAGCAGATCGCGGCCGGTCAACTGATCCGCCCGCGCGCCCGTTATGTCGGGCCGGCGCTGGCCAAGGAGCACACATGAAACTACCGCGCGACATCGGCCCGGTGCATTTCGTCGGCATCGGCGGCATCGGCATGAGCGGCATCGCCGAGGTGATGGTGAATCTCGGCTACGTCGTCCAGGGCTCCGATCAGGCCGAAGGCGCCAACGTCAAAAGGCTGCGCGAGAAGGGCGTCAAGATCGCGATCGGCCACGCCGCCAGCAATCTCGGCGATGCCCGGGTTTTGGTCGTGTCGTCGGCCGTCAAGCACGACAATCCGGAATTGGTCGCGGCGCGCGCCCAACGGCTGCCGGTGGTGCGGCGCGCCGAAATGCTGGCCGAATTGATGCGCTTGAAGAGCTGCGTCGCCATTGCCGGCACGCACGGCAAGACCACGACCACGTCAATGGTCGCGGCGTTGCTCGATGGCGCCGGGTTCGATCCGACCGTGATCAATGGCGGCATTATCAATGCCTACGGCACCAATGCGCGGCTCGGAGCCGGCGAATGGATGGTGGTGGAAGCCGATGAGTCCGACGGTACCTTTCTCAAGCTGCCCGCCGACATCGCGATCGTGACCAATATCGATCCCGAGCATCTCGATCATTTCAAGAATTTCGAAGCGGTGCAGGAAGCGTTTCGCGCCTTCGTGGAAAACGTGCCGTTCTACGGATTTTCTGTGATGTGCATCGACCATCCGGTGGTGCAAAATCTCGTCGGCCGCATCGAGGACCGGCGCGTCATCACGTACGGTGAAAATCCGCAAGCCGACGTGCGGCTGCTCGACGTATCGCATGCGGGCGGCACCTCGCTGTTCTCGATCATGGTGCGCGACCGCACCGGGCAGACGCTACGCGAGATCACGAGAATCGCGCTGCCGATGCCGGGCCGGCATAACGCGCTCAATGCCACCGCGGCCGTTGCGGTCGCGCATGAACTTGGCATCGACGATACCCGCATCAAGGAAGCGCTCGCTCAATTCGGCGGCGTGCGGCGGCGTTTCACCCGCACCGGAACCTGGAACGGCGTCACCATCATCGACGACTACGGCCACCATCCGGTCGAGATCGCGGCCGTGCTCAAAGCCGCGCGCGAATCGACCAAGGGCCAGGTGATCGCTGTGGTCCAGCCGCATCGCTATACGCGGCTTGCCGCTCTGTTCGAGCAGTTCTGCACCTGCTTCAACGACGCTGATGCGGTGATCGTCGCGCACGTCTATCCGGCCGGCGAATCCCCGATCGAAGGCGCCGATCGCGATTCGCTGGTGCAGGGGCTGCGCACCCACGGCCATCGCAATGTCGTTCCGCTCGACAGTCCTGAACGGCTCGCCTCTCTGGTCGCCGGCATGACGCAGGCCGGCGACTATGTGGTCTGCCTTGGCGCCGGCTCGATCACCCAATGGGCTTATGCGCTACCGGGAGAATTGGCGGCGGCGAGCTGAAACATGGCGCGAAAGAAGCCCGCTCCGGAATTGGTGCGCAATGTGCGCGCGTTGTTCGGCAACGATCGCACACAAGCGAACCTCAAGCCGATCAAGAAATGCCTCGCCGTGCGCCACGTCGCGTTCGAGGATCTCGGCCTGTTGGGCCCGCTTGTCTCTTCGCGCGGGTACGGCGTGCGCTACCACGATGCGGGCGTGCAGCCGATTGACGCCGAAACGCTGCTCGCGCCCGATTTGTTGATCGTGCTGGGCGGTCCGATCGGCGTCTATGAAGCCGATACCTATCCGTTCATCGCCGACGAGATCGCCGCCGTGGCGGCGCGGCTTGCTGCCGGCAAGCCGACGCTCGGCATTTGCCTCGGCGCACAGATGATGGCGGCGGCGCTCGGCGCCCGTGTCGCGCCGGGGCCGGTCAAGGAGATCGGCTGGGCGCAGCTGCAACTGACCGCCGAAGGAGAAAAATCGCTGCTCGCGCCGCTCGGGGCGACGCCAGTGCTGCATTGGCACGGCGACAATTGCGAATTGCCGGCGGGCTGCGTCAAACTCGCTTCGACGCAGCATTGCCCGGTGCAGGCCTTCATGGCCGCGCCGGCGCAACTCGGCTTGCAGTTTCATTTGGAGACCGAGCCGGCGCGGTTTGAAACGTGGCTGGTCGGTCACACCGTCGAACTCGGCAAAGCCGGCATCGATCCGCGGCGGCTTCGCGATCAGGCGCGCGAATTCGGAGCCGCTACCCGCGAAGCCGGGCTGAAAGCATTTTCGGCCTGGCTCGACAAGGCAGTCGAGGCGGTCGCATGAGCTTTCCCGATCTTGTCGGCGCATTGCGGTCGCAAATGCCGGCACTGCGTGGGCGGCTTTTGCCGAACCAGCCGCTTGCTGAGCTCACCTGGTTCCGCGTCGGCGGTCCGGCGCAAGTCCTGTTCATGCCGGAAGATGAAGACGACCTCTGCTATTTTCTGCGCGAATTGCCGGCCGAGATTCCGGTCACGACCGTCGGTCTTGGCTCCAACCTGATCGTGCGCGACGGCGGTGTGGCCGGCGTCGTGGTGCGTCTTGGCCGCGGCTTCAATGAGGTCTCGATCGACGGGCTCCACGTTCGCGCCGGCGCAGCGGTGCCGGATGTGAAGGTGGCGCGCGCAGCGCAAGAGGCGGGTATCGCCGGACTGTCGTTCCTGCGCGGCATTCCGGGCAGCATTGGTGGTGCGCTGCGCATGAATGGCGGCGCCTATGGGGGCGAGACCAAGGACATACTGGTCGATGCGCGCGGCGTCGATCGCGGCGGCAATGCCCGTACCTTCGGCAACGCCGAGATGAATTTCAGTTACCGCCATTGCGGCGTCGCCGACGACGTGATCTTCACACAGGCGTTGTTTGCCGGCCGGCCAGGCGATGCGGCGGCGATTGCGGCCGAGATGAACAAAATCACTGAGAGCCGCGAAGCGACCCAGCCGATCAAGAGCCGCACGGGCGGTTCGACGTTCAAGAATCCGCCCGGGCACAAGGCATGGCAATTGGTCGATACCGCCGGCTGCCGCGGGTTGCGCATCGGCGACGCGCAGGTTTCCGAAATGCATTGCAATTTCTTGATCAATCTCGGCAACGCGACGGCGGCCCAGATCGAGACACTGGGTGAAACGGTGCGCGAGCGGGTGAAGAAAAATTCCGGCGTCGATCTCGCTTGGGAGATCAAGCGAATCGGCGTGCCACAGCGCTGATGCTCTGGGCCGACCTTATTGTGTCGCGTAGAAACTCTCGACGTTTCCACAATTGTGGATTCTATTGGTGACCCAGCGAATCAGTGGAATTGGCCGCTGAAAACAGTCGGCTGGGCATGACCAAGCACGTCGCCGTTCTGATGGGAGGCTGGTCGGCGGAGCGCCAAGTCTCGTTGCGCTCCGGGAAGGCGTGTGCCGATGCGCTTGATCGCCTCGGCTATCGCGTTACCGCAATCGATGCCGGCCGTGACGTCGCCGCAGCGTTGACCACGGCCAATCCGGACGTCGCGCTCAATGTGCTGCATGGCCGGCCGGGCGAGGACGGCACGCTGCAGGGCGTGCTGGAAATTCTCGGCATTCCCTACACCCATTCCGGGGTGCTCGCTTCGGCGGTTGCCATGCACAAGGGCTACGCCAAGGCGATTTTCCGCGCGGCCGGTATTCCGGTCGCCGAGGACATCGTGGCGTCGCGCCTCGACGCGGCCAAGCGGCACCTCATGGCGCCGCCTTACGTCATCAAGCCGATGGCAGAGGGCTCGAGCGTCGGCGTCTTCATCGTCACGGAAGATCAGCCGCATCCGCCGCAGGAGCTCTACCGCGAGGACTGGGCGTTCGGTGAAGAGATCCTGATCGAGCGCTATATCCCGGGAAAAGAACTGACTTGCGCGGTAATCGGCGACCGGGCGCTCGATGTGATCGATATCGTGCCGGCCACTGCCTTCTACGATTACGAGGCGAAATACGCCGCCGGCGGCTCCCGCCACGTTCTACCGGCGCAAATTTTACCAAATGTTTACCAGGAGGTCCGCAGACTCGCTTTGGCTGCCCACAACGCGATTGGCTGCCGCGGCGTGAGCCGCGCCGACTTTCGCTACGACGATCGGGGAAACGGGAAGCTGGTCTGTCTTGAGATCAATACACAGCCGGGCATGACCGAGACCTCGCTCGTGCCTGAGCTTGCTGCTTACGCGGGGATCACCTTCGACGAGCTGGTGAGATGGATGGTGGAGGACGCCTCGACCAACCGCTGATGCGGTCGAGGCTACAGCGGGGACCTGAAGCGGAAGGTGTCGGCTCGCCTTTCCGCGCGCCGCTGCGCCGTGAGCGGGTGGGGCGCCGGCGCAGCCGCGTTCCCTTCGATCTTGACCGCTGGCGCGATCGTCTCGATCGCACGCGATCGCTCGCCTGGGTGGCGGCCTATCGTCAGTGGATCGAACGATTTGCGCGGCGGCCGCCGCCGCGCGGCGTCGGCATTGCCGGCGCGCTGCTGTTTCTTGCCCTGGCGCTCGGATACGGCGCCGCTATCGGCGGCCACGTGCCGGCCATCGTTGATTGGCTGAAGGACACGCGCGACCAGGCCGCGAACGCTGCCGGCTTCCGCATCGCCGCGGTCTCGCTCACCGGACAGAAAGAAGTCAGCCGCGAGGAGGTGCTCGCCATCGCCGGCGTGACCGGCCACGTGTCGCTTCTGTTCCTCGACGCCGAGGCGGCGCGCGCGCGGCTGATGGCCAATCCTTGGATCGCCGATGCGGCGGTGCTCAAGCTCTATCCCGACCGCTTGCAGATCAGCGTCACCGAGCGGCAGGCTTTCGCGCTCTGGCAGAAGGACGGCAGCGTCAGCGTGATCGCCGCCGACGGCACGGTGCTCGAGCCGTTCATCGAGGACCGGTACCGCAATTTGCCGCTCCTGGTCGGCAAGGGCGCCGAGCGCGCCGGTTACGATTTTATCGCCATTCTCGACCGCTATCCCGATATCCGCACCATGCTGCGCGCGTCGATCTTCGTGGCTGAACGGCGCTGGAATCTGCGGCTCAGCAACGGGCTTGACGTGCGGTTGCCGGAAGCCGGCCTCGAGCAGGCGCTTGAGCGGCTGGTTACGCTCGATCGCGAGAAGAAGCTTCTGTCGCGCGATATCACCTCGGTCGACCTGCGGCTGCCCGATCGGGTCACCGTCCGCTTGTCGGATGCGGCGGCGCAGGCGCGCGAAGACGCCATCAAGGACAAGAAAAAGAAAAAAGGAGGCGATGCGTGAGCTCCCTCCATTACGGCCTGACGCCCAAGATGAAGCCGATCCCGCCGCGGCGGAGCGCGCTGGTGGCGGCGCTCGATGTCGGCTCGAGCAAGATCGCCTGCCTGATCGCGCGGCTTCGCCCGCACGCGCCGCAACAGGTGCTGACCCGCCGCACCCATGCGGTCGAGGTGGTCGGCTACGGCCATGCCGCCGCGCGCGGTACCAAGGCGGGCGGCGTGGTCAACCTCGCGCAAGCCGAGGATGCGATCCGCCAGGCCGTCGATTGCGCCGAGCGCATGGCGTCGGTGGAAATTGAGTCGGTGGTGCTCTCGGTCTCGGCTGGGCGGCTCGCCAGCGACCTGTTTGCGGCCGAGATCAGCATTGAAGGCTCGGCGGTGTCGGAAGGCGACATCGGACGGGTATTGGCCGCCGGCAACCGGCATTCGCTGCGCGACGGCCGCGCCGTGCTGCATTCGCTGCCGATCGGCTATTCGATCGACGGCGGCAACGGCATCCGTGATCCGCGCGGCATGCTCGGCTCACGCTTCGGCGTCGACATGCACGTCGCGACGACTGACGTGACCTCGGCGCGCAATCTGATGCTCGCGGTCGAGCGCAGCCATCTGTCCATCGAGGCGATGGTGGCGAGCCCCTATGTCGCCGGCCTTTCCGTGCTGGCCGATGACGAAGGCGATCTCGGCGCCGCCGTGGTCGATATGGGCGCAGGCACGACCACCATCGCGGTATTCGCCGGCGGCCGTTTTGTGCATTCGGAAGGTTTCGCGCTCGGCGGCCACAATGTCACGCTGGATATGGCGCGCGGATTGAACGCGAGCGTCGCCGACGCCGAGCGCATCAAGACCTTTTACGGCAGCGTGCTGGTCGGCGGCTCGGACGAGCGCGACATGATCACGGTACCGACGATCGGCGAAGACGAGCGCGATCACGCGCAGTTCGTGCCCCGCTCCACGCTCGTGCACATCATCAAGCCGCGTGTCGAGGAAATTCTGGAAATGGTCCGTGACCGGCTCAAAGCCTCGTCTTTCGCGGCTGAAGCGCGCGGCCGCGTCATCATCACCGGCGGCGCCAGTCAGATAGCCGGATTGCCGGAACTCGCCTCGCATATTTTCGGCCGTCCGGTGCGCATCGGCCGGCCGCTCGGCATTGCGGGCTTGCCGGAAGCGGCGAAAGGGGCGGCGTTTGCGGTCGCGACCGGCTTGTTGGTCTACCCGCAGGCCGCGCACCTCGAATACTTCGAAACACGCAGTAAGCGGTTCCTCAGGAGTGGCACGGGCGGCGGCTATCTCGCCCGCGTCGGACAGTGGCTTCGTGAGAGTTTCTAATGGCGCCCAAACATCAACCCAACACACCAACCATGGCGCTGCGACTGACATCATCATGGCCAGTGGCGGATCGGCCGGAACCGGACGTTGAACACGCCCGCGCAGGAAAGAAGAGGCAATCATGACGATCAACTTGAAAATTCCCGACATCCGTGAGCTGAAGCCGCGCATCACCGTGTTCGGCGTCGGCGGTGCTGGCGGCAATGCGGTCAACAACATGATCAGCGCGGGCCTTCAGGGTGTCGACTTCGTCGTGGCGAACACCGACGCGCAGGCGCTCACCATGTCGAAGGCCGAGCGCATCATCCAAATGGGCGTGCAAGTGACCGAAGGGCTCGGCGCTGGCTCACAGCCCGATGTCGGCCGCGCCGCCGCGGAGGAAGTGATCGACGAGATCCGCGATCATCTCTCGGGCGCGCACATGGTGTTTGTCACCGCCGGCATGGGCGGCGGCACCGGCACCGGCGCCGCGCCGGTGATCGCGCGCGCGGCGCAGGAGGCCGGCATCCTCACCGTCGGCGTCGTGACCAAGCCGTTCCATTTCGAGGGCCAGCGCCGTATGCGGGTCGCTGACGGCGGCATTACCGAGCTGCAGAAATGCGTCGACACGCTGCTCATCATTCCCAACCAGAATCTGTTCCGGGTAGCGAACGAGAAGACGACATTCGCGGACGCCTTCGCCATGGCCGACCAGGTGCTCTATTCCGGCGTCGCCTGCATCACCGATCTGATGGTCAAGGAAGGCCTCATCAATCTCGACTTCGCCGACGTCCGCGCCGTGATGCGTGAGATGGGCAAGGCGATGATGGGTACTGGCGAGGCCGAAGGCGAGAAGCGCGCGATGACGGCCGCGGAAGCGGCGATCTCGAATCCGCTGATCGACGATGCCTCGATGAAGGGCGCGAAAGGGCTTCTCATCTCCATCAGCGGCGGCCGCGACCTGACGCTCTACGAGGTCGACGAAGCGGCCACACGCATCCGCGAGGAAGTCGACCAGGATGCCAATATCATCGTTGGCGCCACATTCGACGAAGGGCTGGAAGGCATCATCCGCGTGTCTGTGGTGGCGACCGGCATCGATCACGCGTTGGCGCAGCGCCCTCCGGTCGCGACGTCGGCCGAGGCGCGGATCGCTGAAGTCGCGCAACGGTTGCGCGCTGACAATGACCGGCTTGCACAGCGTTCGGAGCGGGCCGAACCGGCTCGGGCCACCGCTGCCGCGCCGCCACTGACGGCCGCGCAGCATCCCGCGGGCCTCAATGAATCGATTGAATCGGCCAAGGCGGCCATGGCGGCGGCCATCCTGCCGCAGAGCTCTGGCCCCGAGGTGACCATCCGGCCGCTCGGGCTCAAGCCCACGTTGTTCATCGATCCGGCGATGCAGCCCGCCATGCAGGAGGCGCCGGAGCCGGAAGCCTTTATCCCGCCGCAGCCCGAACGGGTGTCGCCACGCGGCATGCGCATGCCGCGGATCGACGAACTGCCGGTGCCGGCGCAGAAAGAGATCCGTGCCCGCCGCGGCGAACTCCCGGAGGAGCATCCGGAAAAGCGCCGCACGTCGCTCTTGCAACGGCTGGCGGCCGTTGGTCTCGGCCGGCGTGACGACGACGAAGAGGCCGCACCCACGCCGCCAAAGGCCGTGGCGCCGATGCCGGCCATGCCACCCGTGCCGCCCATGCCGCAGGTCCCGACCGAGCGGCCGCTGGGCCGGCCGATGGCCCCCCGCCAAGAAATGCGCCAAGACCCTCGCCAAGAGATGCGGCCCGAGCCCCGCCCGGAGCCGGTATCCGAATATGCCAGGCGTGCAGCGCCGCAGGGGCTAGATCAGCACGGGCGGCAGATGCCTGTGCATAACCGCAGCGAGGAAGACCAGCTTGATATCCCGGCCTTCCTCCGCCGGCAGGCGAACTGACGCCTCTCGCGGACGACCTTGTCGCCGATCGGCTGCGGGCGGCCCCGCAATGGTCCGCCCAGCCCAGCCTGCTCCGCTGAGCGCAGGCAAGAGGTTGATTTTGCTAAATATTTATGATTTTAGGCAAGCCCACTGCGGGTCTCTTCCGGGCCGCCTTACCCTCATCCGATGTATGACAAAGCCGGACCGCTTTCGGCGCATTGCCGACAAGACTGCGGCCAGAACAAGGTAACACTCGGTAAGAAACCGTGAGTTGGCCGCGAATCGTGTCACCGGTATGGTTTATTTGTCGATGGGGAATCAGAGGCGGGTTGCGGTAGCGGGAGTCTGACGGTTAACGGGCCTGGAAGATTGACAGACTGCGGTTAACGACGGTTTCCTTGCACAGCCTCCGCACTCTCAGGATGGGGTCAGCTCGGTTGCCAAGGCAAGTTTGCTGAAAGCAACCCGGCTAAAAGGTGTAGGGCATGACGAGGGGCATGCAAGCTGGCAGGCAGACAACCCTGCGCGAGCAAGTCGCCGTCACGGGCGTTGGCGTCCATTCCGGTTGGCCTGCCACCGTTACGCTGCATCCGGCGCAAGCCGACATCGGCATTGTCTTTGTGCGCTGCGGAGCTAGCGGCGAAAAAGATCGCGAGCTTCCCGCCAACTTCCGCTCGGTCACGGCCACTGAGTTCGCCACAGTACTCGGCGATAAATCCGGCCCGGCTGTTTCGACCACCGAACACGTGTTGGCTGCGCTCTACGGCCTCGGCATCGACAATGCGATCGTCGAGGTGGATGGTCCCGAGATCCCGATCATGGACGGCAGCGCTGCCGCTTTCGTTGCGGCGATCGATTGCGCCGGCATCGTCGCGACCTCGGCCCGGCGACGCTACATCAAGGTGCTGAAGCCGGTGCGGGTCAGCGCCAACGGCTGCTCCGGAGAGTTGCGGCCGCATCCGCGCGGGCTGCGCATCGAAACCGAAATCGACTTCGATCATCCTTCGATCGGCCGGCAAAAATTCACGCTCGATCTCGAGCCGCAGGCGTTCCGTCGCGAGCTGGCGCGTGCGCGCACTTTCGGCTTCATGCGCGACGTTACCAAGCTGTGGAATGCAGGCTATGCGCTCGGAGCCTCGTTCGAGAATACGGTCGTGATCGCCGAAGATCGCGTGCTCAATGCGGATGGCGTACGTTTCCCCGACGAGTTCGTCCGCCACAAGGCGGTCGATGCGCTCGGCGATCTGGCGCTTGCTGGCGCTCCGCTGATCGGCGCCTATCGCTCCGTACGCGGCGGCCACAAGCTGAACCACGCGGTAGTTACCGCGCTGATGAACGATCCGACGGCCTGGGCCTACACGGAGCTGGAAGAGCCTGTGCGCCGGCCGCGCGGCCATGCCGATCTCGGCGTTGGCTTCGGCGTGCCGGCTTATGGCCCCGAGATCTCTTGATTTGCTTGACTTTTTCGCGCCTTAATCCGGGCCGATTGTCCACCTAATTAACGTTGGCTAGTTAACGCTGGGCCCGCAAATCCTCCCGCGCCACGTTATTTGTGGCCAGTGGGGCGTTGTGGTCAGTTGGGGTGAAGCCGGCGGCGGCACGGGGTTTTCAACGCGCGCATGATGTGGCGATTGCAAGGATCGGCGAGGTCCGGTGGCGGGTCGCGTGCGCTGGCGGCGCTCGTGGTGATCCTTTGCCTGGGCGCGGCCGTTGCGGGTTGCAGCGTCTTCAACAAGGAAGACGATTACGTTCCGGAAGACCCCGCCGACAAACTGTACAATGAGGGCCTGTTCCTGCTGAACAACAAGCAGGACTACGAGGGCGCGGCGAAGAAATTCGACGAGGTCGACCGTCAGAATCCCTATTCCGACTGGGCGCGCAAAGCGCTGCTGATGTCGGCCTTCTCATACTATCAGGCGCAGAAGTACGAGGACTGCATCAACGCCGCCAAGCGCTACGTGACGCTGCACCCGGGAAGCCCGGACGCTGCTTACGCCCAGTATCTGATCGGCATGTCCTATTACGACCAGATTCTCGATGTCAATCACGACCAGGCGCGCGCCGACAAGGCGGTCAGCGCGCTGGAAGAGGTGGTGCGCAAATATCCGGATACGGAATATGCGCTCAACGCCAAGAAAAAGATCGACATGGCGCGCGATCAGCTCGCCGGCAAGGAGATGGAGGTCGGCCGCTTCTACATGAAGAAGCGCGACTTCACCGGCGCCATCAACCGCTTCAAGGTCGTGGTGACCCACTTTCAGACGACGCGCGAGGTCGAGGAAGCGCTGGAGCGCCTGACCGAAGCCTACATTGCGCTCGGCATTCTGGACGAGGCGCAGACCGCGGCCGCTTTGCTCGGGCATAATTTCCCGGACAGCCCCTGGTACAAGGACGCCTACAGGCTCGTGACATCCGCCGGCGGGCAGCCCGCCGAGAACAAGGATTCGTGGATGAGCCGCGCCTTCAAGTCGCGCGCCTGACGCGGTTTCGCAGAACTTCGAGGAACTCGTCATTCCGGGGCCGAGCGCAAGCGAGGAGCCCCGCCGCGCTCCATCTGACGCGAGGCGGCAGAACGGCTAATATCGAGTACCCTGGGGATTCGTCATTCCGGGACGCTTCGAAGCAGCGAGCCCGGAATCCATAACCACAAGCGGCGCCCGTCCGCTTCCTATATTGTGGCTGGGATTCCGGACTCGCCGTTTGACGGCAACTTGTCATTCGCCACCCATCGTCTGCAGCCATCATGCTCGCACGATTATCCATCCGCGATATCGTCCTGATCGATCGCCTGGACATCGATTTCGGCACCGGCCTTGCCGCGCTCACCGGCGAGACCGGCGCCGGGAAGTCGATCCTGCTCGATGCATTTGCGCTCGCGCTTGGCGCGCGCGGTGAGGCGGCATTGGTGCGCGAGGGCGCCGAACAGGGCCAGGTGATCGCGGCCTTCGAGCTTGCCAAGAGCCATCCCGCGCGGCGTCTGCTCGCCGACAACGATCTGATTGCCGATCCCGCGGCCGAGGACGACCTGATCGTCCGCCGCGTGCAGTTCGCCGATGGTCGTACCCGCGCTTTCATCAACGATCAGCCGGTGAGCGTGCAGGTGTTGCGCGCGCTCGGCTCAGCCCTGGTGGAAATTCACGGCCAGCACGATGACCGCGCTTTCGTCGAGGCGGCGACGCATCGCGCCCTGCTCGATGCCTTCGGCGGCCTCGAAGATGCCGCCGCCGAGGTGCGCTCGCTGTGGGAACAACGCCGCGCACGCGAGGCTGCGGTCGCGGCGCATCGCGCCGACGTCGAGCGCGCCCGCCGCGAGGCGGAATGGCTGCGCCACGCCGTCGATGAGCTTGGGCAGCTGGCGCCGCAAGGCGGCGAGGAAACCGCGCTCGCCGAACGGCGTGCCGCCATGATGCAGGCGGAAAAATCCGCCGAGGATTTGCGCGCGACGCTCGACGCCGTTTCCGGTCCGCAATCGCCGGTGCCGCCGCTTGCGACCGCGGTGCGGCGGCTGGAACGGCGTGCCGCACAGGCGCCGGCTTTGGTCGAGCCGGTGGTGAAGGCGATCGATGCCGCGCTCACGGCGCTCGACGACGCGCGCACGCATCTCGAACACGCCTTGCGCGTCGCCGACTACGATCCTAACGAGCTCGAGCGCATCGAAGAGCGGCTGTTCGCGCTGCGCGCCGCCGCGCGCAAATACAACGTTCCGGTCGACGAGCTTGCCGTGCTCGCGCGCCGCTATGAAGGCGATCTGGCATTGATCGATGCCGGCGCCGAGCGGCTCGCCGCCCTGGAAAAAGAGGCGCAGGAAGTGGTCGCGCGCTACCGGCATGCAGCGGAAGCGCTCTCGGCCGCGCGCAAGCGCACGGCGCAGAAGCTCGACAAGGCGGTGAACGCGGAACTGAAACCGCTCAAGCTCGAGCGCGCGCAATTTACCGCCCAGATCGAAGGCGAGGGCGAGGGCCCCGAAGGGCTCGAGCGCGTCGAGTTCTGGGTGCGCACCAATCCCGGCACGCGGCCGGGCCCGCTGATGAAGGTGGCCTCCGGCGGCGAATTGGCGCGCTTTCTGCTCGCGCTCAAGGTCGTGCTGGCCGACCGCGGTTCCGCCCCGACGCTGATCTTCGACGAGATTGACACCGGAGTCGGCGGTGCCACTGCCGACGCCATCGGCGCGCGGCTGGCGCAGCTTTCTTCCGGCGTACAGGTGATCGCGGTTACGCACGCCCCGCAAGTGGCGGCGCGCGCCGACCGGCACTATCTCATTTCCAAGGACGCGCTCGCCAAGGGCAAGCGGGTCGCCACCCGCGTCACCGAGCTGGAAGCCGAGCGCCGCCGCGAGGAGATCGCCCGCATGCTCGCCGGCGCCGAGATCACCGCCGAGGCGCGCGCCGCCGCCGAGCGGCTGATCCGGGCGGCGGGCTAAT
>DATMQV010000332.1:0-2492 GCA_035566615.1 Xanthobacteraceae bacterium
AGCGAGGAGCAGGAGGAAATCCTGACCACCAGCGACCGCTTCGCGCAGGCGGAATTCTGGCCGCTCCAGCAGCGCATGGACGACGAGGAATGGTGGCCGCCGGAGGCGATGCCGGCGCTGGCTCGCATGGGCTTTCTGGGCGTCACCGCCCCCACCCAGCTCGGCGGCGCCGGCGGCGACTTCTTCACTTCGGGGCTGATCACGCAAGGACTGGCGCGCTGGAACCCGTCGATCGCGCTCAGCTATGTCGCCCACGAAAACCTATGCCTCAACAATATCGCCCGCAACGGTTCGGATGAGATCCGCACGCGTTTCCTGCCGCGGCTGTGCGACGGCAGCGCCATCGGCGCACTCGGGCTGACCGAGCCCGGTGCCGGCTCGGATGCGCTCGGCTCCATGAGCACGACCGCCCGACGCGACGGCGACCATTATGTCCTCAATGGCAGTAAGCTCTTCATTACCAACGGACCGGTCGCCGACATTCTTCTGATCTATGCCAAGACAGACAAAGCCCAGGGCGCCAGGGGAATATCCGCCTTCGTCGTCGAACGCGGCACGCCTGGTTTCGCCGTCGCCCAGAAGCTCGACAAGATGGGCTTCCGAGGCAGCACCACCGCGGAACTCGTTTTCAACGATTGCCGAGTGCCGGCCGAGAACCGCGTCGGCGATGAAAATGCCGGCGTGTCCGTGGTGATGAGCGGCCTCGACCTCGAACGCGCGATCGTTGCCATGATCAATCTCGGCATGGCGGAACGCGCTTTTGCGCTGGCGCTCGACTACGCAAAGACGCGCAAGCAATTCGGCCGGCCGATCGGCGAATTTCAGCTCATTCAGTCGAAGCTCGCCGACATGTACACCACGATCGAGACGATGCGGACCTTCTGCTACCGCACGCTCGCTGAAGCCAACGACCTGGAAGTCGGCGGCGGCGGCCGTGGTGAAATTCACAAGCTGACGGCGGCGAGCATTCTCTATGCCGCGGAGGGCTGCACGCGCGTGATGGATCACGCCGTGCAAATCTTCGGCGGCGCCGGCTATATGCGCGAGACCGAGATCAACCGGCTCTATCGCGCCAGCAAACTGTTGGAGATCGGCGCCGGCACGTCCGAAATCCGGCGGCTGATCATCGGCAGCGAATTGATGCGAGGCTAAGCATTCTCAGAGCTCGGTGTTGAACCAGTCGGGCCGCGGGATGGTCCATTGGTCGCCCCAAATCTCGTTGCCGCCATCCACGGTGATCACCGAGCCGGTGATGAACGAGCCGGACGGCCCGGCGAGATAACAGACTGCGTCGGCGACGTCGCGGACGTCACCGAAGCGCCGCACGAGATTGGTCTTGGGCAACGCTTCGCGCGCCTCCGGCGAATAGACGTTCATGCCCTCGGTCGCGATGATGCCGGGCGCCACGCAATTGATCTGGATGCCTAGCGGCGCCCATTCGATCGCCACGGTCTTCGACAACGCGACGACGCCCGCCCGCGCCGCCGCAGTGTGCGCCACGCCGGGCATGCCGCGGGTCGTCACCGCGACGATATTGACGATGCGCCCGCCGCGTCCGGCGTCGCGCCAGCGCCGCGCCGCCTGCTGCATCATGTACCAGGTGCCACTCAAATTGGTGTCGACGACCGCGTTGAAGCCCTTCGGAGAAAAGTCGATCGCTGCTTGTGGAAATTGGCCGCCCGCGTTGTTGACCAGCACGTCGATGACGCCGAAGCGTTCCGCCACCACATCGAACAGCCGCGCAACCGCCTCCGGATCGCGAATCGACATCGGATGACTGAGAACGTCGGCGCCGAGAGCCGCCAGCTTGGCGGCGACGGTCGCAAGCCGCTCGGGATCGCGACCGCACAAAACAAGCTTGGCGCTCAGACGCGCGAACTGAAATGCGATCGCCTTGCCGATCCCCCGCCCCGCGCCGGACACGAGCACGACCTGGCCGGCAAACAAGCCGTCCCGGAATGTCAGCGGCATGGTTGCGAGTTCGTCGTCGGTATTTCCGAATTGCTGAGTCATGTCGATCCGGCAGTCTACGCGGTCTGGTGAGCGCGCTGCGCATTCTTCAATAAATTCGCCAGCGCCGAGGGCACGGGTATCGGGTAGTCCATCAACATCTGCGCATAAGCCTTACCCTGCGCATCGACGCGCAGCGAAGCGACGCCGCCACCGCCGAGCGCATCGTGCAACAGGAAATTGAACGCATTCATGCCCGGAAGCTCGAAACGCTCAACTTTGGTCACGCCGAGATGCGCGAACCAGTCACGCACGACCTCCTCCATCAGCGCGGCGCGTATCCACGGCAGATAGTCCGGCTTGCGGGCGATCAGGCCGATATTGGCGGAATTGCCCTTGTCACCGCTGCGGCCAACTGCCAATGCAATCAGCGGCAGGGTTGCGTCGGCAACGCCGACGGCCTTCGGTGCGGCCGGTACGGCCGCCGACGGCAACAATGGCTGTGAAGGCGCGAACGGAACGTTGATGTCCGCTCCACCGAA
>DATMQV010000333.1:0-6991 GCA_035566615.1 Xanthobacteraceae bacterium
CTGCGCGTCCTTGGCATGCTGCGCTACTACGCCGGCCAGGCCACCGCCATCCACGGCGAGACCATTCCGAACTCGCTGCCCGGCGAGATATTTTCCTACACGCTGAAAGAGCCCGTGGGCGTGGTCGGCGCGATCATACCCTGGAACGGCCCACTCGGCGCCTCGGTCTGGAAAATCGGTCCGGCGCTGGCCGCCGGCTGCACCGTCATCCTTACGATGTCAGGCGACTTGCCGCCAAGCTCGAGCGAGACGCGCTTGAGGTTGCCGGCCGGGACGCCGGCTTCCACCGCCAATTCGCCGAGCCGCAGCGCCGTCAGCGGCGCCTCTTCGGCCGGCTGGCCACGTCCATGGCCGCGAGGCCGTACGCGAGTACTGACATCCAGGATGCTGCCTAAGGAGACCCTTATTCAGCCGCAACGCAGCCACCTAATTCCTCGACGACCCAACATCATCACTCTCTGTCCTTCCCAAACAACTTCGCGAAAGAGTTTCCTCGTACGCGGCCGTTCGAAGCCGCAAACATGCTCTCGCACGCATCCCCTTTGGTAGAATAATCTTCTTTTTCGGCGGTATTCCGCACTCTATATAGAAGATCGTTTCGCAATGCCGGCCGGCAGCAAAAACTTGCGCCCCGGCCAGCCCGCCATGTCCTCCATCGAGGGCCCCAGAGGGACCAATGACCTCGCCCCTGCAACAAAAAATCAAAATCACCGGACCCATCGTCGTCACCGCCAATCGCGTCGGCGATGGCGCGGTGATCTATCGGAGCGCCGCCGGCGACTGGACCACCGAGCTCGACGAGGCGGTCGTCACCAGCGATGCCGCGCAAGCGCGGCACCTGGTCGCTGCCGCGGCCGCCGACGGTCTGCGCGCGGTCGACCCCTACATCGCGCCGGTCAAGCTCACGCGGGATGGCGAAGTCCTGCCGGGCAATCTGCGCGAGCGCATCCGGCTCGGCGGTCCGACCATCGATTTGCCGGTGAGTTTCGGAATTTGATCGTGTTGCGATAGGGAGAACGCTCTGATTGCGAGCTGAAAGTCGCCTGGCATGTACCATTACGACGAACTCGACCGGATCTTGGTGAAGGAGCGCGTCGCGGAATTTCGCGATCAGGTCGCGCGCCGCCTGTCCGGCGAACTCACCGAAGACGAATTCAAGCCGCTGCGGCTGATGAACGGCGTTTATCTGCAGCTGCACGCCTACATGCTGCGCACCGCCATTCCCTATGGCACACTGTCGTCGGCGCAGTTGCGCATGCTGGCGCATGTGGCGCGCCGCTATGATCGCGGTTACGGCCATTTCACCACCCGGCAGAACATCCAGTATCACTGGATCAAGCTCGAAGAATTGCCGGACGCGATGGCCGATCTCGCCAGCGTCGGCATGCACGGCATGCAGACCAGCGGCAATTGCGTGCGCAACATCACCACTGATCAATGGGCGGGCGTGGCGCCCGACGAAATCGAGGACCCGCGCATCTGGGCGGAGCTCGTCCGCCAGCATGTCACGCTGCATCCGGAATTCTCCTTCCTGCCGCGCAAGTTCAAGATCGCGGTCGGCGCCTCGAGCCACGATCGCGCGGCCCTGGGGATCCACGATCTGGCGTTGCGGCTGCATCGCAACGGCGCAGGCGAGACCGGCTTCGAGGTCATGGTCGGCGGCGGGCTCGGCCGCACGCCGTTCCTTGCCAAGACCATCAAGCCGTTTCTGCACAAGCGCGACGTCTTGAGTTATGTCGAAGCCGTCCTGCGCACCTACAATTCATTCGGCCGGCGCGACAATATCTATAAGGCGCGCATCAAGATCCTGGTGCATGAGCTCGGCGCTGAGGCCTTCGCCAAAGAGGTCGACGCCGAATGGCAGAGCACGAAAGACGGTGCGCTGGCGCTCGACCCGGCGGTCTTGGCCGAGATCGCCGCGCGCTTCACCTATCCGGATTATTTGGAGCTAGGGGATAGCCCGCCGGCGCTGGCGCAAGTCCGCCGCGCCGATCGCGGCTTCGATGCCTGGATGGGCAATTCGGTCGCCAATCATAAAGTGCCGGGCTATGCGATCGTGACAATATCGCTGAAGCCGGAAGGCGGCACGCCCGGCGATGCCACCGCCGAGCAGATGGACGCGATCGCCGATCTGGCCGACCGCTATTCGTTCGGCGAGATCCGCGTCGGCCACGAGCAGAATCTCGTTCTGCCGCATGTCGCGCAGCGCGACCTGCCGGAACTTTTCCGGGCGCTCGATGCGATCGGCCTTGCCATCCCGAATGTCGGGCTGATCACCGACATTATAGCGTGTCCCGGTCTTGACTATTGCAGTCTCGCCAATGCGCGCTCGATCCCGATCGCGCAGGAAATCACCCGGCGCTTCAACAAGCTCGAGCTGGCGCGCAATCTTGGCCGCCTGCACATCAACATTTCCGGCTGCATCAATGCCTGCGGCCATCATCATGTCGGCCATATCGGCATTCTCGGCGTCGAGAAGAACGGCGAGGAGTTTTATCAGATCACGCTCGGCGGCAAGGCCGACGAAAACGCCCAGCTTGGCGCGCTGGTCGGCCCGGCGGTGCCTTACGCGCAAGTCGCGGACGTGATCGAGGACATCGCCGCGGCCTATGTCGAGCTGCGCGCGCGGCCGGAAGAATTATTCATCGAAACCGTCAAACGCACCGGCGTCGAACCATTCAGGGAGCGCGTTTATGCCACTCGTTAAAGCCGGCCAGATCGTCGAAGACCAATATGTGCACGTCGAGGACGACGCGCCGCTGCCGGATGGCGTGCCGGTGCTGCTGACGGCGGCGCGCTTTCTCGCCGATGTGCGCGACCTCGTCGAGCGCGATGCTCCGGTCGGCGTGATCTGGCCCAATGATCGCCGCGTCACCGAGCTCGCGCCGTGGATCGATCGGCTCGCGCTGATCGCGCTCGTCTTTCCGAAGTTCAAGGATGGCCGCGCCTACAGCCAGGCGCGCTTGCTGCGCGAGCGCTATGCTTTTCGCGGCGAGCTGCGCGCCACCGGCGAAGTGCTGCGCGACCAGTTTCAATTCCTGCTGCGCTCGGGCTTCGACGCTTTCGAGGTGAAAAAACCGGCCGACGCCGCGGTGTTCGTCGAGGCCGCCGCGCGCTTCTCGGTCTTCTATCAACCGAGCGCCGACGGCCGCTTGCCTGCGCTTCGCCGCCGGTTGCAGAGCGGCGTCCCCGTGCCACGGGTTGAGCGCAGCGAAGCCCGGGAACGAACGATAGGTTGACGCGCCCGGCTCCCGGATTTCGCTTTGCTCAATCCGGGCTACAATGCAGCGCATGACACCTGTCGTAGCCATCGTCGCTCCCGGCGCCATGGGCGCCGGCATCGGAAAGAGGCTCGCCAGCCACGGCGTGCGCGTCCTGACAAGCCTTGCCGGCCGGAGTGAAGCCACCGCGGCGCGTGCGCGTGAGGCCGGCATGGTGGCCGCAAACAACGAAGAAATCGCCGCGGCCGACTTTGTTCTGTCGATCCTGCCGCCCGGTGACGCGCTCGCCCTGGCGCAGCGTTTCGCGCCGGTCCTGGCCGCAAGCAACGCCAAGCCGGTCTATGTCGATTGCAACGCCATCAATCCGGCGACGGTCGTGAAAGTGGCCGGAGCGATTGCCCCGACCGGCTGTGCGTTCGTCAACGCGGGTATCATCGGGCCGCCTCCCAAGGGCGACGACGCAGGTCCAAGGCTTTATGCGTCCGGCACGGCGGCCGCGCGCTTCGCGAGTTTGCGCCAGTACGGACTCGACGTGCGCGTGCTGGAAGGTCCGCTGAGCGCTGCGTCGGCGCTGAAAATGTCCTACGCCGGCATCAACAAGGGCACGCAGGCGATCGGAGCCGCGATGATGCTGGCGGCGATGCGGGCGGGCTCCGCCGATGCGCTGTACGACGAACTTTCCTTCAGCCAGAAGGAGATGCTCGCGCAATTCAAGCAGCAATTGCCGAAGATGCCGGCCAAGGCCTATCGCTGGATCGCGGAGATGCAGGAGATCGCGGGCTTCGTCGCCGACGATCCGGCCGCGCGCGACCTCTATGAAGGCGCTGCGCGTTTCTATGAGAAGATGGCCGAAGATTTTTCCGGCGGCCAGAAGGCCGCCGACGCGCTCCAGAGTTTTCTAACGAAAGACGTCAAGCGATAGATCCCGGCTTCGCGAAAAGCGGCCGCCCGCCCTTTCACGCGCTCTTCTGCGCGCGCGTCTCCTGCCGGAATTTCGGCATCACTTCGGCAGCAAACATTTCGAGCGAGGCCAGCGCCTTGTCCGCGCCGTACCAGGGCGGGAAATGCAGCATGAGCGAAGCGTTGTGGGCCTTGGCCTGCAACTCTTCGATCTTGCCGATCACGGTCGCCGGCGATCCGTGCAGAATAATGTCGCGGGTCAGCGTGTCGTAGTCGCGAATGGTCGCGCCAACAGTGCCGAGATAGCCGGAGGCATGGCCGCTGCCGAAATGGGCGAGATTGCGCATGATGCCGGCCTCGCTGTCGCTTTTCGCCGTGGCGTCGGTCTCGGCGACATAGACCCAGCGCGCCACGTCCACATGGCCCCGCGCCGGATTGGCGCGCAGGCTCGGCGGCGTCTCCGCAAGCAGCGCGCGGTAGTGCGCGCTCTGCCGCGCGAGTTCGTCGAACGGTGTCCAGCTCGATAGAAAAAGGCCGAGCCCCATGCATGCCGCAGTTCCGATCGAGCGCTCGGTCGCGCCGGCTAGAAAGATCGGCGGATGCGGCTCTTGCACCGCGTGTGGAAACACTTCGTAGGCGCCGTCGACCTTGAAACCAAAATGCTTGCCGTGGTGATCGATGCGCTTGCGCTGCAACAGCTCCAGCACCAGCGGCAGCGCCTCTTCCTGAAGATCGCGCCGGCTATCGAAATCGACGCCGAAGCCGTCGAACTCGTATTTGCGGTAGCCTGAGCCCAGACCGAGCGCGAATCGGCCGTTGCTGAGAATATCGACGAAGGCGGTGTTTTCGACGACCCGAAGCGGATTTGCGAGCGGCAATGTCACGACCGCGGTGCCGATCTTGATGCGTTTGGTCAATGCCGCGAGATAGCCGGCATAGACAAAGACGTCCGGCATGATGCCGTATTCGTTGCTGAAATGATGCTCGGCGATGCAGGCATAGTCGAAGCCAAGCTGATCGGCGCGCAGGATCTGCTGCGTGACCCGCCGATGAACGTCGCGGTGCGGATAAGGCTCGGCCTCGGTGTTCGGATGCGACGTGAAAAGAATGCCGAATTCCATGTATCCCCCCGCGCAGCCCCGAAACGTCGCCGGTGTTCATAGCAACACCGCGACATTTTGGCGAGGCGCGGGGCGAAGCAGCCGAGGCAGGAACCCGAAAAGCGCGGCGGTCAGGCGGTTGCGGCCGGTGCCTGCGACAGCGTATCCACGAGTTCCGCGATCCGCGTGATCGAGCGGAAATTCGTCGGCGTCATACGCGCTCCGGGATTTTGAGATCGAATTCAGTCTCGACCGACAGCATCAGATTGACCAGACCGAGCGAGGACAGCCCGCTTGCGCGCAGGTCGTCATCGGCTCCGACCGCTTTGTTGATCTCTTCTCTGTCGAGGACCTTGCGCACGAGCGCGGCCACGCGGTCGGCGACGTTTTCGTTGGTGCGGTCGAGCACGGCGGATTGCTTCTCCGTATAACGACGTTTGCGGGCTGTTGCGCCCCGCATTTCGAATAGCATTTTCTGATTAACCGCCAGTAACGTCGTTGTTATGCGAAGGGTTTGCGATTGGTAACCTTGATACGAAAGAACAAGCGCAATTTCAGCCTATCGCGGCTGCCTTTTAGCTACTTTGGCAGTAACTGCCTCTACATGGGATCGCGAAAGCGAACCCTGGGCATGATCCGGAAAAGTGGAACCGGCTTTCCGAAAGCGATCATGCGGCCCCTAGGTGAGGTATCGGTGAGCGCATCTATGAGCGCGCGGCCGGCGACAAAACATGCCGCTTCCGCGGCCCGCGGGCCGGCTCGGAACCTGCACGTTGCGGGCAGCCCTTCGGGACCGGAAGAGAGTCTTGCGGCGCGCGCCGAACGCGTCGCAGCCGTCGCCGCTAAGCACGCCGCCGCAGTCGACCACGATTCCCGCGTGCCGGCCGAAGCGATCGCCGCCGCGCGCGCCGAGCGTCTCTTGGGCGCGGCAATTCCAACTGAGTTCGGCGGCGAGGGTGCGAGCATCGGCGACATTGTCGATGTCTGCTAAACACTCGGGCGCGCCTGCGCCTCGACCGCGATGATCTTTGCCATGCATCAGACCAAGGTGGCGTGCATCGCGCGGCACGGCCGCGGCAGCGCCTGGCACCAGCGGCTGATGCGGCATATTGCCGGCGAGCAGTTGCTGCTGGCCTCCTCGACCACCGAGGGCAATCGCGGCGGCGATCTGCGCAACAGCGCGGCTCCGATCGAAACGCATGAAGGTCGCATCAAGCTCGAACGCATGGCGACGGTCATCTCCTATGGCGAGGCCGCCGATGGCATTGTCACCACGGCGCGGCGCTCGCCCGACGCGGCGAGCGGCGATCAGGTGCTCGTGGTGTTCCTCAAAAACGACTATACGCTCGAGCGGCAAATCGGCTGGGATGCGCTCGGCATGCGCGGCACCGCGAGCTCGGGCTATAAGCTCATCGCCGCCGGTGTGAGCGAGCAGATCCTGCCGGCAAGTTACGATGAGATCCTCGCGCACACGATGATGCCGGTCGCGCACCTGACGTGGAGCGCCGCTTGGGCCGGCATCGCGGCGGCGGCCGTGGACCGCGCGCGTGCCTTCGTGCGCAAGGCGGCGCACCGGGCGGATGCGACCATGCCGCCGGGCGCCACACATCTGACGCGCGCCGGCGCCTCCATGCGCACGCTGCGCAGCGTGATCGGCGGCGCATTGCAGCGCTTCGAATTGGCCGTTGACCCGGTCGCGCTGGAATCGGTCGATTTCCAAACCGGCATGAATCTGCTCAAGGTGCAGGCCTCCGAGCTTGCGGTCGCGAC
>DATMQV010000334.1:0-20157 GCA_035566615.1 Xanthobacteraceae bacterium
GAGCCCAGGAAGCATGGCCTGGAGCTGAGCCGAGAGGTCAAAGCCCCGGCGAGAGCCGCATGCGGAGCGCCGGAAGGCGAGCGCGCCCCGAAAGCAGATGAGTTGCGCAGACTGCGTACACTTGTCTGCGGCGCGCGCCGCGCCCGAGGTGCTGGCTCATGGCGACATGAGCTGGTGCTGCGCGGCATTGGTTGGATGCGCCTCTCGGCGCTCCGCTTCCCTCTTTGATTACCGGGAGCGGATCTATTGGTGCGTGGTCGTAGGCAGAGCTCGGGCACGATGTGTCGCGAGAACGGTGTTGTTTTTCCGCCCCCGCGCAGTGAAACGGAGCGGGGGAGGGGGACCATGCGAAGCATGGTGGAGGGGGCCTACGGCGCTGCGGCCGGCCGTGAGGCCCAGGCCCCTTCCACCGCGCTGACGCGCGGTCCCCCTTCCCCGCTTCGCGGGGCAGGATGAAACGCGCTAAGCTTCCGGTCAAAATCGGGAGGGAGAAATGCTCATCACCGCGCGCATACTTCTGACGCTCGCCGCGCTCGGCTTCAGCGCCATCACCATCGTGGCCGATCTGAACAAGACTCACGCCTCCAATCCGCTGTGGACGCCGCATGCGCGCTTTCACGTCGTGTGGCAGGTCTTGTCCTATTCGGGCATCGGGCTGATCGCGCTTTATCTGATCTGGGCGGGCGGGCCGATGCAGACCGAACGGTTCTATCTCGCCGCGGCGCTTGCTGTCGCGGTCTATGGCGCATTCTTCGGCGCGGTGTTCAGCCGGCCAGTCTACGGCGGCGGCCTGTTCGACGCCAACGGCTATCCGTCGTTTCAGGCGCCGATCGGCCCGAAAACCTGGCTGTGGGATGTCAATGTCACGATCTTCACGCTGACCTCCGTGATTCTCTTGGCCGGCATTGTCGCCGTGGTCGCCAGTTGATGCGCGCTGAACGAACTAAAGTCCGCGAATGAGCCAACCAAAAAAATCCGCCGAGCAACTCCGCAGCTACCGCTGGCTCGGCCCCGAGACGCTGCGCGCCTTCGGCCATCGCTCGCGCCTGAAGCAGTTCGGCTATGACAGCGAGGATTGGGCCGGCAAGCCGGCGATCGGCATCATCAACACCTGGAGCGAGATCAATCCGTGCCACGGCCATCTGCGCGAGCGCGCCGAGGACGTGAAGCGCGGCGTCTGGCAGGCCGGCGGCTTTCCGATCGAGCTGCCGGCGATGTCGCTTGCCGAGCCGTTCGTGAAGCCTTCGACCATGCTCTACCGCAACCTCCTCGCCATGGAATGCGAGGAACTGCTGCGCAGCCATCCGATCGACGGCGCCGTGCTGATGGGCGGCTGCGACAAGACCACGCCCGGCCTGATCATGGGCGCGATCTCGATGGGACTGCCGGCGATCTACGTGCCGGCGGGCCCGATGCTGCGCGGCAACTGGCACGGCCGCACGCTCGGCTCCGGCTCCGACGTCTGGAAATACTGGGACGAAAAACGCGCCGGCAATATCGGCGAACGGGAATGGAGCGAGATCGAGGGAGGCATCGCGCGTTCGTTCGGCACCTGCATGGTGATGGGCACCGCCGCCACCATGATGTCGATCGCCGAAGCGCTCGGCCTGACACTGCCCGGCGCCTCCTCAATCCCGGCGCCGGATGCGAATCATCCGCGCATGTGCGCCGCCGCCGGCCGCCGCATCGTCGACATGGTGTGGGAGGATCTGACGCCGCAGAAGATTCTCTCCGCCGCCGCGTTCGACAACGCAATCCGTGTGCACATGGCGCTCGGCGGCTCGACCAACGCGATCATCCACGTCATCGCCATGGCGCGCCGCGTGGGAGTCGCCCTCGACATGCGGCGTTTCGACGAGATTTCCCGGCAAGTGCCGGTGATCGCCAACATCGCGCCGTCCGGCAAATATCTGATGGAGGATTTCTTCTATGCCGGCGGCTTGCGCGCGCTGATGGCGGCGATGCGCGACCTGCTCGATCTGTCCTGCCTCACCGTCACCGGCGGCACGCTTGGCGACAATATCGATGGCGCCGCCGTGTTTCTGCCCGATGTCATCCATGGGCTCGATGCGCCGCTCTATGCGGAAGGCGCGACCGCCGTGCTCACCGGCAATCTTGCGCCGCGCGGCTGCGTGATGAAACCCGCCGCCGCCGACAAGCGCTTCCTCAAGCATCGCGCCCGCGCCATCGCGTTCGAGAATTACGAGCACATGGCGCGCGAGGTCGAGCGCGACGATCTCGAGGTCACGCCCGATCATGTGCTGGTTCTGAAAAATGCCGGCCCCAAGGGCGGACCCGGCATGCCGGAATGGGGCATGCTGCCGATCCCGAAAAAACTCGTGAAAGCCGGCGTCCGCGACATGGTGCGCATCTCCGACGCGCGCATGAGCGGCACGAGCTACGGCGCCTGCATTCTGCACGTCGCGCCGGAAAGTTTTGTCGGCGGCCCGCTGGCTCTGGTGCAAACCGGCGACGAGATCGAGATCGACGTCGCCGCGCGCCGCATCCATCTCCATGTGAGCGACGAGGAGCTTGCGCGGCGCCGCACCGCCTGGACGCCGCCGCCACCGCGTTACGCGCGCGGCTATGGGGCGATGTATTCGCAGCATATCGGCCAGGCGGACGAAGGCTGCGACTTCGATTTTCTGCAAGGCACGGCGCCGGTCGCCGAGCCGGAGATTCACTAGGGAAGGTCTCCGCTCATTCCCGCGAAAGCGGGAATCCAGCCGGAGTACAATGACGCACTGGGTCCCCGCCTTCGCGGGGACGAGCGGAAGGAGCGCCGGGATGAAAAACGTGGGTGCGACGATTATCGCCATCATCACGACGTTGCTTTTCGCCGCCCTCCCCGCCTGTGCTCAAAGCCCGGCGTTCCGGGTCGACCCGTATTGGCCGCGGCCGCTGCCCAACAACTGGATCCTCGGCCAGGTCGGCGGCATCTCGGTCGATGCGCAAGACAACATCTGGGTATTCCAGCGGCCGCGCTCCCTGACCGACGACGAAAAAGCCGCCGCGTTCGATCCGCCGCGCGCCAAGTGCTGCGTGCCGGCGCCGTCGGTGCTGGTGTTCAATCAGGCCGGCGACATCGTGAAGTCGTGGGGTGGCCCCGGCGACAATCTCGGCTACGAGTGGCCGCTGCAGGAACACGGCATCCTGGTCGACAACAAAGGCTTTGTCTGGCTCAGCGGCAACGGCAAAGGCGACAATATGGTGCTGAAGTTCACCATCGACGGCAAATTCGTCAAACAGATCGGCAAGAGCGGGCCGCTCACGTCCAGCACCGATCTGAGCCAGTTCGGCCAGGTCGCCGCGCTCGAGTTCGACAGAGATGCCAACGAAGTTTACGCCGCCGATGGTTATGGCAACCATCGCGTCGCCGTGCTCGACGCCGACACCGGCGCCATCAAGCGCGTGTGGGGCGCGTACGGCAAACCGCCGACCGACGACGCTCTGCCCGCCTACAATGCCGATTCCCCGCAATTCGCCAACCCGGTGCATTGCATCACGCTCAGCAAGGACGGCCTCGTCTTTGTCTGCGACCGCACCAACAACCGCGTGCAGGTGTTCCGAAAGGACGGCAGTTTCGTGCAGCAATACGTGTTCGATCCGGCGACGCGCGGGCCGGGCTCGTCATGGGGCCTCGCGTTCTCGCCACTCGACAGGAAGCAGAATTTCTTCGTGCTGGTCGACGGCAGCAATGAAGTGCTGGAAACCGTCCGCCGCAAGGACGGCGCGGTCATGGGCCGTTTCGGCCGCGCCGGGCGCAACGCCGGCGAATTTCACTACGTCCACGTCGCCAAGTTCGACTCGCGCGGCAATCTCTATACCGGCGAAGTCGATACCGGAAAGCGTCTGCAAAAGTGGGTGCCGGTCGAGTGAGTGAGCCGGCCGGCAACAGCACAGCGCGCATTCGTCATTCCGGGGCACGCCGTCAGGCGCGAGCCCGGAATCCATAACCACGAAACAATATGGAAGATCTCCGAGACGGTTCTGCAATGTCAGTGATTATGGATTCAATTTCTTTCCTCCCCCGCATGCGGGGGAGGTTGCGCGCAAAGCGCGCCGGTAGGGGCAAGTATCAGCTCGCTCAGAGCAAGCCTGCCCCCTCCACCGCGCTTATGCGCGGTCCCCTTCCCCCGCACTTCGTGCGGGGGAGGATGTTAACTCGCCGGCAACAGCACCGCGCGGCATTCGCCGAAGCCGATGCGCGGATAATCTTGTTTGGAGCAAAAGCCTTTGAAGATGATCTCGTCGCCGTCCTCGATGAAGCCGCGCTGCTCGCCGGTCGGCAGCGCGATCGGCTCGCGCCCGCGCGCAGTAAGTTCGAGGAGGCTGCCCCAGCTATCCTTCTCCGGCCCGGACACGGTGCCCGAGCCTATGAGATCGCCGGTGACGAGATTGCAGCCGTTGCAGGTGTGATGCGCGACCATCTGCGCCACGGTCCAATACGTCGTCGCGAACGAAGTGCGCGTCAACCGCTGCGGCGCCGTGCCGGCGCGCCGCATGGCTTCGGTCGCAAGGTAGGCTTCGAGCGTGATGTCGAGGCCGCCATGCGCCTGGTCGTCGGCGTCGGTGAGATACGGCAGCGGCGCCGGATCGCCCTGCGGCCTCGCGAAAGCGGCGGCGCGAAACGGCGCCAGCGCCTCCCGCATCACCACCCAGGGCGAGACGGTGGTCGCGAAATTCTTGCCGAGGAACGGGCCGAGCGGCTGGTATTCCCACGCCTGCACGTCGCGCGCCGACCAGTCGTTGAGCAAACAAAATCCAAAAATATGCGAGGCCGCCTTGCCGACCGGCACGGTTTCGCCGAGCGCCGTCGGCGCGCCGATATACATGCCGAGCTCGAGCTCGAAATCCATGTTGCGCGACGGCCCGTAGCTTGGCGCCGATTCGTTCTGCCCTTTGCGCTGGCCCTGCGGGCGTTTCACCGGCGTGCCGCTGACGCGCACCGACGAGGCGCGGCCGTGATAGGCGACCGGCAGGTATTTGTAGTTCGGCAGCAGCGGATTGTCGGGGCGAAAGGCACGGCCGGCATTGGTGGCGTGAAAGACCGAAGCATAAAAATCTGTGAAGTCGCCGATCGCGACCGGCAAAAGCAATTCAGCCGCCGCCATCGGCGTGAAATGGCGGCTCAGACTCTTGTCGCCGTGCTCGGCGCTCAGCGCGCGCGACAAGGAAAGCCGCAGGGCCGACCATGCCTGCGGCCCGAGCGCCATCAGCGTATTGAGGTTCGGCGCGGCGCAGGCCTTTGCAGCCGCGGCTGCCTCGCCGGCGAACGACGCCGATGCCGCCGCAACGTCCACAATCTGATCGCCGATCGCGACGCCGACGCGTGGATTTGCGTCCGGCGAGGGCCGAAACACGCCGAACGGCAGGTTCTGAATCGGAAAATCGCTGTCTGGCGCGTTTGCCGTCTCGACAAAGCTGCGCCGCGCGGGATCGTGTGTCTCGTTGAGGGTCGCGGTCATGGAACGATGGTTATTCGGAAGTCGTCGCCACTGCAACCGCTCGTCCCCGCGAAAGCGGGGACCCAGAGGAGCCGCGCATATTCGACCTGGATTTCTGCTTGCGCGGGAATGAGCGGAGCTGAGTCACGAAGGCTCCGCGCGCGAGCGCGCTTCGCGCCGACGCAGCAGATTCTCGCTCTGCCGCCGTTTGCCTTCAGCATCGATGACACGGGCAAGCTCGGCATAGTGCGCCATCAATTTGCGGAAGTCGGCAAGATCGAGGATGAGCAGCGTCGAGGGCTTGGTGGTCGCCACATTGGCGGTGCGGATAGAATCGCCAAGCAGCGCAAGCTCGCCGAAGAAAGCGCCGACGCCGAGCCGCACCGGCGTCGGCTCGATATCCACCTCCACTTCGCCGGAGGCGATGAAATACATGCAATCGCCGACCCGCCCGCGCCGGATCACCGCCGTGCGCTCGGGGACTTCGACCCGGCGCAGCATATGGGTGATTTCGGTGATCGCGGTCGGATCGAGCGTCTGGAAGAACGGCACCTTGCTGACCAGATCCCAAGTTTCGATGAAGTTGCGCCGCCGACTCTCGTTGGCAAATCCGGTCGCCAAAATACCGGTCCACAATCCGAAGGTCGCGATGCCGCAAATCATCACCATCGCGCCGATCACGTGGCCGAGCGCGGTTTTTGGAACTTCGTCGCCGTAACCGGTCGTGGTGAGCGTGACCACCGCCCACCACAAAGCCGCCGGCAGCGTGCCGAAGGATGCCGGCTGGCCGTCGCGCTCGATCACGTGCATGGCGGCCGAGGCGAGAAACAGCACGATCAGAAACAGCGCCAGGACGCTCGCCAGCGGCTTTGCTTCGAGTACGAAGACGCGCCCAAGCTGAGCGAAACCGGGCGAATCCTGACCAAGTTTCAGCACCCAGAACGAGCCGAACAGCCAGGCGCTCTCCTGCGCGACACCACAGTCGAGCGCGATCGGAACAGGCGCAACGCCCAGAAGATCGACGAATCCCGAGAGCGAGAAAGCGTGCTCTCTGGCGGTTCCCGCGGCCGAGGCCGCCTGCAGGCGCAACGCGCTGTCGGTGGCGAAAAAGCCGAGGCAGCACCACAGGCACACGCGCAGCCAAAAACCGCCGGCGCCGCGCAGTTCCGGCACCGTATAGGCTGTCATGGCGATGACGCCGACCGCTACCACAAGGTAGCGCGCCGGCAGCCAGGCGCCGAAACGGCGGAGGGGTGCGCTATACTGCGCCAGATTGGGGAGTGCGCCCTGCCGCATCACGCTTGCCTGATCGTCGGCGTTACCGTGTTTGCTCAACCTGATTGACAAACTACGCCTACGGGGTTCGTACCTCCAGTCGAAATTGCCGTACGGACCGCTGGTTAGGGCGCGGAGGGAATGATGCATTGGAGCGATCTGTTCAACAGCGGCGCGTCGCTATTCATCGTGGCGACCGCGTCGACCAAAACGATGGTGCCGCTGCGCATCCTCGCCATCGCGACAAACTGCCTCCTGATTACCTATTTCACGGTGATGCATGCCTGGGTGCCGCTGGCGCTGCAGGCGTTCGCGCTGCCGCTCAACGGCTGGCGGCTCTACCAGATGGTCGGGCTGATCAGGAACGTGCGCGATGCGATCCGCGGCAAACCGTCGCTCGACTGGCTCAAGCCGTTCATGTCGGACCGCCACTTCCGCAAGGGCGACCTGTTGTTCGCCAAGGGCGAGGCTGCCGACGAAATGTTCTACACCATGACCGGACGATATGTGCTGGTCGAACTCGGCATCGAAATCGCGCCGGGGCATCTGGTCGGCGAGCTCGCGATGCTGGCGCCGGACAACCGCCGCACTGCGACGCTCGAATGCATCGAGGAGGGTAATGTCCTGTCGATCACCTACGAGCAGGTCGAGGAGCTCTATTATCAGAATCCGACCTTCGGCTTTTATTTCCTGCGGCTCGCAACCGCGCGGCTGTTCGATAATGTGAGCCGGATGGAAAGCGAACTGGCCAAGCGGCACGCGGCCGTTTCGGCCAATCCTTAAATTCACCGCGGCTGTCGGCAACCGCGCGCCAAGCCTCGACAACGACCCGGTCCACGAGAACCATGCAGCAGAAAGATATTTCACGGATCGAGCTTGCGCGCTATCTGATCTGCCCGTCGCTGTTCGTCATGCTGATCCTGATGATCGCCGAGGCGATGCTGACGGCGACGACCACATGGCTCGTCATCAACGCCGGGCGTAAAGTAGCGAGCGGCCATTTTCTGCTCAACGATCTGATCTGGATCCTGAGCGCGCAATCCACGTCCTATGTGGCCGGCGTGATCAGCTGGATTTTCGCCGAGCGCGCCGGCTATCGCGGCTTCGGGCAATTCATGTTGCGCTTCGCCCGCGAGAACCGCGGCAAGGTCAAGCTGTTCGGCGACAAGCCGTCGCGCGAACAGGTCGAGCCGTTTCTCACCGGCGAAGCGTTCCAGTGCTTCTTCAGCCTGATCTACGAGCTCGAATTCACCTTGAAGCTGTTTCTCGGGCTCGTCTTCAACGCGCTGGTGCTCGGCACCGAGATCGATCTGAGCCTGCCGTTCGCCTATATCGGCGCATTCGGCGCGCTCCTTTTGATGCAATGGACGCTGCAGAAGCCGATCGCCCGCACCTATCTGGAAAATCAGCGCATGAACAACCGCGTCACCGCGCAGGGCTACACCGCGTGGGACAATGTGTTCAGCGGCAACCGCCACAATCTGCGGCTCTGGCTCGGCGGCTTCAAAAGCCGGCTGCGCGAGGCCTTGACCGCGCAGGTCCGCGCCATCGTCGCGCGCGAGGGCATGAGCGCGATGAGCGGCATCGTCAGCCTCGGCATCGTGTTCGCCACGATCACCTTCGTGGCGGTGCAGAATGTCGCTGACACGACGCTGTTGATCGCGCTGGCTACCACGCTGCCGCGGCAGATCGAAATGACCTACGAATTGCATCTGCTCGCCAGCGGCTGGAACGATTTCGTCGCGGTGTGGACGCGTTTCGGCGGCGTTGCGGCGAATATGCTGCCGGAGCCGGACCAGGGCTTCGACCGCCGTATCAAATTCGACCGGCTGGTGTTGCGCGAGGGCGACCACGCTAATGTGGTTTCGTCCGTCAACGATGCGTTGCGGATCGTGCAGGCGCAACCGACCGGCCGCGTCAACATTCGCGGCGGCAACGGCACCGGCAAATCCTCGCTGCTCGCCAGCTTGAAGACCGAGCTGCGCCAGCGCGCCTTCTACTGGCCGGCATCCGACCGCCTGACGTTCGGATTCGCCGGCGGCGTCGGCCCGGTCGATGTCGAGGGCGATGACGACGAGAAAATCGTCGTGGCCGAATCGATGGACAGGAAGCTCGGCTTTTCCACCGGCGAGCGCCAGCTCAAATCGCTCGAGGAGATCGTCAACGATACCGATGCGCGGGTTTATCTGCTCGACGAATGGGATGCCAATCTCGACGCGACTAACAAGGCGAAAGCCGAAGCGCTGGTCGATGCGCTTGCGGCTCGCGCCCGCGTCGTCGAGATCTCACACCGCGACCGCCCGGCGTAGCGGCTCAGCCGGCGCGGCGAAGCAGCGGCGATTCTCCGGCGGCAAGCGCAATGCCGAGCAACTCGCGAAAGCCGCTCTCGCCGTCGGCGGAAATTCTCAGCGCGCGCGAATTGCGGATGCGCGCGACCCAGCCGAGTTCGACGCAGCGGCCGGCGAGCGCCGCGCCGAGCGCGCCGGCCAGATGCAGCCGGCGCTCGCTCCAGTCGACACATGGCCGGCAGAACGTGCGGCGGCCGCGCTTGACGTCCTCAAGATGGACGCCGAAGTCAGCGAGGAATTTCTCGCCGGCGTGCGTGACCATGCCGCCGTCTTCGCTAAGGACGATGTATTCGTGCCGGGTGAGCGCGTCGGTCAGAGCGACGCCGAGCCGTCCGGCAATATGGTCGTAGCAGGTGCGCGCGGTGCGTAGCTGCTCGCCGCCGTTCCAGCGCGGGCGATAGCGCTGCGGCGCGTCGACGGCGACCACCATGATGCTTTCGATCATGCGCGCGACCTGCGGCGAGCCGAGCCGGAAATAACAATGGCGCCCCTGCTTGGTCATCGAAAGCAAGTTGGCCTCGCGCAGCATGGCGAGATGCTCGCTCGTGGTCTGCGGCGACACGCCGGCGACGTACGAAAGCTCGCTCGCCGTCAGCGCGCGGCCCTCGATCAACGCCATGAGAATGTTGGCGCGGGCCGGATTGCCGACCAACGCGGCGATTTCCGCTACTGCGGGCTGCGCTTCGCTCATGGTCAAGACATAAGGCGAACGCGCCCGTCTTGCCAGCCGCAATACTTCGGGAATTCCCGAAACGATGCAGCGCGCCATTGCGGCAGCACTATGCGCGCAACTCATCGGCTTGGGCGGCGGATTAGGTTTGCTCGTCCCGCCGATGACCTCGACGCTGCTGGGGAACGTGACCAAACAATATTCGGGCATCGCTTCCGGCGTTCTCAATGCGATGCGCCAGACCGGCAGCGCCATCGGGGTCGCGCTCTTTGGCTCGCTGCTCAGCGGGGCCGGCGGTTTCATTGCCGGCATCCGCATTGCGCTTGTCATCGCCGCCACGCTCGCGCTGTGCGCGATCGTTGCGGCCGTCGTCGGCGTGCCGCGGCAGTCGGAAACGAGAGCGTCTTGAGACCGCTGTTCCCGGTCGCGGCGCGGCCGGGAAGCTTCTTTACGCCGCCACGATCGGCCGCGCCTCGAGCACCGGCTCGCGTGGCGCAAGCCCGGCGAATACCGAGCCTTCCTTGAACCACGAGGCCGGCGCCGGTTGGCCCCACAAGGTTTGCCGGCGCGGATCGGTCAGCGACCAGCGAATCGGCGCGTGATCGGGATCGACGGTGAGATAGTCGGACGAGAACAGCTCGATGCGGTGCCCGTCGGGATCGCGGATGTAAAGAAAGAACGCGTTGGAAATGCCGTGACGGCCTGGGCCGCGTTCCATGTTGGAAAGATAGCCCGACGTCGCCATCACGTCGCAGATGTGAATGATGTCGAGCACGTTCGCGTTCCACAGACCGATATGATGCAGGCGCGGACCGAAGCCGTTGGTGAAGGCGAGATCGTGCACGTTGCCTTTGCGGTGCATCCATACCGCCCAGAGCTTGCTCTCGGCATCGTCAGTCTCGGTAAATTCGGTGAGCCGGAAACCGAGCTCGCGATAAAAGTCATAGCTTGCCTGCACGTCGGGCGTGAAGCAGTTGAGGTGATCGATGCGCTGAATGCGGGCGCCGAGGTGATAGCTGTATTGCTGCAGCATGCAGGCGGATTGATCCATCTGCACGTAGAAATCGAGCGGCATGCCGAGCGTGTCGACCGTGCGCAAGGTGCGGCCCTGGTGCGGCAAATCCGGAAACGAGCTCGGCAGATTGCGGCGGCCGAACCAGAAGGCGGCGCGGTCGAGGTCTGCTTCGCTCGCAAGCTTGAAGCCGAGCGCGCGCACGTCCGCCGTGCGCGACTGCCGCAGCACGATCGAATGGTGATTGCGCTCCTCGACGCCGCGCAGATAGAGCGCTTCATCGGTCTCGTCGCTGACCAATAGCCCAAGGCAGTCGACATAAAAGGCGCGCGAGCGTGCAAGATCGCGCACGCCCAGTTCCACGTGACTTGCCCGCACCACGTTGAACGGCGGGTCGAAAACGGGTTCTCGGATCGGCATAGCGTCGGGCCAGCGTTGACGATAGGTCCGGCGACTTTTAACACATCGCACGGGAGAATCGACATGCGGTTTGCGAGCTATCACATGCGCGGCCGGCCGAGTTTCGGAGCGGTCGTCGGCGACGGAATCGTCGATTTGCGCGGTCGCCTGAGCCGGTTTTCGACCCTGCTGGAGGTCTTTCGCGCCCCGGCGCTCGATCAAGCCAAGGCCGCCAGTGCCGGCGTGCGGCCGGACATGCCGCTTGCCGAAGTCGAGCTTTTGCCGCCGCTTTTGGCCCCGGAGAAGATTCTCTGCATCGGCATCAACTATCAAAATCGCGAGCGCGACTATGACTTCACCGAGCCGCCGAAATATCCGAGCATGTTTTATCGGGCGCCGAATTCGGTGGTCGGTAGCGGGCAAAAGCTGATCCGTCCGAAGATCTCCGAGCAGCTCGACTACGAGGGCGAGATTGCGCTCGTGATCGGCCGCGAGTGCAAACACGTGCCGAAAGAGAGCGCGCTCGGCGTCATCGCCGGGCTCACGCTGTGCAACGAGGGCACGATCCGCGACTGGATCAGGCACGGCAAATTCAATGTCACGCAGGGCAAGAATTTCGACTCGAGCGGCAGCATCGGGCCGTGGATCGAGACCGACGTCGATCTGACAAAGCCGCTTCAGCTCGTGGTGCGCAAGAACGGCGAAGTCATGCAGGAGGACACGACGGCGAACATGATTTTCTCGTTCGCCGATCTGATCGCCTATGTGACGACCTTCATGACGCTCAAGCCCGGCGACATCATCTCTACCGGCACGCCGGTGAAGAAAGACGCCAAGGCCGATCCGCCGGTCTGGCTCAGACCCGGCGACACGATCGAGATCGAATGCCCGGCGATCGGGGTGCTGCGCAATTCAGTGGCGGATGAGACGTGACCACGACTCGCCGCGCCGCGTGCGTGATCGGCTGGCCGGTCGAGCATTCGCGCTCGCCGCTCATTCATAACTATTGGCTCAAGCGCTACGGAATTGCCGGCGAATACCGCCGCGAGCCGGTGCGCAAGGAAGAGTTCGCAGCCTTCATCGGCACGCTTGCTTCGCGCGGCTATGTCGGTGCCAATGTGACCGTCCCGCACAAGGAAGCGGCCTTCGCGCTGTCGCAGCCGGACGAGCGGGCGCGCGCGGTCGGCGCGGTCAACACGATATGGCTCGATGGAGCCGTGTTGCGCTCGACCAACACCGATGTGGAAGGATTTTTGGACAATCTCGATGTGTGCGCACCGCGTTGGGATCGTGATGCCGCAAAGGCGCTTGTGCTCGGCGCGGGCGGCGCGGCGCGCGCCGTGCTCTACGGTCTGTTGTCGCGCGGCGTGGAGCGGATCGTCGTTGCCAATCGCACAACGAGCCGCGCCGAAGCGCTGCAAAAAGCCTTCGGCGCCCGCGTGCAGGTCGCCGATTGGGCGAGGCTGGAGCTGGAACTTGCAGATACGGCGCTCCTCGTCAACACCACGACGCTCGGGATGCACGGACAGCCGGCGCTCGCGCTCGATTTGGCCCGCCTCGGCCGTCACGCGACTGTCGCCGATATCGTCTATGTGCCGGTCGTGACGCCGCTCCTTGCCGCCGCAAAGGCGCGCGGGCTTGCGACCGCCGACGGGCTTGGCATGCTCTTGCATCAGGCCGTCCGCGGCTTTTCGCTGTGGTTCGGCAAAATACCGGAAGTCACCGGTGAACTGCGTGCCCTGGTCGAAGCCGACCTCAAGACTGCAACGTAAAGCGCAGACGATAACGCCTTTGTGTTTTGCGAGCCGTTGTTTTGTTCACGGCGCTTCGATGTCTTCCGCTACATCCTCTTCGCTGTGGAATTTAATGCGGAGGATATTATGACAAAAATGTCAGGAATGGTTTCGACGGCAACCGTCGTTGGCGCGCTTTTGGTTGCCTCGCTTGCGGCGGCGCAGAACGCCGACATGGTGCGCGTGCGCGGCACGATCCAGGGCGTCGACGGTCAAACATTGGACGTGAAAGGACGTGACGGCGCGCCGATCAAGGTGAAGCTCGCCGATGACGTGAAAGTGCTTGCGGTAGATCGCAAGTCGATGGCCGACGTCAAACAAGGCGTTTTCGTCGGCATCACCGCGATGCCGCAATCCGACGGCTCGCAAAAAGCCGTGGAAATCCACATCTTCCCCGAAGTCCTGCGCGGCACCGGCGAAGGTCATCGGCCGTGGGACCTGATGCCGAACAGCACCATGACCAACGCCAATATCGAGAGCGCCGTCACCAGCAGCGATGGTCAAGAGCTGATTCTCAAATACAAGGATGGCGAGAAGAAATTCGTCGTGCCGGCCAATGTCGAAGTCGTGATGTTCGATCCGGCGGCGGTCGCCGATCTCAAGCCGGGCGAAAAGATCTTCGTGGTTGCTGGCAAGGAGCAACCCGACGGCACGGTGCTCGCGCCGAGCATCGTGGTGGGACGCAATGGCGTCAATCCGCCGATGTGAGCAAGCTCCGCTCCGGCGGCAGCGTGGCACGGCAATTGCTCCGCAATTGCCGTCTGCCATAACGACGACCGCCAGGGGAGATTGCCATGACGCGGGCCGACCTCACCGAGAAACTGCTCGACATCAAACGCGAAAAAGGCTGGAGCTGGAAACAGATTTGCTCCGAGATCGGCGGCATGTCACCGGTTCTCATCACCGGCGCCCTCCTCGGCCAGATGAAGCTGACCAAGCCGCAAGCCGCGAAGGCGGCCGAATTGTTCGGCTTGAGCAAGAGCGAGCAGGCGTTGCTCAACGAGGTGCCGCATCGTGGCACGCCGATGCCGCCGACCGATCCGCTGATCTATCGGTTCTACGAACTGGTGATGGTCAACGGCCCGGCGTTGAAAACGCTGATCGAAGAGGAATTCGGCGACGGCATCATGTCGGCGATCGACTTCGATCTGGCGATCGAACGCCTGCCCGATCCGAAGGGCGACCGCGTCAAGCTCACCATGTCGGGCAAGTTCCTGCCGTACAAATATTACGGCGCGACCGGCAACGCGCAGACCTACGGTTACAAGGAAGACTAGCGGCCGCGATGCGCCACGGCGGCTTGGTTTGTCTGGCGCGGCTTGATCGATCTAAAATGCGCCGACCCAAAATGCGCGGAAGCGATCCGGATGTTACAACCGTATCGCTTCCGTTCGCAGGTTGTCCGCAGCAACGATCTGTTTACGAGTGTGACCGGCAATGCCGATGGAAGTGATCGTCGGTCCAGCAATGAGCGCGGCCGACCGACGGACCCCAGAACGGCTTGCCGAAGACGCCGCCGATCACGCCGCCGGCCACGGCGCCGATCGGACCGGCGACCAGGAGGCCGGTTCCTGCGCCAGCGCCGGCGCCAACCCAGTCTGCACGCGCCATCGGCACAGCTACAAATACGGCGGCAGCGAGCGCTGCCGTCGCCAACACTAGCTTTTTCATTTGGTTCGTCCCCCGACTCTACTCGCCGGTGCACCGCGCGACACACGCGGTGAACCGGCCCGTCAAAAGCGAATCTCTCACAAATTCGTGGCAAAGCTCGGGCGGATTTTGGACCGCCCAAGCTCTCGCTTTGCGTGTGTTCATCCGCCGACAATCACCTGCCGATTGATCTCGGCGATACTGTTGACGCCGGTCAGCGCCATCGTGACATCGAGCTCGTTGCGGATGATCTCGATGGCGCGCGCCACACCCGCCTGTCCGCCGGCACCGAGGCCGTACACATAGGCGCGGCCGCTCAGACAGGCACGCGCGCCGAACGCGAGCGCGCGCATGACGTCCTGGCCGGAGCGAATGCCGCCGTCGAAGAAGACCTCCATCGAGGAGCCGACCGCATCGACGATCGGCGGCAGCGCGCTGATCGACGACGGCGCGCCGTCGAGCTGGCGGCCGCCGTGATTGGACACCACGAGCGCCGCCGCGCCGGTCTTGGCCGCTTCACGCGCATCTTCGACGTCGAGAATGCCTTTGAGAATGAGCTTGCCGGGCCAGAGGCTCGCGATCCACTCGACGTCCTTCCAATTCAAGGACGCGTCGAACTGGCTGTTGGTCCAGCGCGACAGCGACGTAACGTCCTCCATGCCGCGAACGTAGCCGGCGAGATTGCCAAACGTGCGCCGCTTGCCGCGCGCGATGCTGAGAAGCCAGGCGGGTTTGGTCGCCATGTCGACGACATTGTTGAAGCGCCATTTCGGCGGAACCGTCATGCCGTTCTTGAGATCGCGATGGCGCTGACCGAGAATTTGCAGATCGACCGTGAGCACGAGCGCGCTGCACTTGGCCGCAGCCGCCCGCTCGATCAGCGCACGGATAAATCCGCGATCCTTCATGACGTAGAGCTGAAACCAGAACGGCTTGTCGACGGCGGCGGCCACATCCTCGATTGAACAGATCGACATGGTCGACAGCGTAAAGGGAATCCCTGCGGCCTGCGCCGCCCGGCAGGCGAGAATCTCGCCGTCGCCATGCTGCATGCCGCACATCCCGATCGGCGCCAAGATGAGCGGCAACGACGCCGGCTCGCCCAGAATGGTGGTCGCGGTGCTACGATGGGAAACGTCGGCCAGAATCCGCTGCCGCAGCTTGATCGCTTCAAGATCGGCACGGTTGGCGCGCAGCGTCTGCTCCGTATACGAGCCAGCTTCGGCATAGTCGAAAAACTGGCGCGGAACCCGGCGGCGTGCGGCCTGCCGCAGATCCTCGATGCAGGTCATGATTTTCATGGCGTTTCCCCCGTCTCTTGCACTCCCGATAGCATAAAATCGGCCGGGAACATTGCCTCGCACGCGCGCGTTGCCCCACATCGAAGCATCATCGGGATGATCCCATGTCCGGTCAAAAGAGCATGTCCAGTCGGGCGACGAAGAAGAAAAGCGAAACGAAGCACCGCGGCGGCAACACCGAGCCGACGCCCAAGCGCCACGCAACGCTGGACGACCAGCTCGAGCAGGGGCTGGAAGAATCGTTTCCAGGCTCCGATCCGGTCGCCGTCACGCAGCCGCCCCACAGCCCTCACGACGCGCGCAAGCCTTAAGGCACAAGCCGGAACTTGCCCGACAGGGCTTGGACGCTAGCCCTATACCATTGATCGAATGCATCATTTCACAAAATCAGAGTGGAAAATTCGTTACCCAAAAGGGTAAGATTACCCAACATTTTTTGAGGCGGCCGACACGCTGATCGGGGTAAGATCGCGGCCGGTCTTGCTGGCGGTGGGGATAAATGGCGCGCAAGTATTTCGGAACCGACGGAATTCGCGGCCGTGCCAATGGCGTGATCACGCCGGAACTGGCGCTCAAGGTTGGACAGGCGACGGGGGTGGTCTTTCGCCGCGCCGGCCAAGATCGCCATCGGGTCGTCATCGGCAAGGACACCCGCTTGTCCGGCTATATGATCGAGACCGCGCTGATTGCCGGCTTCACGTCGGTCGGCATGGACGTCCTGCAGCTCGGGCCGATGCCGACGCCGGCGGTCGCCATGCTCACCCGCTCGATGCGCGCCGATCTCGGGGTGATGATCTCGGCATCGCACAATCCGTTCGACGACAACGGCATCAAGTTGTTCGGGCCCGACGGCTACAAGCTCTCCGACGAGGTCGAGCATCAGATCGAGGCGCTGGTCGACGGCGACATGACCAAGCACTTGGCCAAGAGCCGGGAGCTCGGCCGCGCCAAGCGCATCGACGGCGTCCACGACCGCTACATCGAATTCGCCAAGCGCACGCTGCCGCGCAATCTTTCGCTCGAGGGGCTGCGCGTGGTCATCGACTGCGCCAATGGCGCGGCCTACCGGGTGGCGCCCGAAGCGCTGTGGGAGCTCGGCGCCGATGTGATCTCGATCGGAGTCGAGCCGGACGGCTTCAACATCAACCACGAATGCGGCTCGACCGCGCCCGACGCGCTGTGCCGCAAGGTGCGCGAGATGCGCGCCGACATCGGCATCGCGCTCGACGGCGACGCCGATCGGGTCGTGATCGTCGACGAGCAGGGCCATCTGGTCGACGGCGATCAGCTCCTGGCCGTCATCGCCGAGAGCTGGAAGGAGGACGGCCGGCTGGCGAAGCCGGGCGTAGTCGCCACCGTCATGTCGAATCTGGGCCTGGAGCGGCATCTGCAATCGCTCAAATTGTCGATCGTGCGCATGCCGGTGGGCGACCGCTACGTGCTCGAGCACATGCGCGAGCACGGCTACAATCTCGGCGGCGAACCCTCCGGCCATATCATCCTGTCCGACTACACCACGACCGGCGACGGCTTCGTCGCGGCGCTGCAGGTGCTCGCCGTGGTGAAGAAGCAGAACAAGCCGGTATCGCAGGTGTGCCACCGTTTCGCGCCGCTGCCGCAGGTGCTCAAGAACGTGCGCTATCGCAGCGGCAAGCCGCTGGAGCATGTGGACGTGCGCTCGGCCATCGAGGACGCCGAACAGCGCCTCAATGGCCACGGCCGGCTGGTGATCAGGCCATCGGGCACAGAGCCCGTGATCCGCGTCATGGGCGAAGGCGACGACAAGAGCCTGGTCGAGGAAGTCGTCGACGGCATTGTCGACGCGCTGACGGCTCACGCGGCATAAGCTCGGCTTTTTCCGGATCATCTCTAAAACCGCGGCCGGCCTTCCGAACCTTTGATGCAGCCGATCCAGAGAAGCTTCGCCAGCGGAGCGGCCGCTTCGCGCATGCGCATCTGCTCTTCGTAGGTCATTTGCTCCAGGCGCCGCCAATAGCATTCGTGATCCTGCCAGCCGCGCGCGCGACGGCAGCGCCGATCGGCGCACGAGCGCCAATGACCGAGCGCATTGTTGATCGCGAACGCGAGCAGCCGGTGGCGTATGCGGAACGGCGTCCGCCGCCACTGCGTCGATCGCATGCCGTTCGGATATTTGGTGGGCATGGGGGCTGTCCCTTCCGATTTCTCCGCTCGTCCCCGCGAAGGCGGACCCAGACTGGATTCCCGCTTTCGCGGGAATGAGCGGTGATGGTTCTCTTCTCCACTTCGCCCGCGATGCGGAGACAAACAAAATCATTCTCGCGATGCGTCTTTGCATCCGAGCTTTGCGAACCACGAGGCGCACGAAAAAGCTTGCCTCCCCACGCACGATCCCGAAAAGTGGCGTCCGGTTTTCGGACGAGATCATGCGTACAAAGAAGGGAGGCGGAGCGCCGATAGGCGCACCGTCCATGTCCGCGCAGCGCAGACAAGTGTACGCGAACTTGCGCAACTCATTGCCGCGCGGCAGCGGCTCTTGTCGCGAGCCGCTCGCCTTTCGGCGCTCCGCCGCGGCACTCGCCAGGGCGAACGCATCCGCCATTGGCTCAGCTCCAGTTCCCGCGTTTCCTGAGACCCGATCTGGCGGGCGTTACCCGCTTTGATCTGTCTCGAGTCTACCGAGCTCCTCGGAGACCGGTCGTGATGCCGGCCGAGCGGTGGCCCAGAGCCGCCCGGGAGCGGTTTGCGAGTCCGTTCGGACCGTTTTCCTCATGTCATTGTGCGGACACGGGTTTCCTTCACGCCCTCCAAAAGCCAGCGTAAAGTCGAGACAATTCGCGAGTGCTCGCGGACATTGGTTGACACCATCCGGTAGCGGTAGCACGTTGGCGTGCGGACACTGTGCGGACACGCGATGCGGCTCAACGATACGATGGTCAAGCGACTGCCGGCGCCCGAGCGCGGCAACAAGCTGCATTACGACGCCGAAGTGAAGGGGTTCGCCGTCCGCGTCACCGCCGCAGGATCGCGCGCCTTCGTCCTCAATTATCGACGCAAGACGGACGGGCGCGAGCGGCGACTGACGATTGGCGCCTTTCCGGACTGGCCGACAGCGGCCGCACGCGAAGAGGCCAAGCGGCTCAAGCGCGACATTGATGCCGGCGCCGATCCGGTCGGCGACCAGCAAGCGAACCGCGACGCCCCGACCGTCGCCGAACTGGTCGAGCGCTTTATCGCCGAGCAGTTGCCGCGCAGACGGCCGTCGACGGCGCGGGATTATCTGCGACGCCTCAACGCCGATATCCTGCCCGCGCTCGGCGGGATGAAGGTCCATGCCGTCGCCTTCGCTGACATTGAGGCGCTGCACCGCCGGATCAGCGGTCGCGGCTCACCGATCGCCGCCAACCGCATCTGCGCGCTGGCCTCGAAGCTCTTTAGCGTCGCCATCAAGCTCGGCTGGCGGCCCGACAATCCGGTGCGCGGCATCGAGCGTACCACGAAGACAAGCGCACCCGCTATCTCAACGAGGCGGAATTGGCGCGGTTGCTGGCGGCGCTACACGATTGCCGCGATCCTTTAGCCGCCAATGCGGTGCGGCTCTTGTTGCTGACTGGCGCGCGGCGCGGCGAGCTTCTTTCTGCGCGCTGGGCTGACATCGATTTCGCCGCCGGAGTTTGGACCAAGCCGGGCACGACGACGAAGCAAAAGACCGCGCATATCATTCCGCTGTCGCAAGCCGTCATCGCCGTGCTCACCGCCATGCGCAAAGAGGCCGGCGATCGCGAGTGGATATTCCCCGCCAGTCGTGGCGGCCGCCCGCGTCGCGATTTGGGCGAAAACTGGGATCAAATTCGCAAGGCGGCGGCCATTCCGGACGTTCGTCTGCACGATCTTCGACACACCTATGCGAGCGCCTTGGCGTCGGCGGGCACGTCGTTGCGCATTGTCGGCGGGCTACTCGGCCACGCGCAGCCCGGCACGACGCAGCGTTATGCGCATCTTGTTGATTCCGCCTTGCGCGAGGCGACTGAGAAGGCGAGCGATCTGATCGTCGGCCCGCGCTTCACGGTAACTTGAAATCTACCGCAGCGTGCCGCACGGCGTTTCACGATCGGCTTTTTTGTTTGATGTTTCAATGCCGGCCGGCGAGAGTCACGCAAGAGCTTGGCCAGCTTTCGCGCCGCAACTCGCGGTTTGCTTACATCGGCGCCGATCCGCTGACTATGGCGCGCACTCATGTCATCGTCTCGCAGCACCAAGACCGCGAAGAGGCGACCGTGAGC
>DATMQV010000335.1:0-3664 GCA_035566615.1 Xanthobacteraceae bacterium
AGTCATCCAAAAAAGCCCTTCCGTCGTTGCTTTAAGCCGCGTCGCCAGTGGAGAGCTGGCATCGCCGGTTCGCCTCCGGCTGCCGGTCGCGGGAGCAAGGAAGTGCAGTTTCTTCCTTGGCGGCTGTCCGGCCTCTTGTCCGGATGCCCACCGACCGACACACGGCCACAGGCACGTGCGAAATTGGGCAATTCCGCCAATAAGCCATTGTGCAGCGACGCGCAAGCATTTTGCGCGCAGCAAAGCGTCGGACGATCAGGCTTTGATGCGCCGGCAGCGCCGAGCCGGGGCTTGCGGAATTTTAGTGCGAAGCCGTGAACGGCTCGACGCGCTGCGCAGCGCGGACGAACTGCACCATGACGACGATGCCGCAGAGCACGAACAGTCCGTCCAGAAGCCGCGCGCCGAAAGTACCGAGCGCGAGCAGGTTGGCGATCGCCCAGCTTCCGGCGAACGCGGCGCCGAAGACTTCCGCGCTGATCAGGATGGCGGCGCTGACCACCGTCAGCACGTTCTCCCACAGGATGCGGCGGGGGCGCGGAGAGGTTTGCGGCTCGGGCTTGTTCATGGCTTTTCCGATGCGGCCGCACTCTCTCCGAAATGCAGGCCCAATTCAAGGCAGGATTCCCTATATATAAGCGGCATCCTCCTTCGGTGAAAAACCCGCATGAACGCGCAGAAACACGGCGATAACCCCTTTTTCCGGCATTGGGCCACCCCGGGCGAGGTGCCCCCGTTTGAAGAAATCAGGCCCGAGCATTTCGCGCCGGCCTATGCGCGCGCCTTCGCCGAACATGAGGCCGAGGTCGCGGCCATTGCCGGCCGTCCCGAGCCGCCGGATTTCGCCAATACCATTGCGGCGCTCGAGCTGAGCGGGCGGGCGCTGGGGCGGGTCGAACAGGTGTTCCATCTTCTGGCCGGCGCCCACAGCAACGACGCGCTGCTCGAGATCGAGCGCGAGCTCGCGCCGCAGGTCGCGAGCCACTGGCACAAGTTCCACACCAACGCAGAGCTCTTCCGCCGCATCGATACTTTGATGCGGCAGAGCGAGACGCTCGACCTCACCGCCGAGCAGAAGCGCGTGCTCGAGCGCTATCACACATCCTTTCGCCGCGCCGGCGCCGCGCTCGACGGCGAGGCGAAAAAGCGGCTGGCGGCGATTGTCGAGCGGCTGGCGGAGCTCGGCACAGCGTTCAGCCAGAATGTGCTCGCCGATGAGCAGAGCTTCGCGCTGTCCTTGCATGAAGAAGCCGAGCTTGCCGGCCTGCCCGACTTCATGCGCGAGGCGATGAAATCCGAGGCGCAGGAACGCGACCTCGACGGCTACGTCGTGACACTGTCGCGTTCGAGCGCCGAGCCGTTCCTGGAATTCGCGCAGCGCCGCGACTTGCGTGAAAAGCTGTACCGCGCCTTCGTCTCGCGCGGCGACAATGGCGGCAAGACCGACAACAAGGCAATCATCACCGAGATGGTGCGGCTGCGCGCAGAACGCGCCCGGCTGCTTGGTTACACTGACTTTGCCCACTATCGTCTGGACGACGCGATGGCGAAAACGCAGAGCGCCGTCCGCAACCTGCTGGACACGGTGTGGACGCGGGCGCGGGCGCGGGTCGAAGCCGACCGCGACGCCCTGCAAGGGCTGGTGCAGAAGGAGGGCGGCAACTTCACGCTCGCGCCGTGGGACTGGCGTTATTACGCAGAGAAACTGCGGCAGGAGCGCTGCGATATCGATGAGGCGGAGATCAAACCGTATCTCAATCTCGATCGCATAATCGAAGCGGTGTTCTACACGGCAGAACGTCTGTTCGGCCTGCGCTTTTCCGAGCGCTCCGATGTTCCGACCTGGCACCCGGACGTGCGCGTCTGGGAGGTGCGCGGAAGCGACGACGGCGAGATCGGACTGTTCTTCGGCGACTATTTTGCCCGCCCCTCCAAACGCAGCGGCGCGTGGATGACGTCGCTGCGCGACCAGGAGAGGCTCGCCGGCGACATCCGTCCGCTGATCGTCAATGTATGCAACTTCGCCAAGGCCCCGGACGGCGAGCCGACGCTTTTGAGCTTCGACGACGCGCGCACGCTGTTTCACGAATTCGGCCACGCGCTCCATGGCTTGCTGTCGTCGGTGACCTATCCCAGCATTTCCGGCACCAGCGTCGCCACCGATTTCGTCGAGCTGCCGTCCCAGCTCTACGAGCATTGGCTCGAGCAGCCGGATGTGCTGCGCCGTTTCGCCAAGCACTATCAGACCGGCGCGGCGATCCCGGAGGATCTGCTGCGGCGGCTGATTGCGGCGCGCAATTTCGGCCAGGGCTTTGCGACCGTCGAATATCTCGCTTCGGCGATCGTCGATCTCGATTTTCACTCGCTCACGGCGCCGGAGACGATCGATCCCGGCGCATTCGAAGCCACCGCGCTTAACCGCATCGGCATGCCGACGGAGATCGCCATGCGTCATCGCCCGCCCCACTTCGCGCATGTGTTCTCGGGCGGCGGCTATGCGGCGGCCTATTACAGCTACATGTGGTCGGAAGTCCTCGACGCGGATGCCTTCGAGGCATTCGAGGAAACCGGCGACATCTTCGACCCGGCAACAGCGAAGCGGTTGCGCGAGACGATCTACGCCGCCGGCGGGGCGCAGGATCCGGTCGATGCCTACAAGGCTTTCCGCGGAAGGCTGCCGAGCTCGGAAGCTTTGCTGCGCAAGCGTGGTCTCGCTGAAATTCCCGTGCCAAACTAGCGGCATGGAACTGCATACTGCAGGTCATCGCCGCGGCGTCGTCTGCGCGCCGCATCATGAAGCCGTGGAAGCCGGCAGGTCGATCCTCGCCGAAGGCGGCAACGCGCTCGAAGCGATGGTGGCGATGGCGGCGATGATCGCCGTCGTCTACCCGCACATGACTCATGTCGGCGGCGACGGATTTTGGCTGATCCGCTTTCCGAGTGGACGCCTGCACACCATCATGGCGGCCGGTCCTGCCGGAGAATATGCCAACCCTGACTTTTATGAAGGCTTCGAGACGATCCCGCCACGCGGACCGTTTGCCGCGCTCACGGTGCCCGGCGCAATCGGCGGCTGGATGCTCGCATTGGAGGCGGCGAAGGCAAACGGCGGTACGCTGCCGCCTGATGTCCTGCTCCTTCCCGCCATTGTGCAGGCCCGCAACGGCTATGTGGTGTCGCGCAGCCAGGCGCGGCTAACGGCCGGGAAGCTGTTCGAACTCTCCGTCGCACCTGGTTTTGCCGAAACATTTCTGCGCGACGGCGAGCCGCCGGCCGAAGGCAGCACGATGACTCAAGAGGCATTCGCCGCGACGCTGCGGCACCTCGCGCTCGAGGGCCTCGATGACTTCTACCGCGGCGACGTCGGCCGCGAGATGGGAGCCGATCTCGATCAGATCGGCAGCCCGGTAACGCGCACCGATTTGGCCAACTATGAAGCGACGCTTGGCGAACCGCTGCGGCTCGATTTGCCGGCAGGCACGGTCTACAACACCGACGCGCCGACCCAAGGCGTCGCCTCGCTGATGATCCTCGCCTTGTTTGCGCGCCTTCGTGTGACCGAGCCCGAAAGCTTCGATCACATTCACGGCCTCGTCGAATCGACCAAGCGGGCGCTGCGCACCCGCGACCGCGTCCTCAGCGATCCCAGCCGCCTCGCGCACCC
>DATMQV010000336.1:0-7898 GCA_035566615.1 Xanthobacteraceae bacterium
GACCGGCTGCGGCAGCGTCACGATCTGCTGCATCATGATGCTGCAAGTCGTCATCATGTGCTTGAAATAGGCGCGTCCGCCGTCTTCATCGGAGCGCCGGCGGCTGAGCTCCTTGAGATTGTGGCCGGCGGAAAATGCCGGTCCGTTGGCGGCAAGAACGACCGCGCGCACGCTCTTGTCATGAGCGATCGCAGTCAGGGCATCGCCGAGCGCTTCCAGCATCGCTTCCGAGAGGCTGTTGCGGGTTTCCGGATCGTTTAGGGTGAGCACTGCAACGCCAGCAATGTCCTCCCGCAAAAGGATCAGCGTCGAGGGTGCGGTTTTGGCTGCGGCGTTTGTGTGCGCGCTCATTGCTTCCTGTCCTTAGGCCCGCCGTTCGACGCGGATTGGCAAGTCGACCATGTGCATTGTATCCGAATCTTAGGTGGGGAGCAGGGACATGAAGGAAAAGGCAAAACTCACTGAGGCGGAAATCGAGCGCCTGCTGACGGCCGAATTTCCGCAGATGTTCAACCCGCAGGGCGGGTTTGCCATCGACGCGGTCTGGTTCCGCGGTTGCCGCGTCCGCAAGCGTTTCGATCCGCAATCTTTGCGCCCGGGCGGGACGATCGCTGGGACGACCATGATGGCGCTCGCGGATCTCGGGCCCTACGTGGCGATCCATGCCAGCATCGGTTGGGCGCCGATGGCGGTCACGACCAACTTGTCCATCAATTTCCTTAAGCGCCCGGCGCAAAAGGATCTTTTGGCCGAGACGCGGTTGATCAAACTTGGCAAACGGCTTGCGGTGGCCGACATCGCCATCCGCTCGGAAGGAGAGGACGAGCTCGTGGCCCACGCGACCTCGACCTACTCGATCCCACCCGCCAACCCTAGTGGACGGTGAAATAATACCTCCTATCCACCCCATTGAAATAGTGTCGAAATACGGCTTCGCCGCTGTTGACCCAGGAGCCGAGTGCGGATAGATAAGCGCGCAACGCGCCGCCTTTTCGGGCGCAATTCCATTCATGGATGCAAAGATGAGCACGTTTTCGGCTAAGCCCGCCGAAGTGGACAAAAAGTGGGTCATGATCGACGCCGAGGGTCTTGTCGTCGGCCGGCTCGCTTCGATCGTGGCGATGCGGCTACGCGGCAAGCACAAGCCCAGCTACACGCCCCACGTGGATTGCGGCGACAACGTCATCATCATCAACGCCGCCAAGGTGGTGCTGACCGGCCGCAAGGTCGAGCAGAAGGTTTATCACAAGCACACCGGCTATATCGGCGGCATCAAGGAGCGTTCGGCCAAGTCGATCCTGGCCGGTCGCTTTCCGGAGCGCATCGTCGAGAAGGCGGTCGAGCGGATGTTGCCGCGCGGTCCGTTGGGACGGCGCCAACTCGGCAACTTGCGGGTCTATCCGCACGCCGAGCACCCACACGCCGCTCAGCAGCCTGAGCAGATCGATATCGCCGCGATGAACCGCAAGAACAAAAGGGTTGCCTGATGGCCGAGACCATTCAAACGCTGGGCGATCTTTCCACGCTCAAGCCTGCGGCGGCGCCTGAGCCGCCGAAATACGTGCAGAAGCTCGACAAGCAAGGCCGCGCTTATGCCACCGGCAAGCGCAAGGACGCGGTTGCGCGCGTGTGGGTCAAGCTTGGCGCCGGCAAGATCCTCATCAACGATCGTCCGGTGGAGACCTATTTCGCGCGTCCGGTACTGCGCATGCTGATCCAGCAGCCGCTGGTCGCGGCCAATCGCCAGGGGCAATATGACGTTGTCTGCACCGTTTCAGGCGGTGGACTGTCGGGCCAGGCCGGCGCGGTTCGTCACGGCCTGTCGAAGGCGTTGATGCGTCACGAGCCCGATCTGCGCAGTGTCCTCAAGCGTGGCGGCTTCCTGACGCGCGACTCGCGCGTTGTGGAGCGCAAGAAATACGGGCGCGCCAAAGCGCGTCGTAGCTTCCAGTTCTCCAAGCGCTAGCAGCCGCTCGCGCTTGGACCCTTCGCTTCGGCTGCCTGCCGGTGCAAGGTCCCAAAGCCAGTCACCGCCTCGGAAAAAAATCCGGGGCGGTTTTGCTTTTTTTCGCGGCTCATTTCTGGCGGGAAAAGGCAAGTCAAACAAGCCGCGTCGACTTTGTCGTGTTTTTTGTTCTTTTCCGCGATTCATTTTCTTTTGTTGCGCGGCGTATTTTCAGTTCTTTTCCGCCAAGCTTTTGCAAAACCTGCGTCTTTTATCACACCGATGACAAACGGATGGGTGCTACGCATAAATACGGATGCACGGTCGGGAGCTTCTGTCCATGGGGGCAGTCTCGCGGCAGCTCTGGCATCGCTGGATGTCGGAACGCTGTTCTTTATTGCGATTTGCGTGACCATCCTGCTCGGGCTTTTTTTGCTTCACGCCTGGCTGCAGGAGGGTAACCGCGCACTTGCCTGGTGGAGCCTCGCTTATCTGATCGGCGGCGCCTCCGGTGTGCTGTGGCGGTTCGGCGACGCGGTCGCTTCTGTGCTCCCCGCGGGAACGTCGACGGTGCTGCTGTTCATTGCCGTTGGCATGACCTGGAGCGGAGCGCGTTCGCTTCACGGCCGCCCGGTACGCTGGTCCGTCATGGCGTTCGGCGCGGCCTTTTGGATGGTCGCGTCCTTCTTTCCGGCCTTCGCCGAGTCGGCCGCTTCGCGCATCGTGGTGAGCGCAATCATTGTCGCCGGCTACACCTTCTTGACCGCGGCCGAGTTGCGGCGCGAGCGTCGCAAATCGCTGATCCGGCGCTGGCCGGCCATCTTTGTTCCGATGCTGCACGGCGCGATCTTCTTGTTTCCCGTGGGGCTCGCCACTCTTTGCTGCACGGGTGAAGGGGGCCAAGGCTTGGCGCGCGGCTGGATTGTGGTATTTGCGATCGAAATCGTCCTCTATGTTGTCGGCACGGCATTCATTGTGTTGATCCTGGCCAAGGATCGGACGGTGAATCGCTACAAGTTGGCGGCAGCAACCGATCCGCTGACCGGGCTGTTGAACCGGCGTGGATTCTTTGAAGCCGCCGGCAGCCTGATCGCGATCAGCCGCCGGAATCGCATGGCGCCCGTCAGCGTGCTCGTCTTCGACCACTTCAAGGCGATCAACGACCGAAGCGGACACGCGACCGGCGATGCAATGCTGCAACTCTTCGCCAAGGTCGCGCGCAAGACGCTCCGCGCCACCGACATTATCGGCCGCCTGGGCGGCGAGGAATTCGTCGCTCTCCTGCCAAGCGCCGCAGCCGAAGCCGCCATTGCGGCCGAGCGCGTGCGTGCAGCGTTTGCCGTCGCCAGCATCGTCCGCAACGGCCGGTGCATCGCTGCGACGGTGAGCATCGGGGTCGCATCTGCTTTGCCGGCAACCGCGATCGATTTGCTGATCACCCGCGCTGACGACGTGCTTTATCGCGCGAAGAAGTAATGGGCGCAACCGGGTGGAGATCGCGGGCGACCCGGCCGAGACGCCGCCGGCAAGCCACAACCACGCTGCTGAGATCCCGCGCAGGCGCCGGCGAAAAGAAGAGGGCGCCGTGGTCGACGGCGCCCCTGAAAGTTGCATCGCTTAGCAATACCGGGAGGATATTCACTCACCTACGCGTACTGACACGCGACGCGAGGCTTGCTCCCTTTGCGAAGCCGCGCGCTAAGCCGAGTAGTACATTTCGAACTCGACCGGATGTGGCGTGTGCTCGAAGCGAATGACTTCGCCCATTTTCAGGTCGATGTAGGAATCGATGAAGTCGTCGTCGAACACGCCGCCGGCCTTGAGGAACGTGCGGTCCTTGTTGAGCTCTTCGAGCGCCTGCCGCAGCGAGCCGCAAACGGTCGGGATTTTCTTCAGTTCCTTCGGCGGCAGATCGTAAAGGTCCTTGTCGATCGCCTCGCCCGGATCGAGCTTGTTCTTGATGCCATCGAGCCCGGCCATCAGCATGGCGGCAAACGCGAGATAGGGATTGGCCAGCGGATCGGGGAAGCGAACCTCGACGCGCTTGGCCTTCGGATTGGTGGTGTAGGGAATGCGGCACGACGCCGAGCGGTTGCGCGCCGAGTAGGCGAGCAGCACCGGCGCCTCGAAGCCCGGCACCAGCCGCTTATACGAGTTGGTGGTTGGATTGCTGAAGGCGTTGATCGCCTTGGCGTGTTTGATGATACCCGCGATGTATTGCAGGCAGGTGTCCGAGAGATCTGCATACTTGTTGCCGGCAAAGACCGGCTTGCCCGCCTTCCAGATCGACTGGTGGCAATGCATGCCCGAGCCGTTGTCGCCATAGATCGGCTTCGGCATGAAGGTTGCGGTCTTGCCGTAAACCTGCGCGACCTGCTGGATGCAATACTTGTAGATGATCAGCCGGTCGGCCATCACGGTGAGCGGCGAGAATTTCAGCCCAAGCTCGTGCTGCGCCGAGGCCACTTCGTGGTGGTGCTTCTCGACCACGCAGCCCATGCGCGCCATTGCGGCCAGCATCTCCGAGCGCATGTCCTGCGCGGTATCCTGCGGCGGCACAGGGAAATAGCCCTTCTTGGTGCCGATGTGGTGGCCGAGATTGCCGCCCTCATACTCGGTGTCGGAATTGGTCGGCAACTCCACCGAGTCGAGCTTGAAGCCGGTGTTGTAGGGGTCGGCGCGATACTTCACGTCGTCGAACACGAAGAACTCCGCCTCGGGACCGAAGAACACCGTGTCGCCGACGCCCATCGACTTCACCATGGCTTCGGCGCGCTTGGCGATGCCGCGCGGATCGCGATTGTAGGGCTCGCCGGTGGTCGGCTCGAGCACGTCGCAAATCAGCGACAATGTGGTCTCCGCAAAGAACGGGTCGATGCAGGCCGACGACGGATCCGGCATCAGGCACATGTCCGACTCGTTGATTGCCTTCCAGCCCGCGATTGAGGAACCGTCAAACATCTGACCTTCGGCGAAGGTGTCTTCCTCGATCATCGAGACGTCGAAGGTCACGTGCTGCCACTTGCCGCGCGGGTCAGTGAAGCGGAAATCGACGTATTTCACGTCGTTGTCCTTAATCATTTTCATGACATTCTTCGGCGTCGTCATGGCAGGCGTACCCTTTCGTGCTGTTGGTTGAATGTCCCCGACGCTGACCCGTGCTGCGCTACGGCTAAAAGTGGCAATCAGGACCAGCCATTCAGATGGCGTCTATTCCGGATTCCCCCGTCCTGATCCGGATGGCTTCTTCGACGGTTGAAACAAAAATCTTTCCGTCACCGATCCGCCCGGTTTGGGCGGCCCGACGGATCGCGTCAATTGCCTTTTCGACCATCTCGTCGCCGAGAACAATCTCGATTTTCACCTTGGGCAGAAAATCGACCACATACTCCGCACCGCGATAAAGTTCGGTGTGCCCTTTCTGGCGCCCGAATCCCTTGGCTTCGGTGACCGTGATGCCTTGCAGTCCCACTTCCTGCAGCGCCTCCTTCACCTCATCGAGCTTGAATGGCTTGATGATCGCCTCGATTTTCTTCATCGCGTTTGCGTCTCCCGGCTCCGATGGAGGTCCGGCCCCCGCTGGAACCGAGGTTTCGTTAGCAGGTCCCGTGCCAAGGCCGTAAGGGTATGAAAAGGCGCTAGATCAGGTCGAAATAGTGCAATCCACGAGCCAAAACAAAGCCCCGGAGGGAGCTTTAGCCTCCAAACTGAGCAGTATGCATATTATCGCGCCAAGACGTCGTTGCCACAAGCTCAGTCATAGCCGCCAAGCGTTTCATCACTACCAGAACTATCAAGCCGGACACCATGATTGAACTCCTCACCAATGCCGAAATGGCGGATGCTGATCGGCGAACGATAGCCGGCGGTGTGCCCGGTATCCGGCTGATGGAGCGGGCCGGCGAGACCATTGCCGATGCAGTCCGTGCGCGCTTTCGAGCCGGCAGCCGGGTCGATGTCGTTGCCGGACCGGGCAACAACGGCGGCGACGGTTTTGTGGCCGCTCGGTTGCTCGCTGAGAGGGGCTACCAGGCCAAGGTTCTGCTGGTCGGCGAGGTGGGTAGGCTTAAGGGGGACGCTGCGCTGGCTGCCAAGGCTTGGACCGGTCCAATTGTGCCGGCGGAGCCCGCAGCCCTTGCGGGCGCGGACGTCATCATCGACGCGTTGTTCGGCGCCGGCCTCGATCGCCCGGTCGAAGGTCTGCGACGGGCGATGATCGAAGGCATGAATGCGCAGTCCGCCCCTGTCGTCGCCGTAGATTTGCCGAGCGGCATCAACGGGACCTCCGGCGCCGTCATGGGGCTTGCCGTCAAGGCTTCTCAGACCATCACGTTCTTTCGTAAGAAGCCCGGCCATGTGCTTCTTCCGGGAAGACTTTTTTGTGGACCCGTCTGGGTTGCCGATATCGGAATAGCCGACAGCGTATTGGCGGACATCCGGCCCCAAACCTTCGAGAACACGCCGCAACTTTGGCTCGCGCATTTTCCGCGGCCGCAGTTGAGCGGACATAAGTACGACCGCGGACATGCGGTCGTCGCCTCCGGCCCTTCCTGGTCGACCGGAGCCGCCCGGCTCGCAGCGCGCGGCGCGCTCCGGGCCGGCGCCGGTCTCGTCACCATCGCGAGCCCCCGCGAAGCGCTTTCGGTGAATGCCGCGAGCAATCTGGCGGTCATGGTCCGGCCCGTCGATGGCGCCCAGGAGTTGACGCGGTTTCTTGCCGATCGCCGGCTCAACGCATTTGCGATCGGACCTGGCGTGGGCGTCGGCGAGGAAACGTGTTCTTGCGTTCTGGCCGCTCTCGCCGGGGAATGTGCCGTCGTGCTCGACGCCGACGCTATGACGAGCTTCGCGCGCGAACCTCGGCGGCTCGCGGATGTCCTGAAGGAACGGGGCGGCGGGGAGGGTCAAAGCACGATCCTGACGCCTCACGAGGGCGAATTTTCCCGATTCTTCGGAGCGTTGGACGAGAGAACCGAAGTTGGAACGAAGCTCGACCGTGCGCGCCTTGCAGCCCAACTCACCGGCGCGGTCGTCCTCCTCAAAGGAGCCGACACGGTGGTTGCCGCTCCGGACGGCCGAGCGGCCATCGCGTCAAACGCTCCAGCTTATCTCGCGACCGCGGGCGCGGGTGACGTCTTGACCGGAATTGCGGTGGGCTTGCTGGCTCAAGGCATGCCGGCCTTCGAAGCCGCCGCTGCTGCAACTTGGCTGCACGGCGAGGCGGCGTTGAGCTTTGGGCTGGGGCTAATTTCCGAGGATCTGGCGGAATATTTGCCGCGGGTCTACCAAGCGCTGCTGACGTGATTCCAGCTTGATCCTATCTTGCGCCGGAGCGGTCGGTTGCCCACTTCGCAGCGGCTGCTATTTTTCTTGTGGTCCGACGGATTGCGCATGATATAAGCCGCGCCGCCGGGCCGCCCTCCTGTCGCGGGCGTGGCGGAATTGGTAGACGCGCGGGATTTAGGTTCCCGTGACGAAAGTCGTGGGGGTTCGAGCCCCTCCGCCCGCACCAGCAATAAAATCAAGAGCTTAAGCCGGGAAAGGCCCCTCCGCGAAGGCGTTTCGTTGTGTTGCGTGTGTTGCAAATATTCCGACGCATTTTCAACGAGTCGAAATCGGTGTGGGCGATTACATGCAACACACGCGCGACACAGATCGACCTATCCGATTCGGCTTGTGGAATGGATACGGAGCGGATTGAACCGAAGGGCAAAAAATCGTAAACTGTGAACACGGAGCCCTGTCGACACAGGGCATGACCGGAGGCTGAAATTCCCTAACGGGGGCCCGCCGGTCTTTTTGCTTTTTGGCGAGCCTCACAAGGAGGCTCTGAATGCCGGAAAAGCAAAGCTTCCACCTCGACGAACCGATCTGGGGCTGCGAGGCGATCGCCCGAACCGCGGGCCTCTTTAAGCCTGACGGCAGCGTCGACACTCGCAAGGGCTATTATCTA
>DATMQV010000337.1:0-2349 GCA_035566615.1 Xanthobacteraceae bacterium
TGTTCTCGATTGACGCCTTGCTGCGGCTAGCCGCGACTTCTTAGTCATCATCTCGGCCAAAAATCATTTTGGCCATGTCAGGACGGCGAGCGCGACGCAAGCGAGCATCCAGAACACGCAATATTCGATGCCGCCGATCACCCAGATCCACTTTTTGGTCACCTTCCAGGTGGCCGCGCCCGCAACCAACAAATGGGCGGCGGCGACCACAGCGACATAAGGCGTGTAGATGGCGAAGACGAGACCGATGGTCAAAAGCGTCTCGATCGCGCCGGCCACATACATCCATGTCGCGGGCGGATTGAATTTTGCGGCCTTGAAGAAATTCAGCGTCGCCGGCTCGGTGAACTTGCCGGCGATGTGCGGAATGAAGAACAGCCCGCAGATCAGGCGCAGGATGTTCACTCCATCGGTCAGATCGAAATTGTGCCAGTAGCCGGACATGACGTTCCCCCTTTGACGACGCTCTTATCAACTTTGTTTTTCGGAGTCAGCAGACCCGCGGCCGCAACCCTCCCTTTAGGAAGGGAACAGCACGGTCGGCCCACGGAACTGTCCGTACAGCCGGTGGGAGTGGGCCACATTCTCTTCCACATCCTGAAGGGGAGGAGGAAGGGGGCGGGCCACCTTCTTAGTCGCTAGAGCACCTCGAACATCTGATAGATCGGCCCCTCGGGCAGGCGGTGGCCGACGCCGACGCTGATGATGTTGTTGAGCCAGCCGTATTTCTCCGACGCCGTCTCGAAGGTCGCCGAGATGCGCAAATAATAGTCAGTGGCCTTGACCACCTCGCCGCGGGCGATGCGGTCGAGCACTTCCTTCGGGCCGTGGCGAAGGCCGGGATAGCTCATGCCGATGATGGCGTCGTCGTCGGTCTTGAGCACGATGCGCACATTGAGCAGCCAGGCGCCGTCGCCGGGCCGGATCGCCTGCCAGTCGCTGCCGCCAGGCAGCAGCGTGCCGCGGAGACGCTCGCCCTCGAAGCGGCCACCGGTGATGACACCGACGCGCCGGTCGACGCCGGGCGTCTTGCCGACATTGATCGCCGGCTGTACTTCAAGTAGCAGCGTGAAGATCGGCCGCACACGCAGCTCGGTCATTTCCTTCGGCAGAATTTCGGATAACGGACGTGTGGTGGCCACCGGCAAAACCTCCCTGCTCAAACACCGGACGGTCGCCGGCGCCACGGCAACTGTAGCGAAGCCGGCCGAACGGGTCGAGAAGCGAAGCTCTCAGCTTCCGCGATAGGTCGCGTAAGCCCAGGGCGTGACCGAGAGCGGCACGTGATAGCGGCCCTCCGGCTCCGCCACCGCAAAGCGGATTGGCACCACGCCGAGAAACGGCGGATCGGCCAGCGGCGCGCCCTGGCGGGCGAAGTAGTCGCTGACCGCGAAGCGCAATTCGTAGGTCGCGATCGGGACCGGCGCGCCGGACAACAGCGGCTGGTCGGTGCGGCCGTCCGCATTGGTAACGGCGCGCTTGATCAGGCGTGTCGCGCCGCTTGTGGCAACCTCGCACAACTCGATCGCCACCCCGGCCGCGGGATGGCCGCCATGGGTATCGAGCACGTGGGTCGACAAATGCCCGTGCACCTTCAGGCGATCCGGCGCGGTCACGCGCTGATCGAGCCGCAGCGCGGCGATGCGGAAGATTTCGCCAAGCGCGGTTTTCTGCTCGCTTGCCGCATCGTTCTTCAGGCGCTTCTCGAACTGGCGCAGGATCGATTCCTTGCCATGCCGGCGCACGCAGACGATGAACGGCATGCCGAATTTGCTGCGGTAGGCATCGTTAAGCCGATGGAAGGCAGCGAACTCTTGTTCGGTCAAGCGATCCAATCCGGCGGCCGCCTGCTCGGCGGTGGAATCGGCGGTGAGCTTGCCCTCACGCGCCGCCCTGCCGGCGAGATCAGGATGGCCGTTGATGAGCGCGCGCAGTCGCTCGTCGCCGGCGTTGCGCACCGCGTCGACCATGGTCTGATAGAGCGCGGCCATGCTGGCGAAGGGGCGCTTGGCATAAGCTTCGTCCGCTACCCACGGCGCAAGCTCCATCACCTCGCCGATCGCCGCCATGAAGGTCGCGCGATCGGCAGCATTGAGCGTATCGAGCGAAATCGAGCTCACGACTTAAAGCCTCATCGAACCGCCCAAGCGGCGGCGCCGAGTTGATGATGCTCGCGGTACCAATGGTGCGCGATGTCGAGCCGCGTGGCGATCCACACGCGATCAAAGCCGGCAATGTAATCCAAAAAGCGGATGAGACCGGCGGCACGGCCGGGCCGTCCGGCCAGCCGGCAATGCAAACCGATCGACATCATTTTCGGCGCGCGCTCGCCTTCGGCATAGAGCACAT
>DATMQV010000338.1:0-34481 GCA_035566615.1 Xanthobacteraceae bacterium
ACAACGGCTTCGACGCGCGCGAAGTCGATTGCAACGGCCTCGGCAAGCTCGGCATCGAGCACACCAGGAACAAGATGGTCGGGCGCGGCGTGCTGCTCGACGTGGCACGCTTTCGCGGCGTTCCCTGGCTCGAGGACGGCGTGTCGATTTCCAACGACGAGCTCGACAAATGCGCCAAGGAGGCGAATGTCGAGATCCGGCGCGGCGATTTCGTCATCCTTCGCACGGGCCAGATGGAGCGCTGCCTGCGCCAAAAAGACTGGGGCGCCTATGCGGGCGGACCGGCGCCGGGCGTGCGGTTCGAGAATTGCTATTGGTGTCACGAGAAGGAGATCGCCGCGATCTGCTCCGACACCTGGGGCGTCGAGGTGCGGCCGAACGAGACCACGGAAGTCAATCAGCCCTGGCACTGGGTAGTGATTCCGGCCATGGGGCTGACCATGGGCGAGATGTTCTATGTGAAAGAGCTGGCGGAAGATTGCGACGCCGACGGCATCTACGAGTTCTTCTTCTGCGGCGCGCCGCTCGTCATCACCGGCGGCACCGGCTCGCCGATCAATCCGCAAGCGATCAAGTGACGCCGCTCTTTCCTCCCCACGAAGTGGGGGAGGGGGACCGCGTGAAGCGCGGTGGAGGGGGCTGGCTTGCCCAGAGCAAGCGGACACTTCCCCCACCGGCTCGCTTTGCGCGCCACCTCCGCCGCGAGCGGGGTGAAAGAGGCCCTCTACGCCTTGAACTTCACGATCTTCTGCTGCTGCTCGCCGAGGCCGTCGATGCCGAGGTGCACGACATCGCCGGCTTTGAGGAATTTCGGCTCCGGCTTGATGCCCATGCCGACGCCGGGCGGCGTGCCGGTGATGATCACATCACCTGGCTCGAGCACGAAGAATTGCGAGCAATACCAGACGAGATGCGCGACTCCGAAGATCATGGTCTGGGTCGAGCCCTTCTGCCGGGTCTCGTCGTTGACCGTGAGCCACATGTCGAGCCGCTGCGGATCGCGGATCTCGTCCTTGGTGACGAGCCACGGCCCGAGCGGGCCGAAGGTCTCGCAGCCCTTGCCCTTGCCCCATTGCCCGCCGCTGCGCTCGATTTGGAAATTGCGCTCAGAGACGTCGTTGGCAAGGCAATAGCCGGCGACCGCTTCCATCGCCTTGTTCTTGGCGAGATAGCGCGCGCGGCTGCCGATCACGATGCCGAGCTCGACTTCGTAATCGAGCTTGGTCGAGCCTTTCGGGATCATGGTGTTGTCGTCCGGCCCGCAGACGCAGCTCGGCGCCTTGTTGAAGATGATCGGCTCCTTCGGGATCGGCATGCCGGCCTCGGCGGCGTGATCGGAATAGTTGAGCCCGATGGCGATGAAATTGCCGACGTCGCCGACGCACGGCCCGAGCCGCGGCGTGCCGCGCACCAGCGGCAGCTTCTCCGGCTTGAGCTTGCGCAACTTGGTCAGTCCGCTCGGCGACAAAGCGGGGCCGGCGATATCGGGCACGACCTTGGAGAGGTCGCGGACGCGGCCCTGGGCATCGAGCATGCCGGGTTTTTCGCGCCCGGGGGCGCCGAAGCGGACGAGTTTCATTCAGAGGCTCCTTGCTCGCTATCGCGGTTTTTTTAGAACCTCCCCTCCCTTGGGCGGGAGGGGCGGGGGAGGGGTTCGTCTTTGTTGCGGTCAATGAAGAAAATCAATCGCGCCGTGAGAGCCCCTTCCTATTCCCGGACAAGCGGCGAGGGCAGGAAGGAGCGGCGCCAGGGTCGTCTAATATTGCATCAAGTGCTCCTCGGCTAGAGCGGGATGACTTTTCCTCGAATCGTCATGCCGCTCTGGCCATCTGTTTGCACATGATCCCTCGGGTCGAGCCCGAAGGCATGCTTTTCCGAAAGCCGGTTCCACCCATCGGGTCAAGCCCGAGGGCATGCTTTTTGGGATCATGCGTTAGAAAGCACCCGGAAAGGCGCCGCCGTCAATCAAGAGATTTTGACCGGTGATATAGCCGGCTTGCGCCGAGCAAAGAAACGCGCAAGCCGCGCCGAATTCGTCGGGATCGCCGATCCGCCGGGCCGGAACCGCGGCCACCCGCTCGGCCAGCGCCGCCTCGGCGCTGATGCCCCTCTTCTTCATGGTCGTGTCGACATAGGTCTGAAAGCGATCAGTCGCGAATACGCCGGGCAGGAGGAAATTGATGGTCACGTTGGAGCCGGCGACGCTGCGGGCGACGCCGGCGAAGAACGCGGTCAGGCCGGCACGCGCGCCGGAGGAAAGATCGAGGCCGGGGATCGGCGCCCTTACCGAGCCCGACGTGATGTTGACGATCCGGCCGAACTTTTTGGCGATCATCGGATCGATGGCTTTCTGCACGAGCTCGATGGCCACGACCATGTTGGCGACGACGCCATCGAGCATTTTCTGCCGGTCGAGCTCGCGGAAGTCGCGAAAGGGCGGACCGCCATTGTTGTTGACCAGAATGTCCGGCTCTGGGCAGGCGTCGAACAGCGCCTTCTGGCCATCCGGCGAAGCGACGTCGGCCACCACGGGGGTGATCTTGGCCCCGGTGGCCTGATGCAGTTCGGCGGCGGTGGCGAGAACCCGCTTGCGGTCGCGGCCGTTGATGATCACCTCGCAGCCAGCGTCCGCGAGCGCCTTGGCGCAGGCGCGGCCAAGCCCGCGGCTCGAGGCACAGACAATCGCCTTGCGGCCCGCAATACCCAAATCCATGGCTTCGATCCCCGGCTAGAGCGCGATCGCTTTATGTTGAATCGTCAGCGCGCTCTAGATCTTTGATGGAGTATGATCTTTTCGGAAAATCGGTATCCGCTTTTCCGGATCATGTTGTAACGGCGGCCATCACGGCCATTTCACCACTGGCGGCATGGAAGACAAGATGGATTCCACGTTGCCGCCCGTGCGCAATCCAAAAATCGTCCCGCGGTCGTAAAGCAGATTGAACTCGACGTAACGTCCGCGGCGCACGAGCTGTTCTTCACGCTCTGCTTCGGTCCACGGCTTGGCAAAATTGCCGCGCACCAGCTCGGGATAGATGCCGAGAAAGGCGCGGCCGACATCCTGCGTGAAGGCGAAGTCGGCAAGGAAATCGCCGGAATCGAGCCAGTCATAGAAGATCCCGCCGATGCCGCGCGCCTCGCCCCGGTGCTTGAGAAAGAAATATTCGTCGCACCAGGTCTTGAACTTCTCGTACGGCGCGACGGCCGCGTGCTTGTCGCAGGCGGCCTTCAAGGCGGCGTGGAATGCGATCGTGTCCGGGTCCTCCTGCGAGCGGCGGATAAGCAGGACCGGCGTCAAATCGGCCCCGCCGCCGAACCAGGATTTGGTCGTCACGACAAAGCGCGTGTTCATGTGCACGGCCGGCACATTCGGGTTCTGCATGTGGGCGATGAGCGAAATGCCGGTGGCGAAGAAGCGCGGATCGTCGGCAGCGCCAGGAATGTCCTTGCGGAATTCCGGTGCGAATTCGCCGAACACGGCCGAGACGTGCACGCCGACCTTCTCGAACACGCGGCCCTTCATCATCGCCATGACGCCGCCGCCGCCCGGCTTGCCGCTGTGGTCGGTGCGGTTCCAGGGCGTGCGCACGAACCGGCCGGGGGGCCGGTCCGAGAGCGGCGCGCCGGCCGGCAGCGCGTCCTCGATCTCCTCGAAGGCCGCCACGATCCGGTCGCGCAGGGTTTCGAACCAGGCGCGGGCCGAGCCCTTGCGCGGCTCGATCACGTTCAAGTCCATGATCGGTCATGTATTACAACGGCGCCGGGCCGTCATCTTTTTCGCAATTGTCACATTGGCCGGCGATTATACTGGGCTCTGGAGATTGGACCCGCCACATGACTGCGATCCCGAACCGGCCAACGCGCCGCCGCCTGCTGCAAGCCGCCGCCGGCGCAGGCCTTGGCGTCGTGGCGTCCCCCTTCATCTTGCGTGCGGCCGGCGCTCAAAGTTGGGCTGCCGGCGATCCGTTCAGCCTGGGCATTGCGTCGGGGGCGCCGCGCCCTGATGGTTTCGTGCTGTGGACCCGGGTTGCACCCGAGCCCTTGTCGCCCAATCCGCAAACGCCGGGCGGCATGCGTGGCGGCGATGTGACCGTCGGTTACGAGATCGCCACCGATCCCGCTTTGCGCGACATCGTGCGTCGTGGCGAGGCGACCGCCGAGCAGGCGTTCGCCTATTCGGTGCACCTTGATGTGCGCGGCCTGCAGCCAGGCCGACCCTACTGGTATCGCTTCACCAGCGGCGATGCCTCAAGCCGCGTCGGACGAGCGGCGACGCTGCCGCCGGCGGATGCCACACCCGAGCGCGTGCGTTTTGCTTTCGCCTCCTGCGCGAATTACGAGCACGGCTATTTCTCCGCCTACCGGCATCTCGCCGACGAAAATCCGGAATTCGTGCTGTTTCTCGGTGACTATATCTACGAAACCATCGAGGAGAAGCGGCCGACGGTGCGCCGCCACTCGGACGGCATCGAAGCGGCGACGCTGCCCACCTATCGCAACCGCTATGCGCAATATCGGCTCGATCCGGACTTGCAGCGGCTGCATGCGGAAGTGCCGGCCTGCGTCACCTGGGACGACCACGAGGTGGCGAACGACTACGGCGACAAATGGTCGGAGCGTTTCGACGACCCGCAAATGTTCCTGATGCGGCGGGCGGCGGCGTATCAGGCGTTCTACGAGCACATGCCGGTGCGGCCGATTCTGTCGCGGCCGAACGGGCCGATTATGCGCCTCTATGATCGCTTCAAGGTCGGCGATCTCATCGAGGTGTCGATGCTCGACGGGCGGCAATACCGCTCGCGGCAGGCCTGCTACACGCCGCCGTTCAAGGGCGGCATGCATCTGGAGAACGACGCCAGTTGTCCGGAACGGCGCGAGGCGGGCCGCAGCATGATGGGTTTTGCCCAGGAGGCCTGGCTCGCTTCCGGGCTGGCGCACACCAAGGCGAAGTGGAATTTGATCGCGCAAGATGTGCTGATGGCGCAGTACCACGTCAAGCAGAACGACGCCTTCGTCGTCTCGACCGACAATTGGGACGGTTACCCGGCCAACCGCACGCGCCTGCTCAAACGTATCCAGGAAACGCAGGTGTCAAACCCGGTGGTGTTCAGCGGCGACATCCATTCGTTCTTCGCCAACGACTTGCGGCTCGATTTCGACGACCCGAAGTCGCCGATCGTGGCGACCGAATTCGTCGGCGCCTCGATCTCGTCCTACGGGCCGCCGCATGAGCTCATCGCGCAGGCGCTGCCGGACAATCCGCATGTGCATTTCTTCGAGAGCCGGCGGCGCGGTTATGTCTGTGTCGATCTCGAGCGCGCGCATATGCAGGTGCGGATGCGGGTGGTCTCCGATGCGCACGATCCCAGGGCTGATATTTCGACGCTAAAGACTTTTGCGGTCGAAAGCGGCAAGCCCGGCGTGGTGACGGCTTAGCTTGGTCATCGCGATTCCGCTCATTCCCGCGTAGGCGGGAATCCGGGTCTGGGCCCAGCGTGCGTTCGCGGGGACGAGCGCTGGTTTCGTTTACTTCATCCCGCCGGTCTGCCGCAGCGCTTCGCCCACAGCGAGCGCGGCGGCAACCGCGACATTGAGCGAGCGGAGACCCACGCGGATCGGAATCTTCAAACGCGCATCGGCCGCGTCATGCACCTCGTTCGGGACGCCGGCCGACTCGCGGCCGAACAAGAGGATGTCGTCCGGCCGGTAGCGATAGTCGAGATAGCAGGCCGTCGCGGCGGTCGTGAACAAAATGAGGCGGTGTCCTTGCCGGTTGCGCCAACTGTCGAAATCGCGCCAGGAGAGATGGCGCACGATCTCGACGGCATCGAGGTAGTCCATCCCGGCGCGGCGGAAGGCGCGGTCGGTTGTCGGGAATCCGGACGGCTCGATGATATGGGCCTCGATGCCGAAGCAGGCGCACAGGCGCAGAATCGTACCGGCATTCTGCGGAATATCAGGCTGGTAGAGAGCGATGCGCATGGGGTCGGCCGGTCGAGGAAACGGAGCGCGTTATGTGGGTTCCGACGCCGGGATTTAAGCCCTTTGCCGCGGCGAAACCGGAACCCGGCTGGCTCCTGTGACGATCGGGGCCGGCTTTGAGCGCACCGTGTGATCGCACACTTGCGCTCGCCCGGTAAGGGTGCCAATAAAACGCCGCCGGATTGCGTCGCTTCTGATCTCCCCCAGGTCGGATGAGACGGGCCTTCCGCCGTGAGATGGACCTTTTCAGGGGCGGTCCGCGGCGCGGATGGAGAGACCGGCAAGACGGAAGAGGGTGTGACGGGTGGCCACAATCTCCGCAGCGCAGCCTTCGCGGCGCTATGTCATGTACTTTGGCATGGTCCGTGCGCGGCCGCGGCGGTCAGCCGGCTGCGCCAAAGTCCGCCCGCTCGGCCATCGCCGCCGGTATGAAGCCTAAGCCCGCCAACGCATAAGGTTCGATCATGAGCGCAAATTCGATCTACAAGCCGCAAAGCCCCGTCATGCAATGGCTGGAGCGGCGGCTGCCGATCGCGGGCTTGGTCTATTCCTCATTCATTGTCTATCCGACGCCGCGCAACCTGAATAATTGGTGGACGTTCGGCGGCATCCTCGCGTTCATGCTCGGCGCGCAGATGGTCACCGGCATCGTGCTGGCGATGCACTACACGCCGCATGTCGATCTCGCCTTCAATTCCGTCGAATCCATCATGCGCGACGTCAATTACGGCTGGCTGCTGCGCTATCTGCATGCCAACGGCGCCTCGTTCTTCTTTGTCGCGGTTTACGCCCACATCGTGCGCGGCATGTATTACGGCTCCTACAAGGATCCGCGCGAGGTGCTGTGGATCCTCGGCGTCATCCTGTTCCTGCTGATGGTGGTCACCGGCTTCATGGGCTACGTGCTGCCCTGGGGCCAGATGAGCTTCTGGGCGGCCACGGTCATCACCAACCTGTTCTCGGCCATTCCGTGGGTCGGCGATCCGATCGTGACCTGGCTGTGGGGCGGCTATGCGGTCGGCAATCCGACGCTCAACCGCTTCTATTCGCTGCATTACCTGTTGCCGTTCGTGATCGCCGGCGTGGTCGTGCTGCACGTCTGGGCGCTGCATATGGTCGGGCAGAACAATCCGACCGGCGTCGAGCCGAAGACCGAGAAGGACACGGTCGCATTTACGCCCTATGCGACCGTCAAGGACGCGTTCTTCATCGGCGTCTTCTGCCTGTTCTTGGCCTGGTTCGTGTTCTACATCCCGAACTATCTCGGCCATTCGGACAATTACATCCCGGCCAATCCCGGCCAGACGCCGACCCATATCGTGCCGGAATGGTACTACCTGCCGTTCTACGCCATCCTGCGCGCGATCCCGAACAAGCTTCTCGGCGTCATCGCGTTGCTCGCCTCGATCGTCTTGCTCGCGTTCTTGCCCTGGCTCGATACCTCGCGCGTGCGGTCGGCGAATTACCGGCCGCTCTACCGGCAATTCCTGATCGTGTTCTTCCTGGCGGTGATCGGGCTAGGCTATCTCGGTTCGCAGCCGCCCGAAGGCGGTTATGTGATCGCGGCTCGCATTCTCACCGCGTATTATTTTGTCTTCCTGCTCATCATCCTGCCGCTGCTCGGTTTGTTCGAAACGACCAAGCCGCTGCCGAACTCGATCTCGGAAGCTGTGCTGCCGGCCTCGGGCGCGAAGGTTTAGGAGATTGTCTATGAACGCGCATCGCAGCATCGTCCTTGCCATCACGCTCGCGGCGTCGCTTTCGGCGGCCGCCGTCCAGACGGCTTCTGCCCAAGAGGCCGAGGCGCCGCCGCGGCAGCACTGGTCGTTTCACGGCCCGTTCGGCTTGTACGATCCCGCGCAGCTTCAGCGCGGCTTTAAGATCTACCGCGAAGTCTGCTCCACTTGTCACAGCCTGAAGCTTCTGGCGTTCCGCAACCTCGCCGATCCGGGCGGGCCAGGCTTTACTGAGGCCCAGGCGGCGACTATCGCCTCCGGCTTTCAGGTGACCGATGGGCCGAACGACAAGGGCGAAATGTTCCAGCGCCCCGGCAAGCTCGCCGATCACTTCCCGCCGCCGTTCCCGAACGATCAGGCTGCCCGCGCGGCGATGGGGGGCGGCCTGCCTCCCGACATGTCCGTGCTGGCGAAGGCGCGCGGCTTCGAAGCGGGCTTCCCCTGGTTCATCTTCGATGCTTTCACCCAGTACCAGGAGGACGGCCCCGACTACATCCACGCCATCCTCGTCGGCTACGAAGATGCGCCGGCCAGGGTCGCGCTGCCGCCGGGCTCGCAGTACAACAAGTACTTTCCCGGCCATGCCATCGCGATGCCGAAACCGTTGAGCGACGGACAGGTCGAATATACCGACGGTGCGCCGGCGACTGTCGATCAGTACGCCAAGGACATCTCCGCCTTCCTGATGTGGGCGGCGGAGCCCAAGCTCGACGAGCGCAAGCGGCTCGGCTTCCAGGTGTTCGTATTTCTCATCGTGCTGACCGGCCTTCTTTATTTCACCAAGAAGAAGGTCTGGCACGACGTTCACCATCCGGAAGTGGCCTAGAGCGCGATGGCTTTAAGTTGAACGTCTCCGCGCTCTAGGTATTTGGTGGAGCCTGATCTTTTCGGAAAACCGGTACCCACTTCTCCGGATCATGCTCTAAGGGCCGCGGGCCTGACGCCGGCCGCGGGCCTGCCGGGTTAACGCTCCAGACTTCGCGCCGGTCGCGTTCGGGTTGCGTCGGTCGCCCTGGTTCGCCACAGTGCCGCCGGCTGCATCCCCGCGGAAGTTCCGCAGACGAGTTTGGGGCTCACGACCATGATGACCGGCACGTTAGACCTGACCAACGATCTGAAGGCTGCGATCCGCAACATCCCGGATTATCCGAAGCCGGGCATCATGTTTCGCGACATCACCACGCTTCTTGGCAATGCGCGCGCCTTTCGCCGCGCCGTCGACGAACTGGTGCACCCCTGGGCTGGCGGCAAGATCGACAAGGTGGCAGGCATCGAGGCGCGCGGCTTCATTCTCGGCGGCGCCGTCGCCCATCAGGTCTCGGCCGGCTTCGTGCCAATCCGCAAGAAGGGCAAGCTGCCGTTCAAGCGCGTCACCATCGGCTATTCGCTCGAATACGGCATCGACGAAATGGAGATGCACGAGGATGCGGTGCTCCAGGGCGAGCGCGTCATCCTGGTCGACGATCTGGTCGCGACCGGCGGCACCGCCGAGGCGGCGGTGAAACTCCTCAAGGGCATCGGCGCCGAGGTCCTGGCGGCTTGCTTCATCATCGATCTGCCCGAGCTCGGCGGCGGCGACAAGATCCGCAAGCTCGGCGTGCCGGTGCGTACGCTGGTGAGCTTCGAGGGGCACTAGCGCGACGCGTTGCGGTTTAGTCACTGCTTCGTCGTTGCGAGCAGCGACGCACTAAGCAATCCAGATTCTTGAAGCGCCCGCTGGATTGGTTCGCTTCGTCGGCAGCGACGACCATGAATCGTCCGATCGGACCTAAAATCATCAGGCTCTGGTAGCGCGCCGGCGCAACTTGCCTCGGCACGGAATTAGCGCGACGCAAAGTTCATTGTAGGACGCAGTCCCCGGGCACGTCGGGCCCGAACGCTTCTTCGGTGGTCACCGTGCGAACGGGCTTGTAATAGTCCCATGGATATTTCGACTCGTCGGGCTTCTTCACCTCGTAGACGGTGAGGTCATAGACGACGCGGCCGGTTTGCCGAACGACCGCCGGCTTGCCGAAATAGTCCAGCCGGCCCGCCTTCATCTGCTTGGCGACCGCTTCGGCGTCGTCGGATTTCGCCGCGTCCAGCGCCTTGAGATAGTTGGTGACGGCGGCATAGGTGTTGGCCTGCGACTTGCTCGGCATCTTCTTCATGCGCTCGAAGAAGCGCTGCGACCAGGCGCGAGTCTTCTGGTTCTCGTCCCAGTAAAATCCATCGGTGATGTAGAGGCCGTGCGCCGCCGCAAGTCCGATGGCGTGCACCTCGGGCAGGAACATCAGAAAAACCACGATCTTGCGATTGTTTTGGGTCAGCCCGAATTCGGCGGCCTGCTTGACGGCGTTGATCGTGTCGCCGCCGACGGTCGAGAGCCCGAAAATGCTCGCCTGCGAAGCGCCCGCCGTCAGCAGGTAGGACGAGTAATCCGGCGTGCCGAGAGGAAATTTGGTGCTGCCCGCAACCGTTCCGCCGGCGGCAATGACGGCCGCGGACGCGGCGCGTTCCATGGCGGCGCCAAACGCGTAGTCCGGCGTGAGAAAGAACCATTGTTTGCCGCCCGCGGCGACAACGGCGCGGCCGGTGCCGACCGACAGCGCCCGCGTGTCATCCATCCAATGCACCGTGTAGGGTGAGCAGGCTTTGCCTGTGAGGTCGGCCGAGGCGGCGGCGGTAATCAACAGGATCTTCTTTTTTTCGCGCGCGACGCTTTGCACGGCGAGCGCCACGGATGTGAGCGGCACGTCGGCGATCGCGTCGACGCCCTCGACGTCGAACCAGCGGCGCGCGATCGATGACGCTACGTCTGGCTTGTTCTGCATGTCGGCGGCGACGATCTCGATCGGCTTGCCAAGCGCCTTGCCGCCGTAATCGTCAGCCGCCATTTGCGCCGCAAGCACCGAGCCGGCCCCGCCGAGGTCGGAATAGGGCCCGCTCTGGTCGCCGAGGATGCCGATCTTGATCGACTTTTCGCCCGCCGATGCTTGTGTGCAGGCCAAGACGGCGGCGATTGCCAGGATACGCAGCGACTTCATGGCTTCCTCCCCTTCGTGCGCATTTTTATTTGTTGCTTGTGCCGCAGCGCCGAAATTCAAGGCGTCACGGCATTGTCGATTATATCGGCATGCAGCTTCATCAGGCGCATGACGTCTTGGTGGCTCGGCCGGCGTCCGAAGCCGCATTCGGCGGCAATGCCGAACTCCGGCAGATACTTCTCCGCCGCGGTGATGCGGCGCCGCGCGCCTTCCAGGCCGTCGGTATAGTGGACCAGCCCGAGATAGACTTCGCCGATGCGCTTGCGGTCGAGTTGCGCCAGCGGCTTGAAATAGTCGTCGTCGCTGCGCTCGCGCGGCACCGGCATATGGACATAGTCGATTCGGCGGCCAAGTTGCGCTGCGACCGCATTGCTGATGGTGACGCATGCAGCCAGATCGCGCGGCTCGAGTGCGTGCTTGTGATCCTGGCTGCCGTAGCAAAGATGGTAGCCGAGCTCGACGTCGCCAACCACCGCGTCGCCAAGCTCGACCAGCGTGTGCAGGAAGTCGTTCTTCGGGTCGGTGAAAAATTGGGTGATATATTTGTTCGACGGGTCCTCCCACGTCAGAACGGCGTGCACGACGTCCCAAGTGATCGCAAGCTCTGAATGCGGGATCCGCCGCTGGATCTCTTCGAGCTCGGCGAGCAAGGCCTTCCGGTAAGCCTTTTCCGCCGCGGCTTTGGCTGACGCCTCGATCATAGGCATGACGTCGCTCGGGGTCGGCAGATTGACCTGAAGCCGCCAGTGCGCCGGGATTTTACCGGCCTTTTTCATCTCGCGAAACAGCCCATATGAGCTCGATGCGTGCCGGGCATAGCCAAGATCGTTGAAGACAATGTCGTTTGCCGTCCTGCCGGTGCGCAGCCGCAGCGGAATCTGATAGCAGGTGCGCCGTGTCAGCCCGTCCGCCGGAAACGGGCCGAATTCGAGCGCCGGCGAAGCGGCCAACACGGCGTATTGGCCGATCACCCACATCCGGCGGTCGCCGAGCTCGCCGTCGGGAACGCGCCGCAACCGCTCGCCGCCAATTTCAGCGAGAGCGTTGAACACGTCGACTTCGTGTTCCAGCGGGATGCTGCCGCAGAAAAACATGTGGGCCGGATTGGCGTTCATTGCACTTTCCTTTCCGCGTTCCTCGACACTGGACTCGCCCCGCGCGGGCATTTGGTTGTACGGCGCTATCGCACCGCGACCGGAAAGTGCAAAAAGCCGCGAAAGCGCGCGCGGCCACCGCGCACGAAATCGCCGACACGCGCGATTGTCGGAAAGCGCTGGACCAGCTTGCCGATGGCGATGCGCGCCTCCATCCGCGCCAGCGACATTCCCGCGCAGGCGTGAATGCCGAGGCCGAACGCCAAATTGCGGTTTGGCGACCGGCGAATGTCCAAACGGTCGGGATCGTGAAGCCGCGCCGGGTCGCGATTGGCAGCCGCGATACAAAGATGGACGTAACTGCCGGCCGGAATGGCGACGTCGCCGAGCGCGGTGTCGCGCACCGCACGCCGGTTTCCGAGCTGGTTGGGACTTTCCATGCGCAGAAACTCCTCGATCGCCGTGTCGATGAGGTCCGGATGTTGGCCCAGCTCTGCGCGTGCTTCGGGATACCGTAATAGCAAGTCGACGCTGTTGCCGATCAGATTGGTCGTCGTCTCGTGCCCGGCGTTGAGCAGGAAGATGCAGTTGTGGAGAAGCTCGAGCTCCGACAGGCGCTCGCCGCCGCGCGCGGCCGAACCGGCAGCAAATTCGCTGGCATTGATCAGGATCGAGAGAATTTCCCGACCGTCCGTGCCCGGGCTTTGCTGCCGCTCGGTGACGAGCTTGGTCAAATAGTCCTTGAACTCGGCAACCGAATTGACGCCCGCATCGAATTGCTCGCGCTTGAGGACTGGCTCGAGGGCGCCGAGGATCGTGAGCGACCACTTACGCAGCGGGCCCCTTTCGCTCTGCGGTACACCGAGCAGATCGCCGATGAGCTGCATCGGGATCGCGGCGGCAAAATCATCGATCAGGTCGATGACGCCTGACTGAGCAGCCTGGTCCAACAGCCGATCGACCAGCGCCTCTATCCTAGGCTCGATCGCCTTGAGCGCGCGCGGCGTGAATACCGGCGCCAGCAGCTTGCGGACCCGCGTGTGCACCGGCGGATCGTTGAACACGAGGCTCGTGGTGTGATGTTCGTAGAGCAGGCTGTCGGCAAAGGCTGGCTTGAAATCGATCTTCTTGTCCGAGCTCCAGGTCGCCGTGTCGCGATAAACCTGCGCCACATCGTCGTAGCGGGTCAGAAAGAACGAGCCGTCAGGCAGGCGGTGGATCGGCGCATGTTCGCGCAAGGCCGTGTAGGTCGGGTAGGGGTCGTTCAAGAACGCCGGGCTGAGGCGCGCGAGATTGAAGCCACGGATCAGCTCCGCCGCTTGCTCGTCCGCGATCCGCACCTGAGCCACCGGCATCGCCGTCTCCCTGATCCCGCCCTCGGTCCGTGCCGTGTGTGGGGGCGTTTGCCGATCTGGTGCGGTCCGCCTTGTGCGGTCGGCGTCGGCTTCATCAAAGTTTACCATTGGGGTAGTTAATTCTGCAATAGCCAATTCGATGGCGACTCGAAGCAGTGCTAAGAAACCCTGCGTCTCGTAGAATCCACGGCATGACGAAATCACAGCGCGGCATTCAATCGGTCGAAATCGGCTTGCGGGTTGCGAAAGTCCTTGCCGAGTCGCCTGGCGCGCTTCAGCTCAAAGAGCTGGCAGCGCGTGCCGGGCTTTCCGCCAGCAAGACCCACCGTTATTTGGTCAGCCTGGCTCGCGTCGGTCTGGTTCAGCAGGTTGACGGCCGTTACGACCTCGGCGGCATGGCGCTCGGCTTCGGCTTGGCGGCGCTGGCGCGCATCGATGTGGTGCGCTCGGCGTCGCCGGCGCTTGCTTCGGTGCGCGACCGGACCGGCGCCACAACCTTCCTCGCCGTGTGGGGATATAACGGGCCGACCATCGTCCGCTGGGAGGAGAGCAGTCATCCGGTGACGCTCAATGTCCGCGTTGGTTCGATCATGCCGCTTCTGACCTCGGCGACTGGCCGCTTGTTCGCAGCGTTTCTTCCGGCCGAACAGACCGATGCGATGCTGCGCGGCGAGGTACAAAGTCTGCGCAAGCGCGGCGCCGCTGCGTCGCGCCGCGTCTTGAACGACTTTCGGCGCTTGCAAGCCAAGATTCGCTCGACCGGCATCAGTCCGGCCGACGGCACCCAATTGGCGAGCGTCAGTGCCTTGAGCGCGCCGATCTTCGATGTCGACGGCCGCATCGTCGCTGCCATCACCAGCTTGGGGCCGCGCGGCGATTTTGATTGCTCGACCAACGGGCCGCCGGCTCGAGTGTTGCTCGCCGTCACCCGTGAACTGTCGGCAGCACTGGGCTATCAGGCCAAGCGAAGCCCGGCGTGACTGGAAGGCGTGACTGCTCTAAGCCGCTTTCGCGGCCTCGCGTCGCCGCTCGAATTCCAGCGCCGGGTCGTCGACCGCGCCGAACCGCAGGCTCAGCAGGTCGCGCACGTAATTCTGATAAAGCCGCCACGGCTTTTTCGAGCCCTGGCGCGGGAATTGATCGATCGCGCGCTGGATATAGCCGGACGAGAAGTCGATCAGCGGCTCGGGCTTGACCGACGGATCCTGGCGCGGGGTGCACGCCACGTAGCCGCGCCGGTCCATATAGTTGATCAGCCGCGCCACATAGGCGCAGCTCAGATCGCATTTCAGCGTCCAGGATGCGTTGGTGTAGCCGAACGCCGCAAACAGGTTTGGGACGTCGCTGAACATGACACCCTTGAAATTCATCGTGTCGGAGAACGTCACCGGCTTGCCGTCGACGGCGATGTTGATGCCGCCGAGCAGAAGGAGCCTCAATCCGGTGGCGGTGATGATGATGTCGGCAGCAAGCTCGCGGCCGGACTCCAAGCGGATGCCCTTTTCGGTGAAGTTTTCGATCGTGTCGGTGACGATGTCGGCCTTGCCGGATTTGATGGCGCGGAAGAAATCGGCATCGGGCGCGAGACACAGCCGCTGATCCCACGGATTGTAGCGCGGGTTGAAATGCGTGAGCACGTCGTAGTCCGGGCCGAGCTGCGCGCGCACCTGGCCCACGATCCATTTCTTCACCGCCCTCGGATTGCGGCGTGACAGATTGTAGAAATAAAGCCCGAACAACACGTAATACCAGCGCGCGAAGGCATACGCGGTCCGCGTCGGCAGGTACCGGCGCAGCACCGTGGCAAGCTGATCGTTGGTCGGCCGCGCCACGATGTAGGTTGGAGAACGCTGCAGCATGGTGACATGGGCCGCCGTCTCGGCGAGCACCGGAATGATCGTCACCGCGGTGGCGCCGCTGCCGATCACCACCACGCGCTTGCCGCTACAGTCGAGGCTCTCCGGCCAGTGCTGCGGATGCACGATCCGGCCTGCGAATTTTTCCGCGCCGGCAAAGTCGGGCGTGTAGCCGTTGGCATAGTCGTAATAGCCGGTGCAGCCGAACAGAAAATTACAGGTGAAGCGAACCGGCTCGCGCTCCTCGCCACGCTCGGCCTCGATCGTCCAAAGCGCATCGGCGGAAGACCACGACGCGCTTGTCACTCTGTGGCGAAAGCGGATCTTGCGGTCGATGCCATAGGCTTCGGCCGTTTCACGAATGTAACTGCGGATCGCGGGGCCGTCGGCGATCGCCGCATTCGACAGCCATGGCCGAAACGGATAGCCGAAGGTGAACATGTCGGAATCGGAGCGGATGCCGGGATAGCGGAACAAATCCCAGGTACCGCCGATTGCGTTGCGGCTTTCGAGGATGACGAAAGACTTGCTCGGGCACGACGTCTGCAGATGATAGGCGGCGTCGACGCCGGAGAGCCCGCTGCCGACGATGACGATATCAAAATGCTCTGGCGTCATGATCTTGCGACTCTATCCAACCGGCGCCAGCGGCGCGTCGGTAGCCGCCGCGCAATGCGCGATGCGGGCGACAAAGGCGGCGACCTCATCGGCCGAGGAGATCAATAGCATATGTCCGGCGCCTTCGAGCAGCTCCAGATCGGTGCCCGGCACTTTCGTCACAAACCCTTGAGCATGCAGCGCGGGATCGAGGATGCGGTCCTCGGTTCCGTACAAGATGCCGACCGGCATGGTGAGTCCCTTGTAGCGGGCCGGCATGCCGACAAGGTCTTGTTCGGCGGCCGTTACGTCCATCGATGCGCCGATGAAAGCGCGCGGCCGCAAGCTCAACAGCCCGCCGCCGCGGGTTGCGAAATCGGCCGGAACCGGCTGCGGGCCGAACAAGGTGCTGAGCGCGCGCTCACGATTAGCGATCGCCAACGGCGTCGCCACCGTCCACGCAATCAGGCGGCGCAGCAGCGGCGAGCCGATAGCGAGACCATCAAAGGGCGGCGGCACGCTCTCCGGCTGGTGCGTGACCGGCGCGATCAGCGCCAATGCGCCGACCTGCTCGGGATGATCGAGAGCAAGCGCGAGCGCGATCGCGCCGCCGAGCGAATGCCCGACGATCACGGGCCGTTCCAGCCCGAGCGCCTGACAAAAGCGGCTGATGATGCGCGCCTGTGCGGCGAGCGGCGCTAGCGTCGCGTCCGGCCGCAGCGAATAGCCGCTGCCGGGCCGATCGAGGATGACGACGCGGAAGTCGTGCGTGAGCCGGCTGAGCAGCGAGTGCGTGAAGTTGAGGACTTGGCCCGCGAGTCCATGAATGAGCAGCAGCGTCGGCCCGCTGCCTTTGTCGATATAGTGCAGCCGCACCCCGTCGATATCGATGAATTTTCCGCGCGGCGGCAGGTTTGTTTCCACCTGATGCGCGGTCCACGCGGTGAACAGAAAAAGCCCGAGCAGAACCAGGAGGATGAGCGCGATGGCGATGCCCGCAATCCAAACAATCATTTCTTGCCTCCCCGCCCAAGCCACTTCCAGTAATTCACCGGCATCAGCCGCTCGACGAGTTCAGCATACTTGGCATCCGAACCGACCAAAATACGGGCCTTTCGCCGTTCGACGCCGCGAACGATGATTTCGCCGGCCGTTTCCGGCGGCATGGTCAGGAAGGAATCGAAAAAGGTGCGGCGCTTGGCGGCTTCGTCGTCAGAAAGGCTTGCCGGCATGCGCGCATTCTTGGCGATCGACGTGGCGATGCCGCCGGGGTGCACCACGGTGACGCCGATGCGGGTGTCGGCAAGCTCGTGGCGCAAGGATTCGGAAAAGCCGCGCACCGCGAATTTGCTCGCCGCATAGGCGGTCTGGCCGGGCGGTGCGATCAAGCCGAACAGGCTCGAAACGTTGACGATGCGCGCTTCCTCGCTGTTGGAAAGGAGCGGCAGGAACGCGCGCGTCATCTGCACCACGCCCCAGAAATTGATTCCGAGGAGCCAATCGAAATCGCTTTCGGCGATCTCGAGGAACGTGCCGCCGAGCGCAACGCCCGCATTGTTGACTAGAATATCGACCGCTCCGTGCGCGGCCATCATCTGCGCCGGCAGCGCCGCAACGGCGGCACGGTTTGCCACGTCAAGACGATAGTGGCTGACTCGCAGCGACCTCGCGCTCTCCTGACCGGCGATCTCGGCAGTAGTGCGCGCCAGCGCCGCCTCGTCGATATCGGCGAGTGCGACGTGGCAGCCGCGGCGGGCGAGCGCGAGCGCAATCCCGCGGCCGATGCCGCCGGCCGCGCCCGTCACCACCGCCGTGCGGCCTGCAAGCTTCAGCACGCGAACTCCCTTCACCGCGCGGCGTCTGCCGCCATGCAGGCCTAGCTTATCCGGAAAGCCAGCCCTTGCGACTGGCCGGCGGCGATGCAGGCGCTGCCCAGCCGAGGGAGGAATTCAGCCGTCCCATCAGCAGCCGCAGCTCGAAATCGCGAAATTGGGTGTAGAGATCCGCGATCCAGCTGTGGATCTCGGTAGGGCCGCCCGGCTGGTGCGCCATGTAGGTGTTGAAGGAGAAGCTCGGCCGGTCGACCACGCCGCGCACGACCTGGGACAAACGCGGCATGCGGATGGTGCCGCATTCGGGGCGCGTCGGCGGAAAATCCTCCGTCGAGGTCATCAACGAGGCGGACTCGTTGTGCACCGGCTGGAAGATCGCTGTCACCCGCTCTTGCAGCTTGGCATAGATGTACCGTGGCGATCGCCTGATCGGTGAGAAAGAACGCGATCGCGTCCATGCCGCGCCGCCGCGCCTCCTCAGCGAAGCCGATGTCGCCGATGACGGTGAAGAATTGCTCGAACGGCCCGTAGCCGACGTCGATGACTTTGGTGCTCGCGGTGTCCGCGACCAGCCGGTCGAACAATTCCATCTGTCCGCGGATATCGCCGATATCGACCGGCCAGACCAGTTTGGGAAAGCGGCCGGCCAGCACGGGCCCGCGCGGATTGAGGTCGAAACCGACCAGGGGCCGCCCGTTGTCGAGGAAATATTCCATCAGCAGCCGCGCCAGCAGGGTCTTGCCTGCGCGCGGGCGCGGCGAAGCGACGATGTAGAGAGGCGCCGGCTGCATGGCCACAGCCGCGGGGCCTTACGAGCGGCCGGCGACCTGTACGCGCGGTGGTCCCGCCGGCGCGGCGGCGGCGGTCGCCACGATCTCGTTGAGCTTGATACGGTCGTACTCGCCCCAGACATTGCCGAGCCAGTGTCGGACATAGCCGCGCAACACGAACGAATAATTGGCGGCATCGCCGCTCGCCAGCTTGTTGGCGACGAAGGTGAGGAACGGCACCGAAGCGAGCTCGACCTGCTCGTAAGCCATTTCGTTGAGCTTCGAGATGGTGATCTCGATGGCGTCCTTGAACTTGCGGAAATACGAGGCGTGGGTGGCCTGATCCCACTCGAAGAAGCTCGTATTGTTGATGAAGTTCTTGACCAGGAAATACTTGGCGTCGGTGGTGAAGACCGAGGTGTCCTCGATCTCGTTGAGGGAAGCGATCGACGAGCCGAGGATATGGAAGACCACGAAGGTGAGCTGCCCCTTCTTCACCGCGTCGAGAAAGCCGATGTCCCGCAGCGAGCGGTGCGTCGGCGAGAGTAGCCCGGCGCGCACGTCGATCACCGTGACGATCGCCTCCGTGCTCGAGAGCGTATCGAAGATCCGCATCTGGTCGGCGACCGAAGTGACGTCGACGATCTCGGCGATGTCGGGATGAAAGCGCTTCAACGTGCCCTTGGGCGACTCGGTATCGAAAGCCCGTGTCGGCACGTGGTGGGCTGTGAAATAATCCAGCAGCGTCCGCGATACCGTGGTCTTGCCGACGCCGCCCTTGTCCGCTCCTACAACGACCACCGTTGGCTTGGCCGTAATAGCCGATCCTTTGGTAACCCGGCGCCGCTTGGAGCTGCGCTGTGCTCTGCAAGCTTAATCTACCGGATAGCTGCGGCCCGACGTAAGCGCGTTACGTCGTTTTCCCCAAGTCGCGTTCGCCGAGTCCAGCGGTTCTACACAGGCCGGGTGCTGTTTGGGAAGCCTCGCCCTGTGATTAACTGCAGCCGAACGCGGCTAGCGCTGAATTTGCAATCTGTTTTGCTTCATTGCGAGCCCCTTGCGACGCGTCGACGTGCACGCAAAGAGGTCAACGCGTGCTGCGCGGCCCCCAAGGACCGGGCGGTGATTCGGGTGGCGCGCCCGCCTCCGCTCCGGATGCGTTGCCTGCCGGCGCGCCGGTCGCCGGACCCCAAGGACCGTTTTGTGCGCCACCCATGGGCTCGCCCTGCTGACCGCTCGCCGGCGGCTCCGACCACGGTCCCTGCGGCGGCGATTCGCCGCCCGCCTCGGTATCCGCCTCATCGGGTTGCGGCGGCAACGCGATGGGGCCGGGATCGTGCCCGCCGGCATATTTGACCAAAGCGGCGACGCGGCTTTCGACCGACGGGTGGGTGTCGAACAACTCGCCAAAGCCCTGGCGCGGATTGTCGACGCACATTTCCATCACCGCCGAGGTGGCGCCGGGGAGTTCGCCGCGGCTTTCGATCTTGCGCAGCGCCGAGATCATGGCGTCGGGGTTCTTGGTCAGTTCGACCGAGCCGGCGTCGGCGAGGAATTCGCGCGAGCGCGACAGCGCCAGCCGGATGACGAAGGACAGCACATAGGCGAGCACCAATAGCCCGATCGCTGTCAGAATGGCGACGCCGGCGCCGCCGCCGCGGCGGTCGTCGGAGCGCGAGCTGCGGAAACTGAAGCCATTCCAGAACCAGAGCCGGAATACCAGCTCGGCGACGAACGACACCACGCCCGCGATGATGACGGCGACCACCATCATGCGCACGTCGCCGTTGCGGATATGGGTGAGCTCATGGCCGAGCACCGATTCAATCTCGGCGTCGTTGAGCCGGCCCAGCAGGCCGGACGTGACCGTGATCGAATATTGCTTCTGATTCATGCCCGTGGCGAAGGCGTTGAGCGCCTCCGTATCCATGATCTTGAGCTTGGGCATGGTGATGCCGCGCGAGATGCAGAGATTTTCCAGAAGATTGTAGAGCCGCGGCTCCTCCCGCCGGGTCACCTCGCGCGCGCCGGTGACCGCGTCGATCATGCGCTGATGGAAGAAATAGGCGATCACCACCCACAGCGCGGTGCCGATCGTCGCCAAAGGCGCGGCGCTGATCAGATCGCGCCAGGCGCGCTGCATGAGGATGTCGAGATCGGCATTGACGGTCAGCGCCTCGCCCACCAGTGCGCCGGCATAGACCAGCACATAGATGAGAAAGAACAGCCCGATCAGCAGCGCGATCGACCGGCGCCGATTGGATTGGATATGGCTATAGAGCCCGTAGGCGGCCATCGAAATCTCCGCTCATTCCCGACATACCGTTGAGAGCCGAGTTCCGCCGCGAACACCGTCCTCCGTCATTGCGAGCGAAGCGAAGCAATCCAGCACGGCGTGGCGGATTCTGGATTGTTTCGTCGCTATCGCTCCTGGCAATGACGTGCGGCAGTTGCCGCTGCCGATACCATTCATCGGGAGGCGATCAAAACTTCAATTGCGGCGCTTCGCCGACGGTCTTGCGTTCTTCGCCGAGATCGAAGAACTCCTTCGGCGCAAAGCCGAAAGACGAGGCGAACAACGCGGCCGGAAAACGCTGGATGCCGGTGTTGTATTCCTGCACCGCGTTGTTGAAGAAGCGGCGCGCGGCCGCGATCTTGTTCTCGATGTCGGTCAACTCTGTCTGCAATTGCTGGAAGTTGGTATTGGCTTTGAGATCGGGATAGGCCTCCGACAACGCAAAGAGCTGGCGCAGCGCGCCGCTCAGTTGATTCTCCGCCGCGGCCTGCTGCGGCGTGCCTTGCGCGGCCACGGCAGCGTTGCGCGCCCTGACCACCTCATCGAGCGTGCCGCGCTCGTGGGCGGCGTAACCCTTCACCGTTTCGACCAGGTTCGGAATGAGATCGTGCCGCTGGCGCAACTGCACGTCCACGTCGGCGAAGGCCTGATTGACCCGCTGCCGCATGGAGACCAGGCCGTTGTAGATCCCGATCGCCCACAACACTAAAACAACGATGACGGCTAGAATGATCAGCGTCGATGTACCCATCGGCAAAATCCTCCGGCTAGCCTACCCACGATCTGATGGTCGCCACACACCGAACGGCAATACCGGCAGCATAGCGGCAAACGGCTGCACCTTTTGCGTCACATCGGCTGCCGCGCACAGTTTTCCCGCAAAAAATAAGACAAATCCGTGGCACGTTAAGGTTAGCTCGGAATGAATATCGCTGGGCTCGGCTGTCTCGGATAGGAAGATGACGCGTAAAGGTGCCACCATGCCGGATCAGCCACTCGATTTTCTCTCGCCCGATGCGGCCGCCGCAGCGGCGGCGGCTGACACAGCGGCGCGCGACACGGCCACAATCGACCGGCGCGCGCATGGGGCTGCCGATTCCGATGACTCCGGCCTGTTGGCCGCGGCCGATCGCGAGCACCTCGAGCGCGAAATCGCAGCCATCGAGCGCGCGTCGGCGGCTTTGCGCCGCGCCGAGCCGGAGCTCGAATCCTGGGTCGATTCGCCGCCTGCGACCTTGCGCAAGCCACGGCCCGTTTGGCTTTTGATCGGCGCGCTGTGGCTCTCCACCGCGCTGGTGACGCTCGGCGCCGCTTTCGCCATCTCGGTGCTGGTGGGTTAGCGGCGCGCGGCCTCTCGTCCCCGCGCAGGCTGGGACCCAACGCTCGCGTCAGCGACAAATACTGGATTGCCGCAGTCTAGGCCGCGCACCCACAAATCGAGCGGCGCCGATGCGGGCTTCGCAATCTCCGGCGCTCGTCCAATGGCGGCAAAGAAGCGGAGATCAATCTAAATCTGCTGAGTGCCACAAGCGGAGTCTCGACCGTTGCCGCCCACGATACCGGGATGGGAAATCCGCCCCTTTTTGTTCGATTGTTCCTGAAAATTAATTGTGGATCGTTTGAATGCGGGCATCACCTCGGAGGATGATGCCTCATGCCATCGATTTTCAGAATCTTCGGTGCGGTCGGTTGTGCGGTCGTGTTGTCTTCGAACGCCGGCGCGCAAGGTCTGGTGAGCCAAAAGAACATTCCATTGGCGATGGCAAAGACAATTGCCGAAGCCGCGATGGATAAGTGCAAGGAACTGGGCTTCAAAGTTTCGGTGGTCGTGGTTGACCGCGCCGGTCTGCCGCTTGTGATGCTGCGCGGCGATGGTGCTGGTCTGCACACGCCGGAAGGGGCGGATCGCAAAGCTTACACCGCGCGGACGTTCGGCACCTCGTCGACGGATTTCGTCAAGCGGATGCTGAACGACCCGGCCTCGGCCGGCTCCAAGGAATACAGCCGTGTGCTTGCGATCTCAGGCGGTCTGCCGATCAAGGCCGGCGATGACATCGTCGGAGCCGTCGGTGTTTCCGGGTCGCCGGGCAGGGACGACGAATGATCCCAAGCCGGCATCGACAAAGTGACTGCGGATCTGAAGTGAAATTGGAGCTCGGTCGAGGGCAAAAACTCCACCATCAGGCGTTTGGCGCCTCGGCTCCGGGGAGCCGTTGTGCCTCGGCTTTAACATTGTTCGTCAAGATGTCGGCAACCATCCCGCGACGTTTGCGGCTAGCACGGTGTACGTGCGGCACTTGGCACGGTGGAATCTTAACGGCTTCGACCTCCAGATGATTTTGCTGGTCGCTTTGGAGGGAAAATCATGCGCGGTAGTTTGCGATTGAAGCGCCTGACTTACGCGACAATGGCGCTTATTGCGCTTGCGGGCGCGATAGGAACGGCGAACGCAGACGACCTGCCGGACTATATGAAGCCGATTGCCGGCCGCACCGCCTCCACTCCGGCTGAAACCGCAACGAAGAACGTGCTGGCGCTCAATTCCAACATGTTTGAGCTCTACGGCGAAGCGGCCAAGGTCTTCCAAAAGAATATTCTCGCCAACCACCCAGTCATCCTCGGCCTTTTTTCCGGAGCGGGCGGGCGTTTCATTTTATATCGGCCCGGTCAGCCGCCGCTCGATGCGCCGCCGGTGCCGACCGTCTATCAACTGATGAAATCGGTCGCTCACAGCACGATGGCTCTGGCTGAAGTTGTCGGGCCATATCTTGACAATCCGGATGATCAGTCCTGGCGCGGCCCGATGCTCGCCTTTCGCAGCCGCATGAAGTCGGCGCTGGACGGCCTTGACCTGACGCCAATGCAGCCGGATTGGCGGGACAACAGCCGCATCATTCTTCAGAACAACATCGCTTTCATGGACGAGTGCCTGGCCAAAGGCGTCGTCTCCTTCGCCGCGCTGAAGGCGTTTTCGGAGAAGCAGGCTCCCTATCTGAAACTTAATGTCGCGTGGGCCGCGCAAACGCAGATCGGGCATTGGATGGGCGTGATTGCGGACTGGAAGAAGCTGCTCGGCGACGATTGGGACAAGACTTACGCCGCAAGCAACACGATCTACGTCGCGCGCCAGAACAATATGCTGTTCAGCGTGCTGGCGCAGTTCTTCGGTCCGGATGCCATCAACGACCGGTTGATCCTCATCGAGACGATGTCGTTCACAACCACGCCGTCAGAGATGCTCGAATCGCTGACCCGCATCATCGCCGACCGTTCCGTCGGTGCGCTGTTCTTTGGCAACTATTATCTGATGGACTTCGAACTGATGGGCGGCGACGGACGGGCGGCGATCATCGCGGAAGACGCCAAGCGTGGAATGAAGCCGTTCCTGCCTCCGCCGGTGCCGTTCGGCTCCAAGCAGTGGCCGACCCTGGTCACCCCGGGGCCGGGACCCGCGTCGATCGCCGACCTTCATTGAAACCCGCCGTCGGCAGGACAAGTGGACCATTTCCGCGCGCTTCACGCGCGGGTGACGAGAAGTTGCCTGCCAGAGAGTGCGAGCAGGTCTTAGGATACGCGAAGAGGTAACAACGCATGGGCATGTCACGCCGCCAGTTCGTCGCGTCGGCAACGTCATGCGGCATCGCGCTCAGTCTGTCGCGGGCGGCCTTTGCCGCCAGCCCGGATTTCGAGACGCGCGAGACGCTGCCGGGCCGCCGCAGCTGGAATCCGGCCGCCACTCCCGGCGGCGGCCGCATCGATGGCCCCGCCAAGGTCGCAGGCGCCAAGCTTTATGCCTCCGATTTTCGCGCAGCCGACCTTCCGGGTTGGCCGTCGCGTACATCGCATGCGTTGCTCATCCGTGCGGCGGATGCGACGCATGTCTTCGCCGGCCTCGACCTTTCACGGCTAAAAGGCGCTCTCGAGCCATCGCGTGTGGTCACCGCCGCGGACGTCGCAGACGCCGGCATTCGCGTGCCCGCGTTTTACGAGGGCGATCTCTTCTGCCCCGTGGGAAAAACGCCGCTGTATTTGGGCCAGCCGCTGGCCATGCTGATCTTCGAACAGTTCGACTCTTTCGATCAGGCGCGCCTGGCCTTGCGTGCCCCGAGCTGTGTGAAATACGGCGAGGAGACGGGTCCCGTCGCCATTGCTCCGTACGGCTCGCATCGCTTTGTGCGTGTCGCCGGAGCAACGCCGCAAGCGCCCGACATTTTCTCGCCGCTGCTCGACGGTTGGATGGTTCCGCGCAGTTTTCGCGATGGCGACATCCCGGTCTGGGCGCCGGCTGATCCGCAAGGGCCGGCGGACGCCAAAGCATCTTTCTACGGCGAACAGATCCGAGCCGAACTGGCCGCCAACAATCCGGACCTCTTCGTGCTGGACCGCCAATTCGAAACGCAATCCGTCGACCCGATGTTTCTCGAGCCGGAGGCGGGTCTCGCCTGGTTCGACGCAAGCGGGCGGAAGCTCGAGATTGTGGTGGGTGTCCAGTCGCCCCAGGAGGCAACGGAGTCGCTTGCCTACCTGCTAGGCGAAGCGCGCGCGGAGTTCAAACCGGCCGAGATCCACACGCATTTCGCCTATCTGGGCGGCGGTTTCGGCGGCCGCGATCATACGATAATGCCGCTCTATATCGCGCTCGCCGCGATGTTTCTTCCCGGCCACCCGGTGCGGCTCGCCAACAACCGCTATGAGCAATTTCAGTCGGGGATCAAGCGGCACGCATTCAAGATGCACACGCGCATCGGCATCGAGCGGGCCACCGGCCGCATCCGCGCGTTGGCCGCCGACCACATTCTCGATGGCGGTGGACTGGCCAACTTCTCCGCACAGGTCGCCGACGTGGCGGCGACGGCTGCGATCGGCATCTATGACATACCCAAAGTCGACATTGCCACTGTGGCGATCCACTCGCGCGGCGTCACCGCAGGCTCGATGCGCGGCTACGGCACGTTGCAGACGATGACGGCGCTCGAGGTCTTGATCGACGAAGCCGCGCAGGCGCTGCGTCTCGACCCCATCGAGTTCCGGAGCAGAAATGCCTTGCCTACCGGTGGCAAGACCATGACCGGAAACCCGCTGGTCGGAATCACGCGCACGAATGAGGTTCTCGACAAGCTCGGCCAGCATCCGATCTGGCGCGAACGCACAGCCGCGAAAGCCGGCGCGCAACAACAGGCCGGAATCCTCGTCGGGACCGGGGTGGCCTGCGTGACCAAGGACTTCGGCACCGGCGCCGACTGCACGCTGTCGCGGGTCGCGATTTCGCCAGAGGGCCGGATCACGATTCACTCCGATGCGGTCGAAATGGGGACCGGCGTCGGCACCGCGCTGGCCAATCGCGTGGCCGCGGTGATCGGCGGCGTGGCTGACGAAGTGACGGTGGCCAATGTCGAGGCGTACGCGCCGCTGGCGCTCGTCACGTCCGGCGATCCCTTCAGCATCACGCAGTCGGAGCAGGATGCCGCATCGCCCAATCCGCGCTGGGTGCCGGCGATCAGTTCGGTGTCGAGCGCATCGATCGGCGCCCATATCAGCACGCACGGGGCATGCGAAGCGGCGCGCGTCATCTTCCGCTTCGGGCTGTGGCCGGCCGCGCTCGAGCTGTGGGGAATTGCCAGGACCGACTCGCGGGCGGCGCAATGGGATCGCGCCGTATGGCGCGACCGCAAGCTGACAATGCCGGGTCTTGCGCCGCTGGACCTCACAATGCTCGCGGCGAAAGCGCATGCGCGCAGCGGCGTCACCGGAGCGATGGTGCACGGGTTCAATCGCTGGGAATGGTCGCGCGCGTCCTTTTCGGTCGCGGGTGAGATCTGGACTGCCGACATCGACGCCCTTGCCGTGCGTGCCGGCGCCGGCGCGTTCGCGCGTCTGGATCGAACAAAGATAAGCTTCCCGCCGGCCGTGAACGAGCGCATCGGCACGAGTTATTCATCGGTGTGCGGCACGCTCGTGCGCATCGAGATCGACCGCAAGAGCGGCCTGGTGCGGGTCGCCAAAGCCTACAGCGCCGTCGAATGCGGGCAGGCGCTGGTTCCGGAAGTCGTCGTCGGACAGGCGCAAGGCGGCTTTGCCATGGGCGTCGGTTATGCGCTCTTGGAGTCGCTGCCGCTCTATGAAGGCGGCCCCGGTGACGGCAAATGGAATCTCGGCCGTTACCTGATCACCCGGTCGTCGGATTTGCCCATGCATGACCTGGAGATCGAGGTGCTGCCGCCGCTTACGCCGAACGACACGCCAAAGGGCATCGCCGAAGTCGTGATGATTCCCGTCGTTCCGGCGATCCTGAACGCGATTTATGACGCCACGGGTCATCGCTTCCGATCCTTGCCGGTCACCGAAGCCATGATGAAAGGAGTGCTGCAGTGACGACGATGAGCCTCACGATCAATGGCAAACCCTACGGACCTTTCGAGGTGCGCGACGAATTGTCGATGAATGACTTCCTGCGTGAGTATCTGGGGCTCACCGGCACGAAATTCGGATGCGGGGTGGCGCAGTGCTTAAGCTGCGCGGTGATCGTCGACAATCCCGACGGGACCAGCCAGACCAGCCCGACATGCGTCGTCCCAGCGGTGAGCTTTGCCGGCAAGTCGATCCGCACGGTCGAAGGCCATGCACAGAACGGGCAACTGTCCGCGCTGCAGAAGGCTTTCGTCGAACATTTCGCGTTCCAGTGCGGCTACTGCACGGCCGGTTTTTTGAACGAGGGCCAGGTGCTGTTGGAACGGCTGGCGAAATCGCGGGTACCGCGCGCCGAGCTCGACCAGACTATCCAGGATGCTCTCGACGGCCATCTTTGCCGTTGCACGGGCTACGTCAAATATCATGAGGCCTTGCGCGACGTGATTTTCTCCGATCCAACGCGCTACCTCAGCTAGCACACGATCCCGAACATCGGGTGGCGGTCTTCGTCAAAGATCATGCTTCAACAAAACGACAAGAGCCCGGCCATGAATTGGGCAAGCCGCCTGGCGCTGTTGGCTTCGCCGATAGTGGCGCTAGTCCTGATGTCCGCGACGGCCGTCAATTCCGCGGGGCCGCAAGCCACGCTGGCGCCGCCAGAGAGTTTTGCGGGGATCAGCGACACGGCGGCACGGTCGGCGGCCTTGTTCACGGAAGCCGGCAAGGCGCTGACCTCGCCGCGTTGCGTGAACTGCCACCCGGCCGGTGATCGCCCGCTGCAGGGCGAAGCAGGCCGGCTGCATCAGCCGCCGGTCGAACGCGGCGTCGACGGCTTTGGCGCCGCGGCGATGCGGTGCTCTACCTGCCACCAAGCCACGAACTTCGAGCCCGCGGGCGTGCCCGGCAACCCGCACTGGCACTTGGCGCCCCGTGAAATGGGATGGCAGGGCAAGACCGTCGGCGAGATCTGCACGCAGATCAAGGATCCGGCGCGCAACGGCGGCCGCTCGCTGCAACAAATCCTGGCGCACCTCGCCGACGACCCGCTGGTCGGCTGGGCGTGGACGCCCGGCTTCGGACGCGAGCCGGCGCCCGGCACGCAAAAGCAATTGGCCGCACTTATCGAAGCGTGGCTGAACACCGGAGCGGTGTGTCCGAAGTGAAGTGAGGTCCAGCGCAAGCTTGGACGCGCCTAGGCGCTCATTTCGGCACGGCGGCCTTGAGAATGGCGTCAGTGTCGGTCAGCCAGACCATGTCATCTTTCTGGAGGCGCGCCAGCACGCGCCGCATGGCCGCTGTTCCGTCGGGGGTACCGACAACGAATGGGTGGATGCCAATCACGACTGTCGTTGCCTCTCGCCCGGGATCCGCGCGTGCCTCAGTGGCGAGCTCCGACACGTAATCCACCCACAGCGCCTCGATCTCCGACGGCGTTTTCATCCGCGCCAGGTATTGGCCCATGTCGACCGTCACGGACGGATATGGCAGTAGCACCAGCGCGCCGTCCGGTGTCTTCAGTCTCGAAATGATGTCGGAATCCATCTGATCGAGTGTCGAGACGATTCCTTCGGCCGCCATCGCCTGCATCGTGTCGCCATTGAAATAGACGCTTGGCGACGACCAGCAGGCAGGTCTGGCCCCGGTCACGGCAGCGATCTGGTCCAACGTCCGACGAATGTAGGTTTTCTGCTCAGAGAGCCCCCGCCCAAGCGGCAACATGTGGCTGGTATTGTTCATGCCGTGCGCGACGATGGGCGCATCGGGCTGGGCGGTGCGGAATTCCTTCCACACGGCCGAATGCGCGGCCGGAAACTCCGAGTTCAATACAATCGTGAGCGGAACGTTCAATTCCTTGAATACGCGGCCGACGCGCGGGATGCCCCAGTCGATCCCGTATTGGCGGAAGGCCTCATTCACCAGGTCCGGATTGCGGTTCGCCAAGTCCGGCCGAAGAACAGGCCCTTGGCCGAAACCGAACTCCTCGACAAACAGGGCGAAGCTGACGGCGACCTTTTTGCCCCCGGGCCAGGCGGTGACGTGGATCGCCTCACGACGGAGCCCAGTGACCGGGTCGCTTCCCTCCTGCGCCAAGGCCGCGGAAGCAAAGTGAACGGCGAACAACAACACCATCCCGGCAACAAAATCTGATGCGCGATTTTTCCCAGCCATTAGGCGCCTCTCGAATCGAAAAAAAATCATTCGCTTCTCAATGCTCAGCCCAAAGCACCTCGATTTCAAATTATTGTTCGGAGCTAAAGCGTTCATGAAGAAAGATACGCAAAATCCGGACTTTACGACGGCTTTTGCTCCATAGGCCCGGAGAACTGCGGTAGCGGCCGAGGCGCTGGATGCCGCCTTTGGGTCAACACGGAAAATGTCTTTCGAAGCACACGGCTTCGGCTTTGCCCGAGAAAGCGACGCCGCAGCACTTATAAGTGGACAGCCTAGTACGCGTTCCGATAGGCGCTGCGCGACAGCACCGTGCGCACCATGATCTTGAAGTCGAGCCAGAGCGGCCAATCGACGTAGTACAGATCGTACGCCGCAACGGAACAGCAGCTCTTTTGAATCGGATGTTCAGCAGGCTATTTTTGACCGCCCGCCAGGTTGGTTCGTTGGATCCGCGGTTCGGGCTTCGAGGTCCTGTCCTGAACCGAAGTTTCGTGCCGCGCGCTTCTCCACGGTGAGATCGTATCGATTATTATCTTGAGACCGGCGAGCGCATTGTCGATATCGCGTTGCACGCGCTCAGTCTCCGATCTGAGGAACTCCTGTAGTCCTTGGAGTTCGAATGTCAGTCCCTCAAGTTCCTTGATCGACTTTGAGGTGAAGAGCGCGACCGACGATATGATTCGCTCGCTGTCGCATCCGATCTTGGCGGCGCGCTCTCCGTATTCATGTTTCACCACACTGCTGACTTCAGTCTCCGAAGCTGCATCCTCAGAGGGCGATCTCTCAGCGGCTTCCGAATATGATGGAGCGTTCATCTGAGCCTCTAACGGTATCGTGATGTTGGCTGGTTCGCTTTCAAGAATATTAGCAATCGGGTTAACAATCTCTTGGTGATCTATATGTTCGGGAAGAGACTTGCGCAGCGAGGGCATCGCGAGAAAAACTTTGCAACAGCGTGTCAGCGCGAGAATGGCGGCGATGCGTTTGGCATGAACGTCGGCATGCGTACTTATTGCTTTGTGATAACAGCTCTCATGTTGTTGGTGACGAGCGCTGCGGCGCAGTTGCCCCCGCCAACGATCGTTCCGCCTGTACCCACTCTTAATCCAAGCAGTTCACTCATTCTGCCGCAGCCCCCACCGCTCCCGGTCTCGCCTGCCCCCGGCGGAAGTCCACACGAAAGCCAACTGTCATCGCTCCAACCGTATCCGCGGCCGTGTAGCGTCTTCAGCGGGCACCCGTGCAATCCATCGTTCTGCAGCGTTTTCCACCATGGGCCGTGCTTTCCCTACTATCTGCCGCCGCTCGGACAAGATTTGCGGCTCACAATCGTTTCAACCGATGAAGACGACTCGCTCGTCGAAAACGGTCGAGATGGGGAGGAGCATGCGCTCAGTTCGATTCGCGACATGTTTGCGGCGCTTCGCGCCTGCTGGGTGCCGCCCCCGAAACCAGAGGCGCGACATGGCATGGAATACACCATCCGCTTCGCCCTTAAGCGCGATGGCACCCTGATTGCGCAGCCGCGCATGACGTATTCGAGCCACGACGTGCCGGCCGCAATGCGCGACATATATGGCACCGCCATCGATACGGCATTGAACCGCTGCACGCCGCTACACTTCAGCATGGGCATGGCAGGAGCCGTAGCAGGCCGTCCGATTGCCATCCGCTTTGTCGACGAACGGACTATCGACAATAAGCCTAAATCGCATCCCTCGATCACGACGATCGTCGGAATAGTCGCGCCCGCTGGTTTACTGCCGGTCGGGAAGCAGCGCGCAAAAGCCGACGACGATTCAGCTGGAGGTCAATATGGTGGCGTCACGCTTGCGGCTTCCGATCTATAAATGTGGGGTGATCATTAGCCTGGTCGGGCTTACCCTATTCATCCGCTCGCACGGATCGGCCTCGCCCCATGATCAGGACGTTTTCGTCACTGTTACATCGCAGCCCATAAATATCGGCGATGCCAAAGCTGCAGCCCTGGCTTATTACAATTCCGGTGCGTATCAGCGGGATCTCGAAGCTGTCGCCACCCAGGCGGCCAGTCGGATCGACAGCCGGGCTGCGTCGGTGAAGCGACCCGCCCTCGTCCTCGACATTGACGAGACTGCACTTTCCAACTGGGAGATCTGAAACGCGACGATTTTGGTCGCCCCATTGCGGGTCCTTGTGATTTGGCGATTGACGCGCCGTGCGGTTGGGCTGCGTGGGACCAACTCGGGCGTGACCCGGCGATCGCACCAACGTTTCAGGTCTTTCAGCGGGCTCGCGCTTTGAATGTTGCGGTATTCTTTATTACGGGCCGCCCTGAAAGCCAGCGAGCAGCGACCGAACGCAACCTTACGGCCGTCGGATATGATGGCTACGCGAAGCTCTACATGGTGCCTGACGATGCGCATTTCGCGTCGGCTGTAGATTTCAAGGCTCCGATCCGTGCAGAGATCGAGCGGATCGGTTACACGATCATCGAGAATATGGGCGATCAACCTTCGGATTTGCTCGGCGGACATGCCGAAAAAGACTATTTGGTCCCCGATCCATTCTACCGCGTCCCGTGAGCGCTTGCGCAAGCGCCGCCGTTGAACAACCGCGGCGGTCGGGTCAAACGCGGAAAACGCCAATGATGCAGCATTCACAAGTGCACTGCCTAATAGGCGTTCCGGTAGGCGCTGCGCGACAGCACCGTGCGCACCATGATCTTGAAGTCGAGCCACAGCGACCAATTGTCGATGTAGTACAGGTCGTACTCGACGCGCTTGCGCATCTTCTCTTCGGTGTCGGTCTCGCCGCGATAGCCGTGGATCTGCGCCCAGCCGGTGATGCCGGGTCTCACATTGTGCCTGCGCGCATAGCGCGAAATGCCCTGCTCGTATTCGCGGTCGTGCGACAAGGCATGCGGGCGTGGGCCGACGAGCGACATGTCGCCGGTGAGCACGTTGAAGAGCTGCGGGACCTCGTCGATATTCCAGCGCCGCAGCCAGCGGCCGATCCTGGTCAGCCGCGGATCGTTCTGGCGCGCCTGCTGGATCACCGGCCCGTCGTCGAGCGTGCGCATGGTGCGAAACTTGATGATGCGAAACGGCTGCTGATTGAAGCCGTAGCGCCGCTGCACGAAAAAGATCGGGCCCGGGCTGTCGAGCTTGATCAGGAGCGCGACCAGGATCAGAAACGGCGTCGCCGCGATGAGAGCGCCGGCCGCGACGATGAGATCGAAGACGCGTTTCTCGATGATCTCGCGGCGGGTCAGCGGCCGGCGGGTCAGTTGCAGGCTCGCGACCGGTCCGAGAGTGGAGAGCTTGGCTTCCTCGAATTTGTACAGAACCTGCTCGGGCCCGAGATGGATTTCGACCGGCAGCGAAACGAAGGTCTCGGCGCAGCGATCGATCGTCTCGGTCGCCGACCAGGGCAGCAGCACGAAGATGGCGTCCGGCTCGAGCTGGCGGACGCTCGTCGCGGCGTCGGCCAGATCGCGATCGAGAGTGGCGCGCCGTTCCTCGACCGGGGCGGAGGCGACCACCGGCGTCAGGAAACGGCAGCCGACGATGTTGATGCCGAGCTTCCAGGGCTCGTAGCGGTTGATGAAGGCGCCGACATTGGCGCCGGTGCCAACCAGAAAGATGCGCTGCGCCGACAGTAACCCTGCCGCGCGGGCCATCGCGGTGACGCGCACGATGGCATAGCGCTCGACGATCAGCGCGGCGAGCGTCGTGATGTAGAACAGCACGATCCAAGCGCGCGAATAGTCGACGCTGATCTGCGCCAGAAAGCCGAGCATCAACAGACAAATTAGCGTCACGTTCCAGAGCTGGATCGTGCGCCGGCCGTGCGCCTTGAAGTTGAAGAAGTTCGGCAGCTGGTATTTGCGGCGGAAGAGATTAGATACGGCAAAGATGCTCGCCGCCAGGACGCCGACCTGAACGTAGGACGAGATATGGCCGACTCGCGATAGGCGGCGAGGTGATAGGCGATGCCGGTCAGGCACGACATCGCGACGATCAGCGCCACGTCGGTCAGGAAGATCGCACCCGAGAAGGTGCCGCGCGCGAGCACGGCCCAGCCGCGCAGTGCCCGGCTGGTCTGCGGCCGCGATGCCAGCGTGTAATTCTGGTGGGTGTTCATCAGCGCGGCCGTCGTCGTCTCCCTTGCCCCGAAACGGGACAAGACAAGGGGCTCCGCCAAGGGAATGGCCAAAACCATGCCAGGACGGCCACGCGCGATTTTCCCGGCGCAAAAAGCGCGGCAAGAGCATGTTAAGATTAACGCGCCGGCGCCGATCCGCCGCGAAAGGGAGACAGTATGCAAGGCAAAATCGCACTCGAAGAACACTTCGCCATTCCGGAAACGCTCGCCGATTCTCGCGGCTATTTTCCCGATCGCGTCTGGCAGGAAGTCAAAAGCCGCGTGCTCGATCTGCACGAGCGGCGGCTCAAGCTCATGGACGAGAACGGCATCGAGATGATGCTGTTGTCGCTCAATGCGCCGGCCGTGCAGGCGATGCCCGATACCGCGCAGGCGCACGAGATGGCGCGCCGCGCCAACGATTACCTCGCCGAACAAGTGGCCAAGCGGCCCGACCGTTTCCAGGGCCTTGCCGCGCTCGCAATGCAGGACCCCGAAATCGCGGCGCGCGAACTCGAGCGCTGCGTCAAGGAGCTCGGCTTCCGCGGCGCGCTTGTGAACGGCTTCTCACAGGTCGGCAACGCCGACACCGCCGTCTATTACGACCTGCCGCAATACCGGCCGTTCTGGGCGGTGGCGGAGCGGCTCGAGGCGCCGTTCTATCTGCATCCGCGCAACCCGCTGCCGCGCGACGCCAAGATCTATGAAGGTCATGGCTGGCTGATGGGTCCGATCTGGGCCTTCGGCCAGGAGACGGCGGTGCATGCGCTGCGGCTGATGGGCTCGGGCCTGTTCGACTCATATCCGCGCCTGCAGATCATCCTCGGCCATATGGGCGAGAACCTGCCGTTTGCGCTGTGGCGCGTGGACAATGCCAATGCCTGGATCACCGAGCGCAACACCTACCCGGCGAAGAAACCCATCCGGCATTATTTTCGGGAAAATTTCTTCGTCACCACGTCGGGCAATTTCCATACGCCGGCGCTGCTCAACGCCATGATGGAAGTCGGCGCCGAGCGCATCATGTTCTCGACCGACTGGCCGTTCGAGAACATCGATCACGCCGCCAATTGGTTCGATGCCTGCCCGATAAGCGAGCACGATCGCATGAAGATCGGCCGCACCAACGCACGGCGTTTGTTCAAGCTGGGGAATGATTGAGCGGCTTGCCGCCGGTCATGAGCGCGCACTTCGCTTGCGATCCGATTCATATAGAGTCGGATCGTCGGCCG
>DATMQV010000339.1:0-2437 GCA_035566615.1 Xanthobacteraceae bacterium
CGCCGCTGAACAGATCGGATATCGGCTCCACGAGGTTTGCGCGGACGCGGTCGAACCAGGTTTGGCGATCACTGTCGGCAGGCTGCCGGATCGTCACCGTCGCCGTCATACCGGAGACGAGAGGTACTTCCGGCGGCACCGTGTCGATGGCAATACGAACCGGCACGCGCTGCGCGAGGCGAACCCAAGTATAGATTGGATCGACATTGGGCAATCCTTGCGTGCCCGCAGTGGCGTTCGAGACGCTGATGCCGCGGGTAATGGTTTTCACATGTCCGAGGATCGGCCGCGTATATCCCATCAACTGGGCGTCGGCGCGATCGCCGACGCATACACGCGCCATTCTCGTCTCTTCGAAATAGCCGTCGATCCAGAAGCTGTTGGAATCGATCACGGAAATATTGCTGACGCCGGTGACCGCATAATCTCCAACGCGCAACAGGAGGTTGGTGACATAGCCATCCACTGGACTGACGACACCGGTCCGTTTCAGGTTCACCTCCGCCTGGGCAAGCTGGTGTACCGCCGACTGATATGCGGCTTTCGCCTGCTCTGCGTTGCCGGCGTAAATTTGCTGCTGCTCGGGCGTTGTAGCGAGGTCGGACAAATGCTGACGCCGTTCCGATTCGGCTCGCTTCACTTCGACATCTGCGGCCTGCTGTTGAACCAGCGTCTTGCTCACGCCAACGGCCACTTCGAAGTCGAACGGCTCGATCACGTAGAGAACGTCGCCCTTATGGACGAACTGGTTATCTGCTACGCGGAGCTCGACAATCCTGCCCGATATTTGCGGCGCGACGTTTGCAACTTGAGCGCGGACGGTGCCGTTCCGTGTCCAGGGTGCGGTGACATAATACTGCCAAGTCAGAAGCGAGATCAGGATGGCGACCAGCGCGACGGCGAGCGTCGAAAGCCGCTTTCCGACCGCAAGGCCGAAACGGCCGGCGGCGGCGCGCCATGCCCTCGTGGACGGCGTCGGTCCAGAGGGGGCCTCGCCAACTTCCGCCGGGTTGCCGTCGCGTGCCGCGGGCTCGGACGGGAGGGAGCGTTGGGTAACATCGTCGATGTCGGTCCGCGCTTCAGCACGCCGTTCACGGCGAAGAAGGACTTGGTCTCGAGGCCCGGCGGCGTCCACGATTCCTCGCTAGAACAGTAGTGTGAGCAGCCCGAAGATCGAGATGTAGAGGCTGAGCTCGGCGACGGGTGGATTGCTGAAAAACCTGGAAAATCCCACAAGATGCAACAAAGGGCGCAGCAGCAGGAAGATCAGCAGCGCCGTTGCCGCATAAGAGACGATGGGCGCGACCAGGACGCCATCAATGACAAGCTCCCGATAGGTGTTTGTCATGGCTGCTCCCTATTGGCGGATCGGGGCGCGGACTGGCCAGGCGCAAAGGCGACACTTGCCAGAGCGAGCGCGGCGCAAGCCGAATCGGCGGTCAGGCCGTGTTGTGCAGCGGCCTTGCGCAGCGCTTCGGCGGCCGTCAGAATCACGCTTCTATCCCGCTGGGCGAGCGCCCTTCGTGCGGTGTACGCCGCTCCTGCCAGCGGACCAGTCGCCAGCCGGTCCAGCTCGGCATAGCCTTGTCGAAGCGACGCTGCTCGGTCGAAGCAGTACATGGCTTCGTCAACGACCTGACCGTACGATAGAGACGCGCCACTTGCCGTCACGATCCGCTCAATCCGTGTGGCATCGTGAAACGCAGCCTCTTCCGGCGTGGCATGCGGATGTGGCTGAGCATCGAGATTACTGAGGTCGCGGCGCGTTTCATCCAGCAGTAGCTGAAGCCGGCGATCGTTCGACAGAGGTGGGATCAGCAGGTGAGCTGCAAATGACAGAATTGCCGCAAGACAAGCACAGAAAGATGTGACCAGATAGACCCGTGGGTCGTAGTTCTGCGGGTTAGCCGCGTCGAAGACGGTCAAGGTGAAGATGAGGATGAGCCGGCCAAGCCATGAACGGCTTGGCATCGTCATCAGGAGTGCCGAGCCGATGACGACCGGCGCGAGGCCGATTGCCAGCAGCGGAAACCCCGACACTCCGTTGAAAACAAAATATTTCAGGATACCGGCCAGCAGGCACGCGATCGGCATAGCGGCGATCGCCACCGCCGTGAGCATGCGTGCGTCAGGTGCTATGGAGCTCAAGGCGATGATGAAAGCGGCGAAATAAAGAGAGATCTCCGTTGCCGGCCAGCCCGCCATCACAAACAGGATCGCGATCAACGTGAAATGGATCGCAGCCCTGACGCCGCTTTCCGCTGCGATGCGACGCGAACGATACAGAGGCGCACGCCATTGGCGGAGAGGGTACGTTCCGGCCCGCAGAGCATCGAGGCTGCCAAGCACGTCTGCATTCTTCCCGATGAGCTCTTGCCGGAGCCACGCACGGCAAATCGTCATCAGGCCGGATGAGCCGTCCGGATCGCGCGGGTAC
>DATMQV010000340.1:0-7122 GCA_035566615.1 Xanthobacteraceae bacterium
AGCCGCAATAAGCCTTATGCTGGCGGCTTCATCACCGAGCATTACGGCAATCCGAGCGCCGGGCTTCATGCGATTCAGCTCGAGGTCAACCGGGCGCTGTATATGGATGAGCGGCGCTACCAGCGGGCGACGTCCTTTGCGCGGCTTGCCGCCGAATTCGAGATCCTTGCCGATCGGCTCGCGGAAATTCCGCTCGAGGAACTACGCCCCTATCGGGCGGCCGCAGCCGAATAGTCCTATACAACGTCGGCGCAGTGCGACGACGCCGCGCTGTGCTTATAAAAAGTGCGCTGATAAAAGCTGATAAAAAATGTGCTGCTAAGGAGAAAAGCGCCGCTCACTTGCGGGAGCGGCGCAAGCGTCCGCTAAAGAAAGAGGGCCGCTCACCTTGCGGGAGCGGCCCAAGTCTAGGGAGGAAACGCCCAAGGAGGGCGACGGTATCGAGAGAGGACTCTCTCGCTACCGCACTGCAACAACATACACCGCGTCGCACAAAACGCAAGTGCTGTTGACCTATTTCTCCTGCATTTTCCCCCAAAATCTCCTGCATTTTGTGCAGAGCAGGTCTACCGTGCGTCAGAGCAGCTTTCCGGCCACCCCTCGATTCAAGGTAAATGCTCACAAAATCAGCCAGTTAACCAAGCCAATCAAGGCGATTGTGCGAGTGCGTAAAATTGAGGCATGGCGACTGTGAATTACCTCCCGCGTCCGAGCTGAATGCAATTTAGCAAACAGATGTGTTTTGCCGGCCACACCCTCCAGCGGTGCTTTTCCCGGCCGACTGAATTGCCGATGTCACCCAACTTCGCTACTCGAAAGCCATGACGGCCATCGACTTCGCCGCGTTCGTTGACCGACTGGCAAGCGTCTCCGGCGAGACGATCCGGCCATTCTTTCGGACCGCGCTGGGCGTCGAGAACAAGAGCATCGCCGGCGGCTTCGACCCGGTCACCGCCGCCGACCGCGCCGCCGAGGCGGCGATGCGCACGCTTATTAAGAAAACCTTTCCGGCGCATGGCATCATCGGCGAAGAACTGGGCGCCGAGCGTGCCGACGCGGAATATGTGTGGGTGCTCGACCCGATCGACGGCACCAAATCCTTCATCTGCGGCCTGCCGGCATGGGGCACGCTGATCGCGCTGACCCGTCGCGGCGAGCCGATCTACGGCATGATGCACCAGCCGTTCACGCGCGAGCATTTCACCGGCGACGGCAGCGCGGCGCGCTATCGCGGCCCGGCCGGCGACCGGGCGCTGCGCGTGCGCCATTGCGGGGCTCTGCACGATGCCGTGCTGCTCACCACCAGCCCGCTTTTGATGAAGGACGCCGACCGGGCCTGTTTCCAGCGGGTCGAACAGGCGACGCGGCTGTCGCGCTATGGTGGCGACTGTTACGCCTACTGCATGCTGGCCGCAGGCCATATCGATCTCGTGATCGAGACCGAGCTCAAGCCCTACGACATACTGCCGTTGATCCCGATCATCGAAGGCGCCGGCGGCATCGTCACCACCTGGGACAATGGCCGCGCGCTCGATGGCGGCCGCATCATCGCCGCCGGCGACAAGCGCGTGCACGCCGCGGCGATGGAAGCGTTACGCGGATGATCGTGCCGCCTTCACCCCGGGCCATCTTACGCCTCAAGAGCGTTCCTGTTCCAGCCGCCTTTGCCACGACGCGCAGATTGGAAAGCGCGCCAGTTGGTGACAAATCCCGGCGGCGCCCAGATCGGGTAACCGGCCAGCATGCTGCCGATAAACGCGAACGTGCTGACGCTGGCGAACGCAAGACCCAGCGCGCTCACGATTAACGCAGCGACGCGCGGGCCCCAGCGTTTGTCGATGACCAGATACAGGAGCTTGCCGCCGTCGAGCGGAAAAGCAGGGATCAGATTGACCGCGCACAGTCCCAGATTGAGATAGGCGCTGCCGCGCAGTAGCTGCTCGACGAAGCGCTTCTCGTGCGTGAGAACAGTGAAAAGCCGGCCATCGATCTCTATCATGGTCGGCTCGAGTGGCGGCACGCTCGCGAGCAGCACGAGCGCGACCAGTCCGATCGCGAGGTTGGACATGGGGCCGGCAAGCGCAATGGCGAAATCCTGAAAGCGCTTGAGCGGCTGATACCAAAACTGCACGAGGCCGCCGAGCGGATGGATGTCGATTCGCAATGCTGACAGGCCATAACGCTTGGCCACCACAGCATGGGCGAGTTCATGCAGCAAAACCGAGGCAAAGATAACCGCGATGAACAATCCCGCCAGCGCCAGGCCGCGCAAGTTCCCGATGCTCCAGAAAGGAAATGCGAGCATGGCGGCATTAATTAAAGAAAGTCGGGTGCAGATAGATCGGCGCTTTCTGGTAGCGCCCGAGTGCGATCGGGTCGGTCAGGGAAAAGCGAATAGTCATATCGGCGTACCTGGCCACAAGCCGATCGGACGCGAAAAGCGGCGCCGCTTCGAGCCGAGCGGAAAAATGTGTGTTGAAGGATAACGTCGCGGCGGAGTTGCGTCATCGAAAGAATCGGCGTGCCGCGGACGAAGCCGCCGAACGCCGCCCAGGGTGAAGCGCGGCCGCCCGATTACTTCGCGCCAAGCTCCTTGAGCATATCGGCGGCTTCCCTGAAGCCGGGGCGAAGCGCCACGGCCTCGCGGTAGTCGGCGATCGCGCCCGGCTTATCCCCGGCATTGAGCTTGGCGTTGGCGCGATTGTAGAAAGCGGTCGCGTAGCGCGGGTCGAGCTTGATCGCCGCATCGAAATCGGCGATGGCGTGCTGATAGTCCTTCTTGTCGTCAAAAGCGTTGCCGCGATTGCTGTAGGCCATGGCGTTGTTAGGTTCGAGCCGGATCGCCTCGCCATGCGCCGCGATCGACTCGTCAAAGCGGCCGAGATGGCATAGCGCGTTGCCACGGCCGGTATGGGCGCTGGCCGAGTTCGGATCATAGCGCAGCGCCTGGTCGAAATCGGCCAGTGCCTGGTCGTACTTTTCCAAGCGCCGATACATGCTGCCGCGCTGCAGGAAGGCGAGCGAGCGGTCGTCGGCACTGCCGCCGGGCGAATTGACCAGCCCGGTGCAGGCTTGCAGCACCCGATCGATCGACTTCGGGTCGAGCTTGATATCGGCCACCGGTATCATGCACTCCCCCGGGGCCACCGGCCGGCCCAAAGCCGCACGGATTTGCGCGGCATTTTTCGGAGTGCCGATTGTCTTGAGGGCATCGAGCGCGGGCGGGAAGTTGGGCACAAGCTTCAGAGCCACATTGACCGCGGCGAACGCGCCGGCATGGTCGCCGAGCGCCTGCATGGCTTGGCCGCGCTCGACATATGCGAGCGGATTGTTTGGCGCGAGCGCGATGACCTTGTCGAAATCCTGCAGCGCGCGGAGATTCTCGCCGAGCAGCGACAAGGCAGCGCCGCGATTGATGTGACTGTTGACGTCGTTCGGATTGATACGGATGGCGGTATCGAAATCGGCAACGGCGCCGGAAAAATCGTGAGTGAAGAGCCGTATTTGACCGCGTCCGCCGAAGCCGCCGAGATTGTCGGGCGCGAGCCGGATCGCCTGGCCATAGTCCTCGCCGGCGCTCGCGAGCTCGCCCTTGCTGCGCAAGGCATCGCCGCGGTTGAGGTAGGCGCCGACGTCGTCCGGATTGAGCTTGATCTGCTCACTGTAATCGGCGATGGCGCGATCGTAATCGCGCTTGCGGTAGTAGGCGTGGCCGCGCGGGCCATAGACGGACGCGCCGGCATCGGGATTGAGCCGCAGCACTTCGGTATAGTCGGCGATTGCCTTGTCGTATTGGCCGAGCTTCGCTTCGCCGCCGGCGCGAACGAAATAAGCGAGCGGGGCCTTCGGTGCGAGCTTGAGCGCGCGCTCGGCATCGGCGATGGCGCGCTCCGGTTGATTGGTGACCGTCCAAAAATTGGCGCGGTTGACATAGGCTTCCGCGTAGTCCGGAGCGATCTTGATGGCTTAATCGAGATCCTTTTGCGCCTGCTCGAGATTGCGTTTGAGGGTGAAGACAAAGCCGCGTTGCGCATAGGCCGCGGCCAGCAGGCCGCCCTGCACCTGCCCGGATTCGATAACAGCCGAGCAGCCCTTCACTCGCTCGTCGGAGGTGCTTGCCGGCCCGAGGCAAAGCTGCCGCGGGTCGGCGCCCTGCACCGCCTCCGGCGTCGAGTCGGCCGGCCCTTCCGCCCGCGCCACACCCGACCACAACACGGCGCCGGCGACCGAAAGCGCTGCTGCAACACGACAGATCGCGGATCGATGCTGGCTGGTCCAGCCTGCCGGCAGGCCCGGCCCGGCTCTCGATCGCGTGGCTCGCTTCATGGCCCAATTTCCCTTGTGCGCGGTCGTCGCGTCGCGGGCGCCATTCCTAGTCTATAGCCGTTTCACGATGATTTCGCGGGCTGGCTGAAATAGAGACCAGAGCGGATCGTTCAGGACTTCTTGTCGGCCGTCTCGACCAGCGCGAGATGACGCGCGCGCGCCTGATCGGCAGAGCCGCGCGCTTGCCGACCGCCGCCACCCGCAAACGCGCCGTCCGGGGTTTCCGCCAATAGCGGCGACGTCAGGATCACTTTGGCGGTCAGTTGCAGGTGCGCCGTCATCCGCTCGACCGCCTCGTCCGCGCGCCGGTCGATCGCGGCCTTGGCGATGCCGGAATGCTCAGCCTCGAGATCGCGTTTGACGCTTGCCAGCGGCCCCGACATCCAGCGATAGCGCTCGTGCTGGGCGAAGAGCTGGTCGCGGATGCGCAGCAGCCAAGGACTGGTGCAGGCCCCAACGACCGCCCGATGAAAAGCCGTATGCGCAACCGCAAACGCATCGTTGTAGCGCTGCGGATCCTGCGGATCGCGTTCCGGCGTTTTCGACAGCCGATGCAGCGCCGCGATCAGATTGGTCTCCCAGTCGATGCCGCCGTGCTCGATGGCGTCGCGTATGCAAAGCCCCTCGATCTCGCAGCGCACATTGGTGAGATCGCGCAACTCGGCGAAGGAAAGCGGCGTGACGCGAAATCCGCGCTGCGGCTCGAGCCCCACAAAGCCGTCGGCCGCGAGCCGCGACAGCGCTTCTCGCACCGCACTCGAGCCGGCGCCAAAACGGACGCACAGCTCCTCGATCTTGAGTTTCTGGCCGGGCATGAGGCGGCACGCCAGCAGATCGCCCCGCAAGCGGTGATAGACGTCCTGAGTGAGTGACGAACCGCCAGACATGGAATCGCCCTTACAACCTAGCCTACCGGTTATCACGAAACGAATAATATGCATATTATATTGACTTATGCATTTACAGAATATTGTGCATTAGAGAGAAGTCGTATTTCTCCGGAGGATCTGATTGCGGTTTGCCACATACCGGCTTGCCTCCCGGCATGGGCTTGCGGTTGCCGATAAAGCGGGCACGTATCGCGGCCTGCTCACCGAACATGCTTCCTATCCCGGCACCCTGGAGAGCCTAGTTGCTAAAGGCGAAGTGGCGCTGCGCGCGGCCGCCGAGACACTCGTTCGAACCGGCGAAGCCGTCGATCTCGGCGTCGTCAAGCTCGAGCAGCCGCTCGCCGCGCACGGAAAGATTATTTGCGTCGGGCTGAACTACGCAGACCACGCCTCCGAAGCGAGCATGAAGGCGCCCGATTATCCGACGCTGTTCGCCCGCTTTCCCTCGAGCCTGATCGCGCACGATGAGCCGATCGTGCGTCCGCGCGTATCCGACAAGCTCGATTACGAAGGCGAGTTGGTCGCGGTGATCGGCAAGCGCGGCCGCTACATTCCGCGCACAGCCGCGCTCTCGCATGTCTGCGGCTATTCGATCTTCAACGACGGATCGATCCGCGACTTTCAGCTCCGCACGCCGCAATGGACGGTCGGCAAGAATTTCGACAATACCGGGCCATTCGGCCCGGTTTTTGTCAGCGCCGACGAACTGCCGCCCGGCGCGCACGGCTTGAAAATCGAGACGCGGCTCAACGGCCGCGTCATGCAGAGCGCCACTACCGCTGATCTGATCTTCGACGTGGCGACGTTGGTCGCGCTCATCAGCGAGGCGATGACGCTCGAGCCGGGCGATCTCATCATCACCGGCACGCCCGCCGGCGTCGGCGCCGCGCGCAAGCCGCCGGTCTTCATGAAAGCCGGCGACATCTGCGAGGTCGAGATCGAAGGCATCGGAATTCTGCGCAATCCGATTGCCGACGAAGCGGCGGCAACCGCCGACGCGGCTTGAACAAACAAAATCCTTGAGGTGCGAGCATGACGCAGATCAGACGTTTGACGGGTGGCACGCGGCGGCCGGGCGTACTCGGCGTCCACTCGCTCGATCATTTCAGCATGACCGTGCCCAGTCTCGAACAGGCGCGGCATTTCTATCAAAGCTTCGGCCTCGACGTGCGCGAGGAAGGCCGCGGCTTGGCGCTCTATGCGCCCGGCCTGGAACATCGCTGGGGCATCCTCAACGAAGGCAAGAGCAAGAAGCTGCATTACCTCTCGTTCGGGGCGTTCGAGGACGACCTGCCGCGCTTTCGCGATCGGCTGTCGGTCCTGCATGTGGAACGGCTCACGCCGCCGCCCGGCTTCGAAAGCAACGGGCTGTGGTTCCGCGACCATAACGGCGTGCTGGTGGAAATCGGCGTCGCGGAAAAATCCTCGCCCAACGAGAAGTCATCGTTCACGGCGCATTCAGCGCCTGCGGGCGTGCAGGGCACGAGCTATCGGCGCAACGCGCCGCCGACGCGCCCGCGCCGGCTTGCGCATCTTGCGCTGTACACCGCCGACGTCGGCCACGCGATCGGTTTTTACCGCGATGTGCTGGGCTTGCGCCTCTCCGACTCGTCGGAAGGCAATGTCGCCTTCATGCACGGCCCGCACGGCAGCGACCATCACATGGTCGCGTTCGCACGCTCGGGCGGCGCCGGCCTGCATCACTGCAGCTGGGATGTCGGCGCCGTGCAGGAGATCGGTCTCGGCGCCATGCAGATGGCCGGCAAAGGCTACACCGCCGGCTGGGGACTCGGCCGTCATGTGCTGGGCTCGAACTACTTCCACTATGTGCGCGACCCTTGGGGCAGCTATTCCGAATACTCCGCCGACATGGATTACATCCCCGCCGACCACGATTGGCGGTCGG
>DATMQV010000341.1:0-14477 GCA_035566615.1 Xanthobacteraceae bacterium
AGGAGGTGCGTGCCGCCTTTCTGCTGCAGCGCGGGCGCTATGGTATCGGCAAGGTCAGCCATCGCGACGCGCTACGCTGGGCGACCAAAGGCTCCGCAGCCTGCGTCGGACGGGCGGATGTCGGCGAAATCGGGGTCGGCATGCAGGCCGACTTCGCGCTGTTCCGCCTCGACGAGCTGCGGTTTTCCGGCAGCGGCGATCCGCTCGCCGCACTTGTCTTGTGCGGCGCGCATCGCGCCGATCGCGTCATGGTCGGGGGGCGTTGGGTCGTGGAGAATGGGCAAATTCCCGGCCTCGACGTCGCCGACCTAATCCGTCGCCACTCGGCGGCGGCGCGGAAATTGCAAGCGTGACCGTCATTTCGGGGCGGCCATAGGCCGAGCCCGGAAGGCTTTAGCTCGGGAGAACCACCGCGTATGCAAACCTACACCGTCGATATCGCCGGCGAGCCGGTCACGCTGCCGATCGTACCGATCAATCCGAAGCTCGCGATCTCGCTGTTGATGGTGATCGACATGGGCGTGCGTTTCGGCGAGCGCATCGGCAAAGCGCTGGCCGAGCATTTGCGGCCGCTCAAGCCCGACATCATCGTCGGCGCGGCGACGCTCGGCATTCCGGTGGTGATCGAGGTCTCGCGCGCACTCGGCCTCGACCAATACGTCATCGCGCAGAAATCGCCGAAGATTCATTTGGCCGATGCACTGGTGCAGGAACTGGAGTCGGTGACATCCGCCGGCAAGCAACGCTTGATGCTCGACCGCCGATCGGTGCCGTTGCTCGCCGGCCGCCGCGTCGCGATCGTCGATGACGTGGTGGCGACCGGATCGAGTTTGGCGGCGACGTTCGCGCTGGCGCGTTCGGCGGGCGCCGAGATCGTCGGCGCCGGCGTGATCCTGACCGAAGGCCATGATTGGAAGAAGACGCTCGGCGCCGATGCCCGTTTGGTCCATGGTCTCGGCCACATTCCGCAATTCTCGTTCGCCGACGGCGCGGCCGTGCCAATGCCGGAGACGCTGTAGAGCATGATCCGGAAAAGTGGAACCCGGTTTTCCGAAAAGATCATGCTCCACCAAAGAACTAGAGCGCGACGTCGATCCCATTTAAAGCCATCGCGCTCTAGTCCCGCTGGCATCGGCCGTTTGTGCGGCGTAACGTGAGAGGAACGAGACGGAGGGGAATCCCATGAGCGATTTGCGCGATTTCATTGCGGGCATGCCCAAATGCGAGCTGCACGTGCACCTGGAGGGAACACTCGAGCCGGAAATGAAATTCGCGTTGGCGAAGCGCAACGGCATGAGCCTGCCCTATCGGGACGTGGCGGAGATGCGCGCCGCTTACGACTTTTACGACCTGCCTTCGTTTCTCAAGATCTACTACGAAGGCATGCGGGTGCTGGTGCACGAGCCGGACTTTTACGACCTCACCTTCGCTTACCTGGCCAAGGCGCATTCTCAGAACGTGCGCTATGTCGAGATGTTCTTCGATCCGCAGCCGCACACCGGCCGCGGCGTGCCGTTCGACGTGGTGATCCGCGGCATCCGCCGCGCGCAGACCGACGCCGAGCGTGTCCTCGGCATCAAGAGCCAGCTCATCATGTGCTTTCTGCGCGACTGGAGCGCCGAATTCGCCATGACGACGCTGGTGCAGGCGCTGCCGTACCGCGAATGGATCATCGGCGTCGGATTAGACTCCGATGAGAAGAACAATCCGCCGGTGAAGTTCAAGGAGGTGTTCACGCGCGCCCGCCGCGAGGGCTACTTCCTCACCATGCATTGCGACGTCGATCAGCAGAACAGCACCGAGCATATCCGCCAGGTTCTCGAAGAGATCGGCGTCGACCGCATCGATCACGGCGTCAATGTGCTCGACAGCAACGCGCTGATCGACGAAGTGGCGAAGCGCCAACTGGCGCTCACCATCTGCCCGGTCTCCAACGCCTTCGTCACCAACGGCAGCAAGGCCAAGGAGATCAAGCGCATGCTCGACCTCGGCATCCGCGCTACCGTTCATTCGGACGATCCGGCCTATTTCCGCGGCTACATGAACGAGAATTTCGAATGCACGCAGCGGGAAGCCGAACTCGGACCGAAGGAGCTTGTTCAGCTCACCCGCAACGCCTTCGAAAGCACCTGGCTGCCGCGTGCGAGCAAAAATCAATACCTCGCCGAGCTCGACGCCTACGCGGCGAAGTAAGGGCTGCGCGGAGCGGCCAAGCAAATCTCCGACCTGGTCATGCGCGGCTTGACCCGCACATCCATAGGGGCGCGTCGCGTTTGAGAGTTACAGCACTGCACCGCCAAGCCAAACCTCAGCATGGATTGCCGGGTCAAGCCCGGCAATGACGCCGGTTGTGGCGACAGGACGATACGTGGTTGCACTCTCTAAACAAAAATGGCCGGGCTGAGCCCGGCCATTTCGGTTTTCAGATCCTAGTCAGACGATTACTTGCCCGGGATCTTGTCGTCGATGCCCTTGACGTACCAGTTCATGCTCAGGATCTGGCTGGGATCGAGATGGTCGCCGCCCTTGCACTCGACCGTCTTGCCGTCCTGATCCTGGATCGGGCACTTGAACGGATGGAATTTGCCGGAGCGGATCGACTCTTCCGTGTCCTTTGCCATCTTCTTCACGTCGTCAGGCATGTTGGTATAGGGCGCCATCACGACCATGCCGGAGTCGAGGCCGCCCCAGGTGTCCTCGGACTGCCACTTGCCTTCCAGCGCGTCCTTGGCACGCTTGGTGTAGTAGCCGCCCCAATAGTCCGTGTCGGCGGTGAGCTGGGCTTTGGGACCGAACTTGATCATGTCGGTCGACTCGCCGAAGGAGTGCACGCCGCGCTGCTCGGCGATCTGAGTAGCGGCTGGCGAGTCGGTGTGCTGGGTCAGGATGTCGGCGCCCTGATCGACGAGCGCCTTGGCGGCGTCGGCTTCCTTGCCCGGATCGAACCAGGAATTCACCCAGACGATCTTCACTTTCATGTTCGGATTGATCGACTGCGCGCCGAGCATCGTCGCGTTGATGTTGGAGATGACCTCCGGGATCGGGAACGAGACGATGTAGCCGATGATGCCGGACTTCGACATCTTGGCGGCGATCTGGCCCTGGATGTAGCGGCCTTCGTAGAAGCGCGCCGCGTAGGTGCTCATGTTCTTGGCGCGCTTGAAGCCGGTGGCGTGCTCGAAGAACACGTTCGGATATTTGTTGGCGACTTTCAGCGTCGCGTCCATGAAGCCGAACGAAGTGGTGAAGATCAGCTTGTGGCCGGTACGGGCGAGTTGCTCGATCGAGCGCTCGGCATCGGCGCCTTCCGGCACGTTCTCGAGATAGGTGCTCTCGACCTTGTCGCCGAGCGCCTTTTCCATCTCCTTGCGGCCGAGATCGTGCTGATAGCTCCAGCCGAGGTCGCCGATCGGGCCGACATAGATGAAGCCGACTTTCAGCTTGTCCGCTGCATAGGCGTGGAACGTTATGGCGGCGATCCCTACGGCCGCAGCCATCCCCACGATGTTCCATTTCTTCATGATTTTACTCCGGGTTAGCAGAGACGGAGGTGCTTACGCTTCCGCCTCGTTCAGTTTCTCCGCGGCGCGAAACGCCCGCAGCACGTTCAACACGGTAGCGCGGGATGGCGAACCGCCATCCGGCCCTACTCTTTCGTTCGAGCATGATCTTTTCCGAAAGCCGTTCTCCATTTTCGGGATCATGCTCTAGCGGTCAGGCACAAAGACCTGACCGAGCGACGCAGGCGCAGCGGACCCGGCGGTGCCGCGCGTCCGTGAAATCAACACGAGAACGATGGCCGTGGCAAGATAGGGCAGCGCCGACATTAACTGCGACGGGATGCCCAGGCCGAAAGCCTGGGTGTGGAGCTGAAGGATGCTGACCGCCCCGAACAGATAGGCGCCGATAACCAGCCGGCCCGGCCGCCACGAGGAAAAGACCACCAGCGCCAGCGCGATCCAGCCGCGGCCAGCGGTCATGCCCGGAATGAAGAAGGGCGTATAGGCGAGCGGCAGGAAGGCGCCGCCAAGGCCAGCGCAGGCGCCGCCGAAAAGCACCGCCAGCATGCGGATGCGGAGCACCGGATAGCCGAGCGCATGCGCCGAGGCATGGTTATCGCCGACTGCCCGCAGCACCAGGCCGGGGCGGCTGCGGTAAAGGAACAGCCAGATGGCGATGACGAGCGCCACCGAGAAGTAGACGAACGCATCCTCGCCGAACAGGATGCGGCCGATGAACGGAATGTCGGTCAGGTAAGGTAAATAGAGCGGCGGCGCCGGCACGATCTTGGTGCCGACAAAGCCGGCGCCGATCAGGCCGGATAATCCGACGCCGAGAATGGTGAGCGCCAATCCGGTCGCGACCTGATTGACCGCAAGGCCGAGCGTGAGAATGCCGAAGATCGCCGCCATGCCGGCGCCGGCAAGGATGCCGCAGAGCGCGCCGACGAGGGTCGAGCCGCTCATATAGGCGCCGGCAAAACCGCAGGCGGCGCCCATGATCATCATGCCCTCGGCGCCGAGATTGAGAACGCCCGAGCGCTCGACGACCAGTTCGCCGGACGCCGCCAGCAAGAGCGGCGTCGAGGCGGCGATCACCGACAGGATGATGGCCTCAAGCAGCAGCATGCGCGGGCTTTCGGACGGAGCGCAACACGCGGATCCGGTAGACGATGAGCGAATCGCAGGCCAGCACGTAAAACAGCAGGATGCCCTGGAACACCTTGGTGAGATCGAGCGGCACCTTCATCGAGATCTGCGCGCTTTCGCCGCCGATGAAGGTGAGCGCAAGGAAGAGACCGGCGACCAGAATACCGACGGGATTAAGCCGCCCGAGAAAGGCGACGATGATGGCGGTGAAGCCGTAGCCCGACGACACGCCGGGATCGAGATGGCCGATCGGTCCCGCCACTTCGATAATGCCAGCAAGGCCGGCAAGCGCGCCGGAAATCGCGAAGGTGAAGAGGACGAGGCGATCGGCGTTAAAGCCGGAGAAGCGCGCCGCGCGCGGAGCGGCGCCGACGACGCGGATCTCGAATCCTCGGATCGTCTGGCCGAGCAACACCGCCGCAAGCATGACGGCGATGAGCGTGAGGACCGAGCCGGCATGGAGGCGGCCGACGCCCTCGAACAAGGTTGGGATCGAAGCGGCCGGATCGAAGGCGGCGGTGGTCGGGAAGTTCAGCCCCTGAGGATCGCGCCACGGCCCGCGCACCAGATAATCCATGCCGAGATTGGCGACGTAAACCAGCATCAAGCTGGTGAGGATTTCGCTGGCGCCGAAATACACCCGGCAGATCGCCGGAATGAGTGCATAGAGCGCGCCGCCGAGCGCGCCGAGCACGAGCATGGCCGGCAGCACCCAATGGCCGACATCGGTGCCGTTGGTGCGCACGGCAAGCCAACTTCCGCACACTGCGCCGGCGATGAACTGGCCTTCGGCGCCGATGTTCCAGATGTTGGCGATGTAGCAGAGCGCGAGCCCAACCGCGATCATCACAAGCGGCGTCGCCTTGACGGCGATCTCCTGGAGGGCGAACGGGTCGGTCAGCGGCTCGATGAAATAGACCCAGATCGCGTACACCGGGTTCTTGCCCATGATCGCGAACAGGATCGCGAAGGTGATGATCGTCAGCACCACGGCGATCAAGGGCGATGCGACCGCGATCACCGCTGACCGTTCGGGCCGGCGTTCAAGCACCAACTGCATACTTGGCCTCTTGTTCGCCGTTGTGCGCGCCGGGATCGGCGCCGCCCATCAGCAATCCAAGCCGTTCGCGCGTGGCTTGCGCGGCTTCAAGCGGCGCCGACAGCTTGCCATGAAACATCACCGCGATGCGGTCGGCGATTTCCGCCAGCTCGTCGAGATCCTGACTGATGACCAGCACGGCGGAGCCGCGGCCGGCAAGATCGACCAGTGCTTGGCGAATGACGGCGGCGGCGCCGGCATCGACGCCCCAGGTCGGCTGGCTGACCACGAGGACGCCCGGTTCGCGCAGGATTTCGCGGCCGACCACGAATTTCTGCAGATTGCCTCCGGACAGGCTGACGGCTTCCGGATCGCGCTTGGCCTTGCGCACGTCGAAGCTTTTGGTGGTGCGATCGACGTGCGCAAGCGTCGCGAGCTTGTTGATGAAGCCCCGTTTCACCATGCCGCTCGCCGCGTGCCCGGTAAGCAGCGCGTTCTCGGACAGTTTCATGCGCGGCGCACAGCCATGGCCGAGCCGTTCTTCAGGGACGAAAGCCGCGCCCATGCGCCGGCGGTCGTTGACGTTGAGTAGGCCCGCGGCCCTGCCGTCGATCACGATATTGCCGTCGCTCGGCGACAGTCGCTCGCCCGAAAGCGCGGCGAACAATTCGTCCTGGCCATTGCCGGCGACGCCGGCGATGCCGACGATCTCGCCGCCGCGCACTTCGAGCGAGACTTCCTTGAGCCGCGTGCCGTGCGGATCGTCCGGCTCGAGCGAGAGTTTATGGATCAGAAGACGCGGCACGGTGACACTGTGTTTGGCGGCCGCTTTCACCTCGTCGATTTCGGCGCCGACCATCATACGCGCCAGCGACGCCGCCGTTTCCTGCCGCGGATTGCAGGTCGCGACCTTCTTGCCGAGCCGCAAGATCGTCGCCGTATCGCAGAGCCGCTTCACCTCTTCGAGCTTGTGGCTGATGTAGAGGATGGTGCGGCCTTCGCTCTTGAGCCGCTCGAGCACGATGAACAGCTGATCCGCCTCCTGCGGTGTCAGCACCGCGGTCGGCTCGTCGAGAATGAGAAGCTTCGGATTTTGCATCAGCGCGCGCACGATTTCGATGCGCTGGCGCTCGCCGACAGACAGCCGCCACACCTCGCGCTTGGGATCGAGCGGCAGGCCGTAGACCCGCGCGGTTTCCGCAAGCCGCGCCGAAATGGCGGCAAACGACTCGGTCGGCGGCAAGCCGAGCGCTACGTTCTCGGCGACCGTCAGGTTCTCGAACAGCGAGAAATGCTGGAACACCATGCCGATGCCGAGCCCGCGCGCCTCGGACGGGCCGGACAGCACGACTTTTTCGCCCATCCACCGCAGTTCCCCGCCGCTCGGCTGGATCAGGCCATACATCACCTTCACGAGGGTCGATTTGCCCGCCCCATTCTCGCCGAGCAGCGCGTGGATTTCGGCCGGGAACAGATCGAGGTCGATGCCGTCATTGGCGAGGAAATCGCCATAGCGCTTGCTTATGGAAACGGCACTGAGCAGCGGCGCTGACAAGGAGGAACCGGCTTGTGATGACGCATCAAGCATTGAGATCGCCGCGCATACCCTGGATTTACAAGGCTTCTTGCAGGCTTCGTTGCAAGGATCGTTCCATTATCGGTTCACGCGCCCGCTCCTGTCGCCTCGCATCATCCGACAAAATCGGCGCCAGCAAAAGCGGGCATGCACAGAAAGTTGCTTAAAACGACGCCACGGCGATAAGCTTGCGCCTGTTGCGTTGGGTCTGTCATGGTGAATGTGCCGGGGTCAAACGAGGGGAGCCCCACGGCTTGAGCTAACAGGTCTTGGAGCTGAATAGGTCTTGGAGCTAATACTCGCTGAATCGGCGAGCGCCGTCCTTCGCTGGCTGCATGTCATCGCTGGAATCGCGTGGATTGGCAGCTCGTTCTATTTCATCCACCTGGATCTGAGCCTGCGGCCGCGGCCCGGGCTGCCGCCCGGCGTCAAAGGCGACGAATGGCAGGTCCATGGCGGCGGCTTTTACCACATGATGAAATACCTGGTGGCGCCGGCGCAGATGCCGGACAGCCTGACCTGGTTCAAATGGGAAGCCTACACGACCTGGCTGTCTGGCTTCGCCCTGCTGGTGCTGGTTTACTATCTCGGCGCCGACCTCTTCCTGATCGACAAATCGGTGCTCGATCTCACCGCTGTGCAGGCGGCGGTCATTGCGTTCGTCAGCCTCGCGGTCGCGTGGCTCGCTTACGAGGGACTGTGCCGATCGCCGCTCGGCAATCACGAGGTGGCGCTGGCCCTGGTCGGCTATGTTTTTCTCGTGGCGCTGACCTATGGCTTCATCCACGTATTCAGCGGGCGCGGCGCGTTCACCCAGATCGGCGCGCTGATCGGCACGATCATGGTGGCGAATGTGTTCGTCATCATCATTCCTTATCAGAAGAAGTCGGTCGCCGCGATGCTCGCCGGCAAGACTCCAGATCCGCGCTGGGGCGCGCTCGGCAAGCAACGCTCGGTACACAACAATTATCTGACGCTGCCGGTCGTCTTTCTGATGTTGAGCAATCACTATCCGCTGTTCTACGCGACTCGTTTCAACTGGCTGATCGTCGCCATCGTGCTGGCGATCGGTCCGGTGATCCGGCACTTCTTCAATTCGCGTCACGAGGGAAAAGGCAGCCCATGGTGGACCTGGGGCGTTGCAGCCGCCGGCATGGCCGCCGTCGCCTGGCTCTCGGCGGCAGGGCCGCGCACGCTGACCATTGGCGCGCTGCCACCTGCGCCCAAATTCGCCGATGTCAGCAATATCGTGATGTCGCGTTGCGCCATGTGCCACGCGGCCGAGCCGGTCTGGGCGGGGCTCGCGGCACCGCCTAAAGGCGTCTTGCTCGACACTGACGAGCATATCCGCCTGCACGCGCCGCTGATCGCGGCCGCCGCGGTGCGCTCGGACGCGATGCCGCCCGGCAACATCACCGAGATGACGCCCGACGAGCGCCTCACGCTCGCATCGTGGCTTGCCGCCGGCGCGCCCGCGCAGTGATGGTCATTGGTCAATCGAGCAGGCGGAGCTGAAATTTGCGCGCGATCCGTGGCCGGCTGCTGACCTTCCTGCGCGCGCCGAACGGCGTCGGCGATGCGCAGAGCTATCGCTATATCGAGGATGGCGTTGTCCTGGTGAAAGACGGCAAGATCGAAGCGGCGGGGCCGGCGGCGCAATTGATGGCGCAGCTTCCTGCCGGACTTCCCGGCGAGCATTTTTCCGATCTATTGATCATGCCGGGCTTCATCGACCCGCACATCCATTATCCGCAGACCCAGGTGATCGCCTCCTACGGCGCGCAATTGCTCGAATGGCTGGAGAAATACACCTTCGTCGAGGAGCAGAAATTTGGCGATCCTGCGCATGCTGCCCGCAATGCCGACTTTTTCCTCGACGAACTGGCGCGCAACGGCACCACCACGGCGGTTGCCTATTGCAGCGCGCATCCGGGCTCGGCGGAAGCTTTATTTTCGGCCGCGCACAAAAGAAATGCCGGCATGATCGCCGGCAATGCGGTCATGAACCGCAACGGCCCGCCGGGGCTGTTGGCGGCCGCGAACACCGCCATCGCGGACAGCCGCGACTTGATCAGGCGCTGGCACGGCAAGGGCCGGCAGCGCTACGCAGTCACGCCGCGCTTTGCCATCACCTCGACCGAGGAGCAGCTCGCGGAACTCGGCGCGCTGCTCGCCGAGTTTCCGACCGTGCTGATGCAGACGCATCTCGCCGAAAATCTCAACGAGATCGCCGCCGTCAAAAAGCTGTTTCCGAACGATCCGAGCTACACCGCCGTCTACGACCGCTTCGGCCTGCTCGGCCCGCGCTCGCTGCTCGGCCATTGTATCCATCTCGGCAAAGACGAAATCGCTTTGTTGCGCGACAACCGATCGGTCGCGGTTTTCTGCCCGACGTCGAATTTGTTCATCGGCAGCGGGCTGTTTGATTATGACGGGCTCGCTGCGGCGGGCGTGCGTATCGCGCTTGCAACCGACGTCGGCGGCGGCACGTCCTATTCGATGCTGCGCACCGCCGCGGAAGCCTACAAGGTGATGCAGCTCAGAGGCCAGAACCTGCCGGCGCTCGCAGCCTTCGACCTGATGACGCGCGGCAACGCAGCGGCGCTCGGCCTTGAGAACGAGATCGGCGGCATTACGCCGGGTGCGTTCGCCGATCTGGTGGTGCTGGACGCGCGCGCCACCCCCGCCATGGCGCACCGCATGGAAACGGCGCGCAACCTCGAAGAAGAGTTGTTCGTGCTGATGACCCTCGGCGACGATCGCGCGGTGCGGCAGTGCTATATTGCGGGCGAGCCGGCATTGTAGTTTACGCGCTTGCCTGCAGCAGAAGCTCCGTGAGCTCTTCGGGCATTTCCATCTGGACGATGTGCGTGCAGGGCAGCGTGTGCATGCGCCAATCAGGGTCGTCTTTCAGCTTCTCGTAAAACTGCGTGAACGTCGTCGGTGCCGGAACGTTGCAGTAGATATAGGTCTTCTTCTTGACCCGATCGATGCCGCCGTTGAGCGTAAGCGCTTGGGTGAAGCAGGCGATTGGCATCGGCGTCGTGCGCGCGTCGACCGCAGCCGCAACCTCCGGACTGGCGCCAAAAATGCTGGCCGGCAGGGGCGCCAGCGTATATTCGCTCGCGAATGCGGGAGGCGGGCTTCCAGGCGGCACGAAGTTGACCAGGGCATCGCCGTTTTTCGGAACAAAGGCGTCGAGATAGACCAAGGATGTAATCTTGCCGGGCAGCGCATCGGCGACGCCGGTCACCACCATGCCGCCATAGGAGTGGCCGACCAGAACGACGTCCGACAGGCCTTCTTCCTTGATAACGTTCGCGACATCGGTGACGTGGGTGTCGAGATTGATGCTCGGGTTCATCAGATGGATGCGCTCGCCTAACCCGGTCAGCGTCGGCGCATAGGCCTCGTGGCCGGCCGCCCGCAGCTTTTGTGCAATCGGACGCCAATACCAGCCGCCGATCCAGGCGCCATGAACGAGAACGAAGTTGGCCATCTCGACCTCCCCTCATTGGCGACGTAGCGCTTAGCTCCGCGGCCAATCGTTGTTCTGCACCATGGCCTCCATCGCCGTGTACCGGGAGATCAGGGTGTGCTGCCGGAGCGCGTAACCGCCTCGTCGCGCGAAGCGAGAAGGCCAAGCCCGAGCTTTGCAGAATTCATCGCAGGCCGCTAGCGCGGCAGATTTTTGGATGCGGCGGTCAAGGCCGCGAATGCCCGGAGGAGGTCGCAATCCGAACAGCGCCGCAAACTCCGCTTTTGCGAGTGTTCCCTTGCTGGCGAAGTTCGCCTAAGAACGTGCCGCAGGTTCCGCACGCTTCGGAAAATGGGATGTGCGCACAGGCATTTTTGAGTGAGGAACGACCTTTGACGACTTTCGTCTTTCGCCGGCAGATGATCGTTGAATTCGGCCATTGCGATCCCGCCCGCATGGTGACGCCCAAGCACCTGTTTGAATATTTCGATAACGGCACCTGGTCGCTGTTCGAGGCGGCGCTCGGGGTCAACCGGCAGGATTTCCTCAACGTCTTCGGCATTTTGCCGCTGGTCGACGTGCGGCTCGATTACCGCAAGACCCTGAGCTTCGGCGACAGCATCGAGATCGCCTCGCGCATTGCCGAATTCCGCCGCTCGAGCTTCGAGGTCGAGCACCAAGTCTTGAACGGCGGCGAAGTTGCGGTGATCGGCGGCGAGACGCGGGTCTGGGCGGTCCGCGACAAGAACGATCCGGAGAAAATCAGCGCGCGTCCGATACCTGACGACGTGATCGCGCGCTTCGGCTAGGCGCGGTCGCGAACAACGAACGACTGCGGGGGCGGCGTCATGCACCTCATCCGACGAGTGACGGACGAAGCGAAGGAATTCTCCATCATCGCCGTCTATCTGTTCGTCTGCTTCACGGCTTTGTCCTATCTGAAAGCGTCCATCCTGGAAGCGCACGGCATCGAATTCGCGCCATTCGGTTTTGCCGCCGCCAAAGCGCTGATTTGCGCGAAATTCATCCTGCTCGGGCGAGCGCTGCGAGCGGGCGAATGGTTCAAGTCGCTGCCGCTGATCTGGCCGACGCTCTACAATTCGATCGTGTTCCTCGTCTTGCTGCTCGCTCTGAATGCCGGCGAAGAGGTGGCGGTGGGGCTCTTCCATCATCGCAACGTGTCCGAGACGGTCGCGCAGCTGGGCGGTGGAACACCGCATCAGCTGATCGCGACGAGCATCATCATGTTTCTCATCCTCATTCCGTTTTTCGCAGTTCGCGCCATCGCCGAGGCTGTCGGCGCTGAGAAGCTTGCCCGCATGTTCTTCATGCGCAGCGCCATGCTGGGGAACAAGAGATGACGCCGTCCGGCGCGGCGGATGGTGGTGCTTTGCACGCCGGCGAGCACGGAATAGCGGCGGCGCCGACGGGCGGCGATCCGAGACAGCTCGAACGACCGCCCTGGTCGGCCCTGACCACAACGCATTCCGGTTTCGCGCTCCGCAATGATCTTGCCTGCCGCTACCGGCCCGACATCGCGCCGATGGCCGGCGTCCGCGAAGTCTCCGCGGCGTGCTTGGAAGCGCTGGCGGCCCTCATGGCACCGGGTGATGTAGTCGGGCTGTTCGACGCCATGCCCGTATCGCCGGGCCGAGACTTGGCTGTCCTCATGCACAAGGCGATCGAACAGATGGTTTATGTGGGAAGCGAGATCGCGCCGGTCGCGGGCGAGTTCGCGTCGCTTACGCCCGCCGATGTGCCCGCGATGATGCAGTTGGCGGAATTGACCAAGCCTGGCCCATTCGCGCAACGAACGATCGTGCTCGGATCGTATATCGGCATCCGCAGCGACGATCAGTTGCTGGCGATGGCGGGCGAACGCATGCGGTTCGACGGCTTCACGGAAATTTCAGCCGTGTGCACCCATCCCGATCACCGTGGTCGCGGCCACGCCGTTCTCCTCGTCAGCGCGCTGATGCGAAATATACTGGCGCGCGGCGAGACGCCGTTCCTGCATATCTTCAGTGACAATACCAGCGCCGCCGCGCTCTACCGGAAGCTCGGTTTCGCCTACCGGCGCTCGCTCACCGTGACGGTACTAAGACGACTCGATGATTGAAGCCGCGGAGCGGCGTCGGGCGCTTGACAGGTGCCGGCGTGCGCACACCTTTGCATAGACCGGGGCACGAACGCGACGCTCGCGCATTCGCGTTTATTCTTCCGAGCAAGCAAGCCGTGAACCCCATGCTTGCATTCATTTGCTCAATCGCGCGAGCACGGCGTCCTCCGCCCGTTCGCCATCCTGCCAGGCCCCGCCTACGGTGCCCCAAAGGACTGGCTGAGCGCCTCGCCCGCGAACCAAACCCGCTCACTCAGCGGCTCGGAGAGCAACCGCTTTGGCAGATTTCACACCGGCGTAGTCCGCGCGCGGTAAGCTTCGATCGCCTCGCGCAGCGGCTGCGGCAGTGGCTCGGGCTTGCGGGTCGCAATCGACATCATGGCGGTGACCATGCGGGCGCGCAGCCGCTCGACGCCGTCGCGATGGCAGACGATGGCGATGCCGAGCGACGTACGGCCAATACGCTCGACCAGCAAAGTGAGATCGATCACGTCGCCCATCCGGCTCGGAACCTTGAAGTCGCATTCAATGTGCACGAACGGGAATCCGAACTGACTGCCCATGATGATCTCGGCGTAATTGTAGCCGAGCTCTTCGGTGTACCAATCCTCGATCAGCCCGTTGAACATGTTGAAATAATGCGGGAAGTAGACAATGCCGGCCGGATCGCAATGGGAGAAGCGGATCGGAACGCTGCGAGTAAACGCGGCCTTGGGCGGTGTAAACGGGTCCTGCTGCATGCGATGAAGTCCTCACAAACCGAATGTAGCTGTCTTCTGAAGCGGCGCTTTTATCCGTCATCCCGAGGCGCGAGCGAAGGCCGCTGCAATAGCAACAATCATGTTCTGGTTCTACTGCCGGCGGTCGACGAAGCGAGGCATCTTCACGCTCGCCTCGAATTCCTTGGCGAGCGCACCGGTCTCGACCACGACGATCCGCGGCGTCAACTCGAACTGCTCATGCACCGCGGCCTTGAGGCGTTCGGCGGCCGCCGCCGGATCGACGCCGTAGCGCACTTCGACCGACACCAGCAAGATCTCGAGATCGCGCTCGGTGATCAGCTCGGCCTTGAAGTCGCCGATGTCGATGTTGCGGAAAATGAAATCCTCGAAGTCGGCATGATTGACGTTGATGCCGCGGATCTTGAAGAAGCCGCTGGTGCGGTGCGCGTGCTTGACCAGCGGGAAGACCGAGAACGGGCCCGACGCGTCATCACCGCGCTGCCAGGCGACGAGGTCGCCGGAGCTCCAGCGCAGAAACGGCGTGACGGTGTTGGTCCAGAGCGGGGTCACCACCAGCGCGCCAACCGCGCCCTCCTTGACCGGCTCGAGAGAGTCCGGATCGAGCACTTCGATCAGGAACATATCCGTCCAAATGCGGAAGCCCCGCCCGGCCTCATCTTCTGCGCCCATCATGCCGGCTTCGGTCATGCCGAACGTATCGCGGACCTGCGCGCCCCATTGGCGCGCAAGCTTCCCGCGCTTGGCGTCGGACAACGGCTCGGCCGAGCAGAGCAGCGTCTCCACCGAACGAGCCGCGAGGTCGAGCCCGCGCGCCTCGGCAAGATTGGCGAGATGCAGGCCGTAGCTGCTCATGCCCATCCAGATGGTGGGCTT